>NZ_JBFRCW010000005.1:0-376812 GCF_052113265.1 Novosphingobium sp. YAF33
GGGGGCCTTCTCTACCAGCGAACGCAAGTGCATCATCGGATCGGTCATCGTGATTCCTTCCGTCAGGTTTGAGCTTCACAACCCAAACCTACCCGAAAATCACGGTGACCACCTCAGCCTTCAGCTACACCACGTCCTGGGACACGATCGCATGAAGGACCTGCCAAACGATTAATCCGTCGACATAAAAKCGCTACGTAAACTTCCTTATTGCAAGGGAGTGCGGACATGTGGATAGGCCCGCCGCGTTACATGCTTGCGCGCCCATTTACCTTTGAAAGGCGCGCAATGCCTGTAAGTCATTGATTTACGGCGGATTAGCAATTTGGGGTGCGATCCGTCCGGCAATGACGAAATGGGGTTAGATTTTTGGTGGGGCACATGACGGAATCCAAGCAGAAGAATCGCAAGAGCGCTGGCACCGCGGCGCCGGCAACGAGTGGGCCGCAGGTCAATGGCAGCCTTCCGCTCTATCGGGACCCGCGCCCGGTCAACAGCGCGACGCACGCCGATGCGGCTGTGATCGTCGCGCCGACCGACTTCGGTTTCGCAGCCGGCGCGCCGATGGTCCAACTGACGGTCGACGAGTTCGAGCGGGCCGGACTCGACTATCCGATCCTGTTCTTCGGCGAAGATCGTCAGCCCTACGCCGTCACCGGCCTGGAAGCCGAGCACAACCTGTTCGTATCCGAGGGCCGCTATCAGAATGGCGCTTACATCCCGGCCTATCTGCGCCGCTACCCCTTCGTTTTCGCGCGCGACGAAGGCAGTGATCGCCTGATCCTCTGCCTCGACCACGCTTCGGGCCGGGTCGGCGACAAGGATGCTGAAGATGCGGTCCGTCTGTTCGAAGGCGCCGAGCCGACCGAACTGACGCTGCAGGCGCTGCGTTTTTGCGAGAGCTACGAGGCCGCACAGGCCCGTACCGGCGTGCTGATCGCGCTGCTGGACGAGCTTGACCTGTTCGAGATCAAGCGCGTTCACTACACGGCACCGGAAGCTGCCGAGCCCAGCCTGCTGGTGGAATTCCGGACCATCGACCGGACCCGCTTCGAAGCGCTTTCGGCCGAGCAGTTCCTGCGCCTTCGCGACGCCGGTGCGCTGCCCGCCATCCACGCGCAGATCGCCTCGCAGGCGAAGTGGGACGCTCTGGCCGCCGTTACCCGCGCGACCTGATCCCTGCCGGATCGAAGGCCGTCCAACCTGCGCCGTCCATGCGGCGCGGGAAGGGCGGACTCGGCGCATCGGGGCGCCGAAACCAATCGGAAATAATTTCCTAACACGCTGATAAGCAGGAAATTATTTCGTCATTTTCTATGTGTTGTTCCGGATTCCTGCTGCGCCAGAGCTGGCGTACAGCACGGGAATCCCGCTCCCGAGGGGCGGGGCCGGGGCGACTTGCCGAATAGGCACCCTGGGGGCTTACCGTGAACACTTCTGAACCTTTCGCTGGCCGTTCCACCGCGAGCAAGGGTGAAGCGCGCCGCGCGCGCACCTGGCGCGCAAGCGCCTCGGTCGCCACTCTTGCAGCGATGATGGTGATGAGCGGCGTGATGCCGGTCCAGGCCTGGGCCCAGGCGTCTCCGGCGCCCAGCCCGACCCCCACACCTACCCCCACCCCGATCGTCACGCCTCCGGTAGGCGCGCAGATCAAGAACCCCGTCACCGGGGCCTTCGAAACGGTGACCGAACAGCTGTCACCCGCGCAAGTGAAGACGGATGCCGACAACGTCATCCTGCTGGCAAGCGAAGTCGGCCAGACGTTCGAAGTTTCCGGCACGACTTACACCGTTACCGAAGTCCAGACGGATACCAACGGCGTCGTGACTTCGGTCAAGCTGTCCAATTCGGTCAACGACAAGATCAGCGAAAACGCGGTCGTCACCTCGATCGCCCCGGCGGCGAATGCGACCGGCGCCGACCCGATTTCGCTGCCGAGCAATCCCGGCGACAGCACCTACCGCAACGTCCAGCGCGGCCGCGGCGGCGGCAACGGACATATAGGCCTGCTGTTCATATCGGCAGGCGACGGCGGTTCGGGTGCCAATGGCCCGGCGATCACCGATAACATTTCGGGCACCATCTCGTCCCAGTCCAGCGGCCTGGCTGCGGTCATCGTTCAGAGCATCGGCGGCAACGGCGGCAACGGCGGCGACGGCTATCTCGGATCGGACGGCGGCACCGGTGGCACGGCTGGCGTGGGCGGCAATGTCAGCCTGGTCAGCACTGCCAATGTGGTGACCACGGGCACCAGCGCTTACGGCATCCTGGTCAGCAGCTCGGCCGGCAAGGGCGGTGCGGGCGGCGACGGGTTCCTTTCCGGCGGTGGCTCGGGTGGCGGTTCGCCGGGCGTGGGCGGCAATGCGAGTGCCACCAACAACGGCACCGTAGCCACCAGCGGCGCGGGCTCCATCGGCATCCTCGCCCAGAGCCTGGGCGGCACGGCGGGTAGCGGCGGCGACAGCTACGGCCTCGTCGCGTCCAGTGGCGGGGGCAGCTTCGGCGGCAAGGGCGGCGACGTCGTCGTCAATCAGAACGGCGTGGTCCAGACCTCTGGCGAAGGCGCGCACGGCGTTCTCGCGCAGTCGGTGGGCGGATCCGGCGGCAGCGGCGGTACCAGCGGCGGCGTCTTCGCCGATTCCAGCTCGGGCGGTGCAGGCGGCCCCGGCGGCAATGCCACGATCACCGCAGGCGCCAATTCCTCCACGAAGACGACCGGCGACTATGCCCATGGCTTCTTCGCACAGTCGGTCGGCGGCGGTGGCGGCAACGGTGGCACGACCATCGGCGCAGTCGCGCTGGGCAGCGCCGGCAGCCAGGGCAGCGATGCCGGCACGGTCAACATCGCCATTGCCGAAGGCGCCTTCGTATCCACCGCGGGCCTCGGCTCCTACGGTGTCATGGCCCAGTCGATCGGCGGCGGCGGCGGCAGTGCGGGCGTCACCGGCGGTCTCGCGGCGCTGGGCGGTACCGGCGCGGGCGGCGGCAACGGCAGCACCGTCACGGTGTCTTCGGGCGCCACGATGGTGACGACGGGAGAATCTGGCAAGGGCATCTTCGCGCAGTCCATCGGCGGCGGCGGCGGCTCGGCTTCGGGCACCGGAGGCCTGGTGTCTCTGGGTGGGTCCGGCGCGGGCGGCGGCAATGGCGGGCTGGTTCAGATCACGCAGACCTCGGGCGGTTCGATCACCACGTCCGGGGCCTGGGCGGATGCGATTTTCGCGCAGTCGGTCGGCGGTGGCGGCGGTTCGGGCTCCGGCTCGGTCGGTCTCGTGGGGCTGGGCGGCAAGGGGGCGAGCGGCGGCCTTGGCGGCACCGTCATTGTCGACAACCAGGGCGCGTTGAAGACCACGGGCGACTACGCCCGCGGGATCTTCGCGCAATCGGTGGGCGGCGGCGGCGGCGCGGGCGGCAATTCGACCGGGCTCGTCGGCATCGGCGGTAGCGGCGCAGGCACCAGCCCCGGCGGCAATGTCTCGGTGACCAATGGCGGCTCGATCTCGACTGCCGGGGTACGCTCGATCGGTATCCAGGCCCAGTCGGTCGGCGGTGGCGGCGGCGACGGCGGCAGCTCCACCGGCCTGATCTCCATCGGCGGATCGGGCGGCGGCGGCGGCAACGGCGGCGTGGTCACCGTTTCGAACAGCGGCACGATCACCACCAAGGGCGACAAGGCGCTGGGTATCATCGCCCAGTCCATCGGCGGTGGCGGCGGCAACGGCGGCTCGACGACGGGCGTGCTCGCCATCGGCGGTGACGGCGGCAACGGCGGCCAGGGCGGCAAGGTCGTTCTCAACCAGACCGGCCTCGTGTCGACCTCGGGCGACGATGCGACGGCGATCTTCGTGCAGTCCATCGGCGGCGGCGGCGGCAACGGCGGTTCGGCGGTTTCGGCGGGGCTCTTCGTGAGCGCCGCTTTCGGCGGTTCGGGCGGCGGCGGCGGCGCCGGCGGCGACATTTGCGTCAACACCAATTCGGCCTGCACCACGGCCAGTTCGAGCATGGGCTCGGCTTATATCGAGACCTTTGGCGAGCGTTCGACAGGCCTCTTCGCGCAGTCGGTCGGCGGCGGCGGCGGCAACGGCGGCTTCGCGCTTTCGGCCTCCGCGGGCCTTGGCGCGACGGCCTCCATCGCGTTCGGCGGTTCGGGCGGTTCGGGCGGCTCGGGCGGTGCGGTGCGTCTTGGCCTTCAGGGCTCCATCGCCACCAAGGGTGACCTTTCCGACGGTATCTTCGCCAGCTCGGTCGGCGGCGGCGGCGGCAATGGCGGCTTCTCGGTCGCCGCGGGCGCCTCGCTCGGCGGATCGCTGACGATGAGCTATGGCGGCGCGGGCGGCGTGGGCGGCACGGGCGGCCTCGTCGATGTCGCCAGTGCCACGCAGATCACCACCGAAGGCGAACAGTCGCGCGGCATCTTCGCGCAGTCGGTCGGCGGCGGCGGCGGCAACGGCGGTTTCGCGGCCAGCGCGGCCCTCGGTGTCGGCGCGATCACGTCGACTTTCGGCGGCGTTGGCGGTGCGGGTTCCGACGGTTCGACCGTCAGGGTCGTTTCGGTTGGCAATATCTCCACCAAGGGCACTCAGTCCGACGCGATCTTCGCCGAAAGCATCGGCGGCGGCGGCGGTAACGGCGGCTTCGCGGTCGGCCTGGCAGGCGGCGCTGCAGGCGCTGTCAGCCTGACGTTCGGCGGCGGCGGCGGCAATGGCGGGGCGGGCGATGACGTCTATGTCTCCTCGACCGGCGATCTCGCGACCGAGGGTGCCAGCTCCAACGGCGTATTCGCGCAATCGGTCGGCGGCGGCGGCGGCAACGGCGGCTTCGCGGTGTCCGGCTCGGCCGGCGGCGTCGGCGCGATGTCGGCGGCATTCGGCGGTAGCGGCGCCAATGGCGGCATGGCCGGCAAGGTGACGGTGGACAGCACCGGCACGATCACCACGATCGGCGCTCTCTCCAATGGCATCCTCGCCCAGTCGATTGGCGGCGGCGGCGGTAATGGCGGCTTCTCGGCCGCAGTTTCGGGCGGCGGGATCGGCGCCGCGGGCGTTTCCATGGGCGGCGCGGGCGCCAATGGCGGCAACGGTGACGAAGTTTCGGTCACTTCGGACGGCGGCATCTGGACGCAGGGTGCGGCTTCGGCGGGCATCCTCGCACAATCGGTCGGCGGCGGCGGCGGTAACGGCGGCCTGGCGATTTCGGCCAGCGGCGGCTGGGCAGGCGGGGCCTCGCTGGCGTTCGGCGGCGGCGCGGGCAATGGTGGCACCGGCGGCAAGGTCACTCTTGTCAGCACCGGTAACATCCTGACCGAGGGCGACAGCGCGCAAGGCCTGTTCGCACAGTCGGTCGGCGGCGGCGGCGGCAACGGCGGCGGCGCCATCGCGGCTTCGGGCGGCCAGGGCGGCGGTATTTCCGCTTCGTTCGGCGGCGAGGGCGGCGACGGTGGCTCCTCGGGCGATGTCGGCATCCGCAGCATTGGCGACATTCAGACTCTCGGCGACAATGCCGATGCGATCTTCGCCCAGTCTCTGGGCGGCGGCGGCGGCAACGGCGGCTTCGCCATCTCGGCGGCGGGCGGCCAGTTCGGCGCGGTCAGCCTGTCGATGGGCGGCTCGGGCGGCGTCGGCGGTTCCGCGGGCGATGTTTCGGTCGATTCCGATGGCGACTTGACGACGTCGGGCGACTTCTCGGCCGGCGTGCGCGCGCAGTCCATCGGCGGCGGCGGCGGTAACGGCGGCTTCGCGATCTCTGCATCGGGCGCCCAGTTCGGCGCCGTTGCCCTTTCCTTCGGCGGTAACGGCGGCACGGGCGGCGCGGCGGGCGATGTCACGCTCGTTTCGACCGGGGACATCTGGACCGAAGGCAACTATTCGCAGGGCCTGTTCGCGCAGTCGGTCGGCGGCGGCGGCGGTAACGGCGGCTTCTCCGTCAGCGCCGCGGGCGCACAGTATGGCGCAGCAGCGATTGGGTTTGGCGGCACCGGGGGCACCGGCGGCGCGGCGGGCGACGCTGATCTCACCAACACCGGCGACATCGTCACCAAGGGCGACTTCAGCGCCGGCGCGCAAGTCCAGTCCATCGGTGGCGGCGGCGGCAATGGCGGCTGGAGCGTCAGCGCGGCGGGCGGCCAGTACGGCGCGGTCGCCATCGGCTTCGGCGGCAAGGGCGGCGCGGGCGGCACGGCGGGCGACGTAACACTGACGTCCACTGGCCAGATCGGCACGCTGGGCGACCAATCAAGCGGCCTCGTCGCGCAATCCATCGGCGGGGGCGGTGGCAATGGCGGCTTCTCGGCCGCCGTGGCGGGCGCGCAGTACGGCGCGGCGGCGCTCTCGTTCGGCGGCACTGGCGGCACCGGCAACGATGCCGGCACGGTCACGCTGGCGAACACCGGCGACATCTACACCGAGGGCACGCTCTCCAACGGCATCTTCGCGCAGTCGGTCGGCGGCGGCGGCGGCAACGGCGGCTTCTCGGTCGCTGTCGCAGGCGCGCAATACGCATCGGCGGCGCTGGCGCTCGGTGGCTCGGGCGGCTCGGGCGGCGCGGGCAAGGCGGTCTCCGTCGTCTCCGCAGGCAATATCACCACGCTGGGCGACCAGGCGGACGGCATTCTGGCCCAGTCGATCGGCGGCGGCGGCGGTAACGGCGGTTTCGCCATTTCCGGCACGCTGACGACCAGCAGCGACGGCATTTCGGCTTCGGTCGCCATTGGCGGCAAGGGCGGTTCGGGCGGCGAGGCGGGCGATGTCTCGCTCGTCAGCACCGGCGATATTTCGACCAGCGGCGCCAGCGCGGTAGGCCTGTTTGCGCAGTCGGTTGGCGGCGGCGGCGGCAATGGCGGCTTCGCCGGCGCGCTCTCGTTGTCCGTGGGCAATGCAGTGGCCGTCGGCATCGGCGGTTCGGGCGGTACCGGCAACACGGCGGGCAACGTCTCGCTGAACTCGACCGGCAATGTGGCCACTTCGGGCAACCTTGCGGCGGGCATTCAGGCCCAGTCGATCGGCGGCGGCGGCGGTAACGGCGGCTTCAGCCTGACCGCCTCGGCCACGGTCGAAGGCCAGTCGATCGGCAACAGCAGCGGCGGCACGGGTGGCAGCGGCGGCCTTGCCGGGCATGTCGACGTGACCAGCCTCGGCACCGTGCAGACCACCGGCGAATTGGCCAACGGCATTTTCGCGCAGTCTGTCGGCGGCGGCGGCGGCAATGGTGGTTTCTCCGTCAGCGCCAGCCTGTCTGCCAAGGGCGATTCCGACACCCAAAGCGTCGGCGGCAATGGCGGCAGCGGCAACGATGCCGGGATGGTCAGCGTCTCCGCCACGGCGGGCGCCAATGCAGCGATCCTGGATTACTCCGTCGTCACATCGGGAACGGGTTCCAACGGCATTCTGGCGCAGTCCATCGGCGGCGGCGGCGGTTCGGGCGGCTTCTCGGTCGGCGGTGCGTTCTCGGGCGAGGGCGACGCAGCCTCGAACCAGGTGGGCGGCAGCGGCGGCGCGGGCGGCAACGCCTTGACCGTGGAGGTCGTCAATGTCGGCAAGATCCAGACCAGCGGCAATATCGCCAATGGCGTGTTCGCCCAGTCGGTCGGCGGCGGCGGCGGTAACGGCGGCTTCTCGGTAGGCGCGGGCGTCTCGATCAAGGGCGACGCATCGTCGAGCGTCGGCGGCGGCGAAGGCGGCGCGGCGGGCAATTCCGACGATGTCAGCGTGGACACCACCGGCACGATCTACACCGAAGGCGCGGCCTCCAACGGCGTGCTGGCGCAGTCGGTGGGCGGCGGCGGCGGCACCGGCGGCTTCTCGGTCAGTGCCGGCTTCAGCGCGGAAGGCGATTCCACCAGCGACAGCGTTGGCGGCGGCGGCGGATCGGGCGGCAACGCCGGCAACGTCGCTGTCGTGGCGCGTGAAGGCATCACCACCAAGGGCGATGGTTCCAACGGCGTCTTCGCCCAGTCGGTCGGCGGCGGCGGTGGATCGGGCGGTTTCGCCGTGGGCCTCGGCGTCTCCATCAAGGGGGACGCGGAATCGAGCGTTGGCGGCGGCGCCGGTTCGCTCGGCGGCACGGCGGGCGACGTTGCGGTCACCACCGAAGGCACGATCTGGACCGAAGGCGCGGCGGCAGCCGGTATCTTCGCGCAGTCGGTCGGCGGCGGCGGCGGCAATGGCGGCTTCTCGGTCGGCGCGGGCTTCTCCAGCGAGGGCGGCTCCTCGTCCACCAGCGTTGGCGGTGCCGGTGCGGGCGGCGCGACGGCGGGCAACGTCTCGGTCCATGCGGACAGCGATATCCAGACCAAGGGCACCGGTTCCAACGGCATTCTTGCCCAGTCGATCGGCGGCGGCGGCGGTAACGGGGGCTTTGCCGTGGGCCTTGGCGTCTCGATCAAGGGCGACGCGGATTCCAAGGTCGGCGGCGGCGGCGCGGGCACCGGCTCGGACGCGGGCGATGTGACCGTGACCGGAACCGGCACGATCGTCACACTGGGTGACCAGGCCAACGGCGTCTTCGCGCAGTCGGTSGGCGGCGGCGGCGGCAACGGCGGCTTCTCGGTCGGTGCGGGCCTCAGCCTCGACGGTACGGCGACCAGCGACAGCGTGGGGGGCTCTGGCGGCGGCGGCGGCAATGCCGGCACCGTCACCGTGGACCGCACGGGCGACATCGGCACCAGCGGCGCCAATGCCAACGGCATCCTGGCCCAATCTGTGGGCGGCGGCGGCGGCAACGGCGGTTTCGCCGTGGGCCTTGGCGCATCCATGAAGGGCGATGCGGAATCGAGCGTCGGCGGCGGCGAAGGCGGCACCGCCGGCGACGGTGCGGACGTGTTCGTTTCCGACGTGGGGACGATCGTTACCAGCGGCACCAATTCCAACGGCATCTTCGCGCAGTCGGTCGGCGGCGGCGGCGGCTCGGGCGGCTTCTCGGTCGGCGCGGGCTTCAGCCTCGAAGGCGGGGCGACCAGCACCAGCGTCGGCGGTTCGGCTGGCGCGGGCGGCAGCGCGGGCACGGTTTCGGTCAGCCATGACGGCGATATCCAGACCTCCGGCGCTTCGGCCAACGGCATTTTTGCGCAGTCGGTGGGCGGCGGCGGCGGTGTCGGCGGCTTTGCCGTGGRCCTCGGCGCCTCGATGGATTCGGATGCCAAGTCCAGCGTCGGCGGCGGTKCGGGCGGGGCGGCCGGTTCGGCTTCCGATGTCACGGTTGAGCAGACCGGCACGATCATTACTGCGGGCGCGGCGGCCAATGGCGTGCTGGCGCAGTCGATCGGCGGCGGTGGCGGTGTCGGCGGCTTCTCGGTTTCCGCAGCGCTCTCCTCCTCGGGCGGCGCGGCCTCGGATTCGACCGGCGGCGCCGGTGGCTCCTCGGGCAATGCCGGAACGGTGAGCGTTTCGGTCCAGGGCGATATCCAGACCGACGGCGCCCAGGCGCGCGGCGTGGTGGCGCAGTCGATCGGCGGCGGCGGCGGTTCGGGCGGCTTTGCCGTCGGCGCCGGTGCCTCGATCGAGGGCGACGCAGAATCGGCGACCGGCGGCGGCGCCGGCGGATCCTCGGGCAATGCCGGTGACGTCAGCGTGGCGGTGGACGGCAATGTCGTCACCAAGGGCGCCGCATCGGTAGCGCTGCTGGCGCAGTCGATCGGCGGCGGCGGCGGCGCTGGCGGCTTCGCCGTCGGCGCGGCGCTCTCCAGCAGCGGCGGCGCGACCGCGGAATCGACCGGCGGTGACGGCGGCTCGGCAGGCGACGCAGGCAATGTCAGCGTCACGCACACCGGCGGCATCGAGACGTTCGGCGCGCAATCGGGTGCGATCCTGGCGCAGTCGATCGGCGGCGGCGGCGGTTCGGGCGGCTTCTCGGTCGGCGGCGCGCTGAGCGTCGAGGGCGAGGCGAACTCGACTATCGGCGGCGGCGCGGGCGGATCGGCTGGCAACGCCGGCACGGTGGACGTGGCCAATACCGGCGACATCTTCACTCACGGCGCCAATTCCACCGGCGTGGTCGCGCAGTCGATCGGCGGGGGCGGCGGCAACGGCGGCTTCTCGGTTTCGGCGGGCCTCGCCCTTTCGGGCGCGGATGCGGTGTCCAGCTCGACCGGCGGTGCGGGTGGATCGTCCGGTTCGGCCGACGATGTGACCGTGACCTCGATCGGCAACATCAAGGTCGATGGCGATCACAGCCGCGGCATCGTCGCGCAGTCGATCGGCGGCGGCGGTGGCACCGGCGGCTTCTCGGTCTCCGGCGCGATTGCCACCAAGGGCGCGGGCGCGTCCGACAGCGTCGGTGGTGCCGGCGGTGCGGGCAATGCGGCGGGCAATGTCACGGTCCTTTCGGCGGGCCAGATCCTGACCTCGGGCGACGCCACCAATGCGGTGCTGGCCCAGTCGATCGGCGGCGGCGGCGGTGCGGGCGGCTTCTCGGGCAGCCTTGCGGCGGCGCTGGGCGGTGGCTCGGCGGTCAGCTCGGTCGGCGGCGCGGGCGGAGTGGGCTCCGACGCGGGCAATCTCGACCTGACCCTGAGCGGGGCGCTCGGTACGCTGGGCAATGGCTCGGCGGCAGTCGTCGCGCAGTCGATCGGCGGCGGCGGCGGCGTGGGCGGCTTCTCGCTCGGCTTGGCGGCGGCTTCGGACGGTGAGGGCGCGAGCGCAGTCACCGGCGGTTCGGGCGGCGACGGCGGCGTGGGCGGCAATGTCCTCGTCTCCACCAGTGCCTTGATCCAGACCCACGGCGCGCTGTCCGACGGCGTGCTGGCGCAGTCGATCGGCGGCGGCGGCGGTTCGGGCGGCTTTGCCGTGGCAGGCACGCTGGCGCTCGGCGAAAAGGCGGCATCGAGCGCCACCGGCGGCGCGGGCGGTTCCGGCCAGAATGCCGGCACGGTCACCGTGCAGAACACTGGCGATATCTATACTTTCGGCGCGGCATCGAACGGCGTGGTTGCGCAGTCGATCGGCGGCGGCGGCGGCACCGGCGGCTTCTCCGGCTCGCTGACGATCTCCTCCACTTCGGAAGCGGTCGCCAACAGCTTGGGTGGTTCGGGCGGCGTCGGCGGCGATGCCGGTTCGGTCAAGGTCGTGACCACGGGCAATATCCAAGTCCTGGGCGATCGCTCCACGGCCATCGTGGCGCAGTCGATCGGCGGCGGTGGCGGCTCGGCGGGCTTCTCGCTGGGCGCGGCAGCCTCGAAGGCGGCTTCGGCCAGCGACGCGGTGGGCGGCAGCGGCGGCGCGGGTGGTGACGGCGGCACGGTGGAAGTCGCCAACGGCTCGACCGGCACGGTCGTGACCACCGGCAACTTCGGCTATGCGATCCTTGCCCAGTCGATCGGCGGCGGCGGCGGTTCGGGCGGCTTCGCCACGGGCGGCGCGCTCTCGCTGTCCGAAGGCGCGACCTCCTCGGTCGGCGGCGGCGCCGGCGGTGCGGCCGGTGACGGCGGCAATGTCGGCGTCAACAACTACAGCCTGATCCAGACCAGCGGCGACGGCGCCGTGGCGGTCTTCGCGCAGTCGATCGGCGGCGGCGGCGGCTCGGGCGGCTTCGCGGTCGGCGCGGGCCTCGCGGGTGGCAGCGACAGCACGCTGTCCAACGCCATCGGCGGCGGCGCGGGCAGCGGCGGTTCGGCGGGCACGGTCTCGCTCTACAACGACGGCACGATCCTGACGCAGGGCGCCAACGCGACGGCGGTGCTGATGCAGTCGATTGGTGGCGGCGGCGGCAACGGCGCCTTCGCGGTCAGCGGTGCGCTGGCCAAGGGCGGCGCGGCGAACAGCTCCATCGGCGGTGACGGCGGCACGGCGGGTTCGGCGGGCGATGTCACGCTGGTCAACTCGGTGAATGCCACGATCGTCACCGAAGGCGCGATGTCGATTGCGGTACAGGCCCAGTCGATCGGCGGCGGCGRCGGTTCGGGCGGCTTCTCGGTCGGCGCGGGCCTCGCCCTCGAAGGCGATGCCAGCTCGGAAGTCGGCGCAGGTTCGGGCGGCGCGGGCGGTTCGGCCGGTGTGGTATCCATCGACAACGCGGGCGATATCGGCACACGCGGCGACGGTTCGCTGGCAGTGCTGGCGCAGTCGATCGGCGGTGGCGGCGGTTCGGGCGGCTTTGCCGTCTCGGGCGGCCTCAGCGTCAAGGGCGGCGCGGCCAGCAATGCCATCGGCGGCCAAGGCGCGGGCGGCGGTGACGGCGGCCTCGTTTCGGTCACCAGCAGCGGCACGATCCAGACCCTGGGCGCCAATGCGACCGCGGTACTGGCCCAGTCGGTCGGCGGCGGCGGCGGTACGGGCGGGTTCTCCGCCGGTGCGGCAGCGGCCAGCGCGGATGCGGCCTCGAACCTCGTCGGCGGCAGCGGCGGCGCGGCAGGTGCGGGCGGCGACGTCACGATTGCCAACAACGGCGGTACGATCACGACTGACGGCGATTTGTCCTACGCGGTCTATGCGCAGTCGGTCGGCGGCGGCGGCGGTTCGGGCGGCTTTGCGGCCGGCGCGGGCCTCAGCCTCGAAGGCGATGCCGAATCCGGTGTGGGCGGCGGCAGCGGCGGTGGCGGCGGTGCTGGCGGCCTCGTCAGCCTCGACAACACCGGCACGATCGCGACCAAGGGCGCGGGCTCGGTGGCGGTCTTCGCCCAGTCCGTGGGCGGTGGCGGCGGCGCGGGCGGCTTCGCGGTGGGCGCTGGCCTGACCGCGCAGGGCGGCTCGGTATCCGACAGCGTCGGCGGATCGGGCGGCGCGGGCGGAGCCGGCGGTGTGGTTTCGATCACGACCGACGGCCTGGTCCAGACCGAGGGCGCCAATGCGACCGCGATCTTCGCGCAGTCGGTCGGCGGCGGCGGCGGCAAGGGCGGCTTTGCCGTGGGCGCCTCGGCGTCCAAGGCGGACAGCGCCTCGACCGTGGTCGGCGGCAGCGGCGGCGCGGGCGGCGATGGCGGCGAAGTGACCGTGGCCAATGGCGCGGACGGCGAAGTCGTCACGCTGGGCACGCTCTCCTACGCTGTGTTCGCACAGTCGGTAGGCGGCGGCGGCGGCCAGGGCGGCTTCTCGGCCGGTGGCGCGCTTTCGCTTGAGGGCGACGCCAATTCCTCGGTCGGCGCGGGCGACGGTGCCGGGGGCGGCATCGGCGGCGTGGTTTCGCTGAGCAACGCCGGCAAGATCGGCACGGCCGGGGATGGTTCCATCGCGGTCTTCGCCCAGTCCGTGGGCGGTGGCGGCGGTGCGGGCGGCTTCGCGGCGGGCGGCGGCCTGACGATCGAAGGCGGCGCGGCCTCCAACGCGGTCGGCGGTGCTGGCGGTGACGGCGGTGCGGGCGGCGTGGTTGCGCTGGTCAACACCGGATCGATCCGTACTGAAGGCGCCAATGCCACGGCGGTCTATGCCCAATCGGTGGGCGGCGGCGGTGGTGCCGGCGGCTTCTCGGTCGGCGCCAGTGCGTCGAAGGCGGACAGCGCCTCGAATACGGTGGGCGGCTCGGGCGGTGCTGGCGGCGACGGCGGCGAAGTCTCCATCGACAATGGCGCGAACGGCGCGATCACTACCCTGGGTGACTTCTCCTACGCGGTCTTCGCACAGTCGGTCGGCGGCGGCGGCGGTTCGGGCGCCTTTGCGGCCGGTGGTGCGCTGAGCCTCGAAGGCGATGTCGACTCCAGTGTCGGCGGCGGCGCGGGCAGCGGCGGCGGTATCGGTGGCAATGTCACGCTTTCCAGCCTCGGCGCGATCCAGACGGCGGGCGAGGGCGCGATTGCGGTCTTCGCGCAGTCGATCGGCGGCGGTGGCGGTGCGGGCGGCTTCGCGGCCGGTGGCGGTCTCTCGGCCGAAGGCGGCGCGACCTCGAACACGGTCGGCGGCTCGGGCGGCGCAGGCGGCAGCGGCGGCACGATCGCGCTGGACAACGGCGGTTCGATCCTGACGCTCGGCAGCAATGCGACCGCGCTCTTTGCGCAGTCGGTGGGCGGCGGCGGCGGTGTCGCTGGCTTCTCGACCGGCGGCGCAGCGTCCAAGGCCGGTGCGGTTTCGCAGGCGGTTGGTGGCGACGGCGGCACAGCGGGAGACGGCGGTGACATCACCGTCAGCAACGCGGCCGGCGGCAAGATCGAGACCGACGGCGCTATCTCCTACGGCGTCTTTGCGCAGTCGGTTGGCGGCGGCGGCGGCGCGGGTGGCTTTGCGGCCGGTGGCGCACTGGCGCTGGGCGACGACGTGGAGAACGGCGTCGGCGGCGGTATCGGCGGCGCGGGCGGCCTTGGCGGCACGATCGCGGTCGACAATGCCGGTCAGATCGTCACGCTGGGCGACGCTTCGATCGCGGTCTTCGCGCAGTCGATCGGCGGCGGCGGCGGTGCCGGTGCTTTCGCGGCGGGCGGCGGCCTCTCGGCCGAAGGCGCTTCGGCCAGTTCGTCGGTCGGCGGAGCCGGCGGCGACGGCGGTGCGGGCGGCGCTATCACGGTCTCCAACAGCGGCCTCGTAGCGACGGCCGGCGATCAGGCGGTGGCGATCCTTGCCCAGTCGGTCGGTGGCGGCGGCGGCGTCGGCGGCTTCGCCGTCGGCGGCGCGGCTTCGCAGCTCGATGCCGTGTCCGACACGATCGGCGGCAGCGGCGGGGCTGGCGGTATCGGCGGTGACATCACCGTGGACACCAGCGGCGCGGTCTATACCGAAGGCGCCTTTGCGTACGGCATCCAGGCGCAGTCGATCGGCGGCGGCGGCGGTAACGGCGGCTTTGCGGCCGGCGCGACCGTGGCGCTTACCGGCGATGCGCAGTCCACCATCGGCGGCGGTGCCGGCGGTGGCGGCGGCCTGGGCGGAACGATCGCGCTGACCAACAGCGGCACCATCGAAACGCTGGGCGCCAGCGCGGTTGCGGTCTTCGCCCAGTCCGTGGGCGGTGGCGGCGGTGCCGGTGGCTTCGCCGGCGGCCTCACCGGCTCGGGCGACGGCGCTTTCGGCTCGACCATCGGCGGCGCCGGTGGCGATGCCAGCCAGGGCGGCGACATTGCTGTCAGCAACAGCGGGCAGATCCATGTAGCGGGTGCCAATGCGGCGGGCGTCTTCGCCCAGTCGGTCGGCGGCGGCGGCGGCCTTGGCGGCTTCTCGCTGGCGGCGAGCGGTGCGGTCTCCAGCTTGTCCAACACGCTTGGCGGTTCGGGTGGAGCCGGCGGTGACGGCGGCGCGATCAGCGTTACCAACGCGGCAGGCGCGACCATCGTGGTCGATGGCGACTTGTCCTACGGCGTCTTCGCACAGTCGATCGGCGGCGGCGGYGGTTCCGGCGGCTTTGCGGTCGACGGCACGATTGCCACCGGCGGCGCGGTCAATTCGGCCCTCGGCGCAGGCTCCGGCGGCGGTGGCGGCAATGGCGGCGCGATTACGCTGACCAATGGCGGCAACGTGCTGGCGCAAGGCGCGGGCTCGGTCGCGGTCTTCGGCCAGTCGGTCGGCGGCGGTGGCGGTTCGGGCGGCTTCGCGGGCGGACTTTCCGTCGGCGCAGGCGGTGCGATCAGCCAGAGCGTGGGCGGCGCAGGTGCCGGCGGCGGCAACGGCGGCGATATCGCAGTCATCAACAGCGGCACGATCCAGACGCTGGAAGCCAACTCGATCGGTGTCTTCGCGCAGTCGATCGGCGGTGGCGGCGGCCTGGGCGGCATGTCTATCTCCGGCTCGCTCAGCACCGGCAGCTCCACCACGACCAGCCTCGGCGGTTCGGGCGGCGCGGGTGGTGACGGCGGCACGATCACGGTCAGCAACAGCGGCGTGATCGATGCCAAGGGCGACTTGTCCTACGGCGTCTTCGCCCAGTCCATCGGCGGCGGCGGCGGCACGGCGGGCATGGTGGTCTCCGGCACGCTCAGCACCGGGCTTGGCGGCATGACTTCAGCTCTCGGCGGCAGCGGCGGCGCGGGCGGCAATGGCGGCGACATCACCGTCACCAACACCGGCGCGATCCTGGTGGAAGGCGCGGCTTCGGTCGGCATCCTGGCCCAGTCCATCGGCGGCGGCGGCGGTGCGGGCGGCTTCACCGGCTCGCTGGCCGTCACCGGCGGCTCGCTGAACACGCAAGTGGGCGCGACCGGCGGCGCGGGCGGCGATGGCGGCGACGTCACCGTCACTTCCACCGGCAGCATCGCCACCCTGGCGGACGATTCCATCGCAGTGCTCGCCCAGTCCATCGCGGGCGGCGGCGGCCAGTCGGCCTATGCCATCGCGGCGCAGGCGGGCGCGTTCGACGGCGTCAACCTGACGCTGGGCGCGCAGGGCGAAGGGATCAGCGGCAAGCAGGGCAAGGTCGTCGTCAGCCTCTCGGGCGGCATGCTCCAGACGGCGGGCGCGCTTTCCTACGGCTTGCTGGCCCAGGCCATCGGTGCGGGCGGCGGCAATGTCGCGCTCTCCGTGCCCGATCCGCTGGAAGTCGGCTCTAACGGCCTGACCCTGCAACTCGGCAGCACCGGCGGCGTCGCCGGTGACGGCAATGTGATCGACGTGACGAACGCCAACGAGGTCCAGACCAAGGGCGCAGGCGCCATCGGCTTCGCGGCGCAGTCGATCGGCGGCGGCGGCGGCACCGAAGGTGTCACCGGCGACGTGGTGCTGGGCAGCGGCGATGCCGTGTGGTCCACCGTGGTCGGCGGCAGCGGAGACTCGGCGGGTTCGGGCGCGGCCATCGCCATCGCCAACAGCGCGACGATCGTTACCGAAGGCGACGGGGCTATCGGCCTGCTCGCACAGTCGGTCGGCGGCGGCGGCGGCGTGGGCACGATGGCGCTCGGCCTTGCCGACGGTTCGCTGGCGGGGGCTTCGCTGAATGTCGGCGGTGCGCAGACCACGGCGGGTAACGGCGGCGACGTGACCTTCACGACATCGACCGGTGCCATCGGCACTTCGGGCAACCTCGCTTCGGCGCTGGTGGTCCAGTCGATCGGCGGCGGCGGCGGCGTTGCCACCTTGTCTTCGATGGAAGGCGGCGCGCTGGGCGACATCACCCTGGCAGCCGGCGCGACCGGCGGCGCAGGTGGTGACGGCGGCAACATCACGCTCGACCAGAAGGCCGACGTGGTGACCAGCGGCACCGGCGCCAATGCGGTGCTCGTGCAGTCCATCGGCGGCGGCGGCGGTCTGGCGACCCTCGACAACACCGGCGGCACCGGCACGGTCACGAACGTCGATCTCGGCGGCGCGGCCAGCGGTTCGGGCGGCACTATCGACTTCGCGCTCGATGGCCGTGTCCAGACCACCGGTGCGGGTGCGGCGGGTGTCGTCGTGCAGTCGATCGGCGGGGGCGGCGGTTACGCCAGCGCCGTGGGCGCCAATGCCCAGGGCACGTTGACGCTCGGCACCTCGAACGGCGCGACCGGCAATGGCGGCGACGTTTCGGTGGCGATCAACCAGACGATCACCACCACCGGCGCGGGTTCGACGGCCCTGTTGGTGCAGTCGATCGGCGGCGGCGGCGGCGCGGCCTCGGTGGTCGGCGCGGACGGCACGGTCCAGACGCTGGACGTGGTCAATGCCGGCGCGGTGAGCACGCTGCGCATGGCCCGCCTCATGACGCTGGCGGCCTCGATCGGCTCGGTCGATGCAGGCGCGGTGGACGTCACGGTAGGCGCGGCGATCCGCACCAGCGGCGCCAATGCCAACGGCGTGGTCGTCCAGTCGGTCGGCGGCGGCGGTGCGGCCACGGGCTCGGGAACGGGCGTGCTGGCGGGCTCCGGCGCGGGCAATGCGGTGAACCTCACCGTCAATGCCGATGTCGTGACTTCGGGCGCCGGTTCGAGCGCGCTGGTCGCGCAGAGCACCGGCGGCCTTGGCGGCGGCGCGATCGTATTGGATATCGGCAAGGTCAATGTCGTCGGCGGTCTGGGCGGTCATGCCGTCTCGCTGCTCGGCGGCGCGGCCAATACCGTGACCAATGCCGGTACGCTCCAGACCATGGACGGACAGGAAGGCCTGGTGATCTACGCGGAAGGCGGCGACAACACGATCGTCAACTCCGGCACGATCGTCGGTTCGATCGATCTCGGCGCGGGCGTAGGCAGCTTCACCAACGTCAATGGCGGCATCTTCCTGGCCGGTTCGCTGGTCAACGTCGGTGCGGGTTCGTTCGTGAACTCGGGCATCCTCAATCCGGGCGGTGGCGGCGTCGTGTCGCAGCTGGCGGTGAGCGGCGGCCTGACCCTGACGGCGCAGAGCGAGTACAACCTCGATCTCGACCTGAAGACCAACACGGCGGACAAGGTCGTCGTCTCCGGCGCGGCATCGCTCAACGGGCGGGTCACGACCAATCTCCTCAACCTGGGCTATGCCCGGGCCGGGGCGAACGACGTGGTCATTCTGGAAGCGGCCGGCGGCATCACCGGCCAGGACCTGGTCAAGCTGGTTGCGCCGACATCGGCGGTCGCGACTTTCGGGCTCGACTATTCCTCGGCGAACCAGCAGGTCATCCACTATGTGATCGAGTATGCGCCCAGCGGTCTGACCCAGCGTCAGGCCATGATCGGCAACCTGCTCGACCGCATTCAGGAAACCCCGACCGACGCTTTCGCACCGACGGCTGCCGCGATCATCTCGATCCCGACGGTGGGTGCGCTGGGCACGGTCTACGACAGCCTGACCGGCGAAGGCGTGGTGGCAGCGCAGAGCGCGGCGCTTTCCGCGATCGGCAACAGCCACGATGTGATCGACGGCCAGATCGTCAGCCGCGTGGGCACCTTTGCCTCGGCATGGCACAAGGAGCCGCTGGGCAACCTCTGGATGGCCGTGCAGGGCGGCCGCCAGCGTCTGGACGGCACCGACGGGGCGCACGACGTGCGCACCAGCGGTTATGTCGTGCAGGGCGGCTGGGACTATCGCCCGGACGCGCGCAGCGTGGTCGGCGCCACCTTTGGCTTCGATCCGCAGAGCTTCTCGGTTCCGGATGTGAGCACCTCGGGCAAGACGAAGGTCTACACCTTCGGCGCCTATGCGGGCTTCCATCCGGGCGCCTGGACGCTCAGCGCGGACCTGCTCTACAGCGCGGCCAATACCACGACGGTGCGTGACATGTGGCTCTATGCCGATGGCAACGTGCAGGCGCATGGCGATTTCACCATGCATGCCTGGTCCGGCCGGGCCCAGGTGGCGCGCCAGTTCGGCAGCGGCAACCTGGTGTTCCAGCCTTTCGCGGCCGTGGAAGTCACTCGCCTGTCGCTGCCGGGCTATGTCGAGAACCAGGCCGAAGGTCAGGAAGACGCGGCGCTCGGCCTCGCCTTCTTCGGCAAGGACTGGACGCGGACCCGCACGTTCGCGGGCGGCAATGTCGCGGGCCGTATCGAACTGCCGCAGGGCAAGGCCCTCGTCACGACGCTGCGCGCGGCCTGGGTGCACGATTTCGACCCCGATCGCTCGGTCACGGCGGCCTTCGCCGGGGCGCCGGACTACCGCTTCGTCACCACCGGTGCGCAAGCGGTGGGCGACAGCGGCCGGATCGACCTGCGTTCGACCCTGCAGATGCGCAAGGTCGACCTCCAGTTCAGCGTCGGGGCCAATCTCGGCAAGGGCTACAACGATCTCACCGCCATGGCGGGCGTCCGGTTCCACATGTGATCCCGATGCCCCTCGCTTCCATCCTTTCCAGCTTTCTTTCGATCTTGGGCGGGTCCGTTCTGACCCGCCCCACAGAACTGCGCTAACAGGAGAATTGCCTTGAAGACCAAGCTCATGGCCGGCGCCTCGGCGCTGACACTCGTAATGATCGCCCCCGGCGTGTCCCTCGCGGCTCCCTACGGCGAGTGCGGCGTGCCGAACACCTCGGCCAACCCGAACGTCGCTTCGTGTATTTCGGATTCGACCCAGTTCCAGGACGGCATCAAATACGACCAGTCGACTTACGGTACCCCGGCCAATCTCAAGGTAGATCTCTACGGAACCGTGGTCGTCAACGCGACCACCGGTACGACGGGAGTCAACGTCAACGGCTCTACCGACCATGACGCGCTGATCGGCGCGCGCAACGGCGCGAAGATCACCGCGACACAGGTTGGTCTTCAAACGCAGGCCACCGGCACCGGCAGTGCCGGCATCGAAAACCACGGCACGGTGGCGGCAGGCATCGTCGGCGCCCAGGCACTCGCTTTCGGCACCGGCACGGCATCGATTATCAACGCCAGCGATGGTAAGATCACCGTCACGCAGTCCTCGGCCAGTATCGGCGGCGCCGGTCTCGCCGTTACCGGGCAGACCGGCAGCGCGGTCAACCAGGGTACCGTCAGGGTGGACGCGATAGGCGCGGCCGGCTCCACTGCTTACGGCATCGGCGGCATGGGGCTTGGCGGCGGTACGATCACGCTGACCAACGCCAACAGTGTCACCGTCACGAACACGGACGGCGATGCACTGGGCATCGGCACACCCGCTAGCGCAGGGAACCTCGTCCTCGCCAACAACGGCAGCCTCGCCGTGACGTCCGGGTCAGGCAAGGCAACCGGTCTTGGCGCGGTAGGCAATGGGACGGCCGGCACGACGGTGGTGACCAATACCGGCGCGCTTTCCGTCACGTCGCAGAACGGCTTGGCTGTCGGCATGTCGGCCGCGGATCGCAGCGATGTCGCCCTGGCGGCCACGCGCACCAGCGCCGCGAGCGCTTTCACGGTCTCCGGCGTCGATGCCACGGGCTTCCAGGTCACCGGGGCGACCGGCGCGGTCAGCGTGGCGGGCACCGGCCAGACCGTGCAGGTCACCGGATCCAACTCTGCCACCGGAGTCTCGGTCGCGGGCGGCACGACCCAGAGCGTCGCTTTCACCCCCGCCACCGTGGGCGGCACCGCCTACGCGGGCGACGTGAACGTCAATGCGGGAGGCCAGGCCCTGGGCGTAACCCTGAGCGGCGCGACGGATGCCGTTTCGGTCGACTTCACCGGCGCGCGCCTCTCGGTTACCAGCACGGGTGCCGGCGCGACCGGGATTGACGTGGCCGGCGGCAGTTCGGTCGAGATCTCGGTGATTCCCGGCAACGGCAGCGGCGCGACGTTCGCGGTCTCCGCAGCGGGCGGTGAGGCCATCGGCATTGCCACTTCGGGCGCGACTGCTGCGCAGAACGTGCAGATCGGCGACACCTTCCGCGTCACCAATACAGCAGGATCGGCCACCGGCATCACTCTGGCTGACGGCACCGACCAGACCGTCACGCTGGATCATGGCGCGACCGTCACGGGTTCGGCAGGCGCGACCGGCATCGGTCTCGAAGGCGGCAGCGGCCTGCTGGCCGTGACCAGCAACGGTGCGCTCATCATCGATGGCGGCACCGGCGACGCCTTCGGCGTGACCGTCAGCGATGGTACGAGCCAGAGCGTGACGCTCACCGGCGCCCTTCAGGTTACCGGTGCGGGTGCGGCCACGGGCGCCAGCCTGTACGGCGGGACAGACCAGACCGTTTCGCTCGCTTCGGGCGCGACGGTGACCGGCGGAACCGATGCAACCGGCATCCGCCTCGGCGGCGGTAGCGGCGCGCTGGTCGTGACCAGCAATGGCGCGCTGACTGTCGCTGGCGGCACGGGCGAAACAGACGGCATCCGCGTCAGTGACGGTGCCAGCCTGGCGCTTTCGATGGACGGCGCACTGACCGTTTCGGGCGTGGGTGCGACGCGGGGCATCGATATTCAGGATATCCTCGGGACCATCTCGATCGACGCCGCCGACACTGTTCAGGTCACGAGCACCGATGATACTGCTGCCGGTCTGCAGGCGGGGGGCGACGGTGACGTCAGCGTCGAACTTGCAAAGGGGCTGAACGTCCAGGGCAAGCTCGGCGCCGGCGGCGCTTTCGTGGCGGGCAGCGGCGCGCTGTCGCTGGTCTCGGCGCAGGACTTCGTGGTGACTTCCGAAAGCGGCCTGGCCATCGGCGGATATATGCTGGGCGGCACCGCGCAAGTGGCGCGCTTCGATGGCGATGTCACACTGTCCGGGGCGACTGCAGGAGTCGGCGCGCTCCAGGTCAATGCCAGCGGCCCGGTATCGCTGTCCGTTGGGGGTGATTTCACCGGGACCAACCTTCAGCAGGGCCTCTTCCAGTTCGCGGGCACAACCCAGTCCATCGATCTGGCCGGCAACTTCTCGCTGACCTCGGCCACCGGCGATGTCCTGGGCGTCGCCCAGTCCGGCGCCGGCGATAGCGCAAGCCTCACCGTGGCGGGTGCCTTCGATGTGACCGCGGCCGCGGGTTCCGCCAGCGGCATCGTTCTCGACGGCGCCAGTGCCTCGGTCTCGCTGGCCCAGGGCATGACCGTTTCGGCCGCGGGCAGCAATGCCACGGGTCTTTCGGCCAACCTCACGGGTGACGCGCAGATTGTGCTGGGCGGCGCGCTGAGCGTAACCAACGACGCGGCTTCGACCGGCGGCAGCGCCACCGGCCTGGCGCTGTTCGGCAGCGGCGCGCAATCCGTCGCGTCGAGCGGCCCGGTCACGGTTTCGGCCGATGGCACGGCCACCGGCTTCGACCTTGCGGGCAGCACCGGCGCAATCGACCTGGTTGCAACCGGTCTCGTCACGGTTGCGAGCGCCAGTGGCGATGCCCTCGGTCTCTCGATCGACGGCGGCGCCGACCAGAACGCGGTGCTGAACGGCGGCCTGACCGTCTCCGGCGCGGGCACCGCCACGGGCGTGGTACTCGCCAATGGCACCGGCATCGCCAGCCTCGACCTGCCGGCGGCCCTCTCTGTCTCCAGCGGTGCGGCCGATGCCACCGGCATTTCCGCCGCCAACGGCGCGGGCCTGGCGATCGACGCGCTCGGCGACGTGACCGTCTCGGCGGCCACCGCTGCCACCGGCGTACAGTCCGCCGGCTTCACCGGCGCGCAGGATGTGGCGCTCGGCAATGTCGCCGCCATCGCGGGCAGTGGCAGCGTCCTCGGCGTCGGCCTCTCGGGTAACGGTGCGATCACCCTGGCGGATGCCGGTTCGATCGTCGCTTCGGGCATGGGCGGCTTCGGCGTCTCGGTCGAAGGCACCGGCACCGACGGCGCGATCTCGGTTTCGCTGGCCGATGTCCAGACTTCCGGCGACGGCGTGACCGGCGTGAACCTCGCCCAGACCGGCGCCGGTTCCAGCGGCGACATCGCTGCCAGCCTCGCTTCGGTGGTCACGACCGGCGCCGATGCGGCGGGCGTCACCGTGCAGGCTGGGCAGTCGGGCAATGTCTCGTTGACCCTGGGCAAGAGCGCCGCTCCGGCCCAGGCCCGCGTCGCCCTTGCTGCTACCGTGACGAACGGCGTCTCCACGCAGGGTGCCAATGCCAATGGCGTCACGCTCACCGTCGTCGACGGCACGGGTACGCTGACCAACTTCGGCACCGTCTCGACCACCGGCGCCAATGCCGCAGGTATCGCGGCAACAGCCAGCGGCAGCGGATCGATCGTCCTCGACAGCGCGGCCGTGACGACCACGGGCGCGGGTTCGGATGGCATTTCGGTCCAGACCGGCACGGGCGCCCAAACCCTGACGGTGCAGAGCGTCATCGCCAGCGGCAACGGTTCGCGCGGTATCGCCGCGACGACCGGCAGCGGCGTAATTGGTCTGGCGGCCAGGACGGTGACGGCTTCCGGGAATGCCATCGAACTGACCTCCTCCAGCGGCGACATCTCGGCGGCTTTGGCGGGCGGCAAGATCGACTCTGCAACCGGCGCAGGCCTTGCCATCGTTACCGGCGGCAGCGCCAAGGTAACGCTGGCCAGTGGCGGTACGCTTCATGGTGCGACTTTCGGCCTGTCCTCGGACGCCGATGGCGGCCAGGATGTCCTGCTCGCGGGCACGGTGGGGGCTGGCAGCAACCACGCCGTTGCCCTTTCGGGCGGCGTCGCCACGCTGACCAACTCGGGCACGATCGACGGCTACATGACCTTCGAAACCGTCTCGACCACGCTGACCAACAGCGGCACCTGGAACGCCTTTGGCGGGGACACCGCGTTTGCCGGCAACGCCACGCTGGTCAACGGCGGCACGATCAACATCAATCCGGCGGCCGCCGCGGCTGCCACGATGAAGATCACCGGTCTCACCACCTTGCGCAATTCGGGCACGATCAGCCTCGTCAACGGTCACACCGGTGACGTGCTCGATCTGGGCAACGCGGCCTTCGTGGGCAGCGGCAATTCGCGTGTCGTGCTGGAAGCCAACCTCGGCGCCAGTGCAGTGGGCGCCAATGCGGCTCAGTCGGCGGATCAGCTCAATGTCGGCGCGGTTTCGGGCACCACGACGATTGCCATCAAGGACCTGAGCGGCGCCACCGGCGCGCAGTTCAATTTCGAGGGCATTCGCCTGGTGAACGCGGCTTCGGTCGCCACCGGGGCCTTCGTCCTCGAAGGCGGCGCGGTCAACAAGGGCTTCGTCGACTACCAGCTTCTGACCGATGCGGACGGCAACCTCGATCTCGTCGGCGTGCCCAGCACGCAGGCCTTCGAACTCGTCCGTACCGGCGCCGAAGTGCGCCACTACTGGCGTCGTTCGGGTGATGCCTGGTCGGACCAGATGCGCGCCACGGCGCCGCATGACGGCATGGCGCTCTGGGGCCAGATCCTGGGCGGCAGCGAAACCAACCGCTCGCGTCCGGTCTATTCGGAAACGGTGCTGGGCACGGCCACGAGCTTCGCGCCCAATCTCGACGTGCGCGACAGCTGGTGGGGTGGTCAGTTCGGCCTCGACTGGGGCCGTGGTGGCGATTGGTCCGTCGGCGTGACCGGCGGCTATGTCTCGCAGGAAGGCAAGGTCAAGTCGACTGGCGACCGCATCAAGCTCGACGGCGGCAACCTTGGCCTCTACGCCCGCTACCGCAGTGCTGACGGGCTCTTCGCCCACGCCCTGGCCAAGCTCGACCGTTATTCGCTCAAGTACGACCTCGGCAACGGCGCCAGCGCACCCAATTCGAACGGCACCAGCTACGGCGTCGAAATCGAGGCCGGATATCACATCCGCACCGGCAGCGTGTTCTTCGAGCCTTCCGCCAGCGCTTCGTGGTCTGACGCAGACCTCGACGGCTTTGCCGCAGCGGGCGGCGTCGGCGCGAAGTTCGACCATGTCCAGAGCTTCTACGGCCGCGCGGGCATGCGTGCAGGCGTGGAAACCCACTCGGGCGACTGGGCGCTCCAGCCCTATCTGGGCGTGAACTGGGAAGGCGAGATGAACGGCCGACCGGGCGCCACGCTGTCTTCGGGCGGTCAGGATCTCTACTTCCGAGATGCTTCGGAGGGCGGCCGTGCACGTTGGGAGGCCGGCATTCAGGGCGCCTCGCAGGGGCTTTCCGCCTTCGCCAAGGTGGAAGGTGTGACCGGTTCCGGCACCAGCGGCATCGCCGGCCGCGCGGGTGTGTCGATCCGCTGGTAAGCAGGGAAACGCGAAGCGCCGTCTCCTGATAGAGGGCGATCCGCAAGATAGGGGGCCGGCGCACTGCGGTGCGTCGGCCCCTTTTTTCATGTCGGCCGGTATCGCCGTCGGCCACGCACGAAGGGATGTGTTCGGGAAGAATTACGGCCAGGCTTCGTTGCGGCTTCAGGCGCAAAAAAATCGGCTGGGAAAGTCCATTTGTGCCGGATTTCCTCTAAAAACAAAGCATCCCCCCGTTCGCGCCGAAGCGGCTCACGCATTTGGCGAAATCCCAGAGGAAGTGATGCGCCACGCCATGGTAGTTCCGGATTCGGTGACGGTTCGATCCGCTCACCAATTCGTGGCAGTTCTCCGCGCGAAGCTTGAAGAAGATCAGGACGTCGATCTTGATCTGTCTTCACTGGCCGAAGTCGATCTTGCTTTCATCGAGATTATTTACTCTGCGCGCGGACAATGGGCGCGTGCGGGCCGCGATCTGCGGCTGACGCAGCCCGCCAGCGGCGCCGTTGCCGCCCTGCTCGAACGCGCGGGCTTCCTGACGGACCTTACCCCCCCGGACATCGAATTCTGGTTCCACGGAGAACTGCCGCAATGACTGCCTCTATCCTCACCGTCGACGATTCCCCCAGCCTGCGCATGGCGATCCGCATCGCGCTGACCGGCGCGGGATACGACGTCACCGAAGCCGGCGACGGCGTCGAGGGCCTTGCCGCGGCCGGTGCGAAGCGGTTCGACCTGATCATCACCGACCTCAACATGCCCAATATGGACGGGCTGACGATGATCCGCGAACTGCGCAAGGCGCCCGAACAGGCCGGCGTGCCGATCATCTTCCTCACCACCGAGAGCGACGATGCCATGAAGCAGCAGGCCAAGGCGGCCGGCGCCACCGGCTGGCTGGTGAAGCCCTTCGTGCCTGAACAGCTCATCAAGGTTTCGCGCAAGGTGCTGGGCCGGTGAGCACGCAGGACCCGGTCGCGGCGTTCCGCGTCGAGGCGGGCGAACTGCTGGACCAGATCGAGCACGGCTTGCTCGACCTTGGCCACCGGCTGGACGACCGCGCGCTGATCGATGAAGTGTTCCGGGGGCTGCACACGCTCAAGGGATCCGGCGCGATGTTCGGCTTCGACGCGCTGGCCGATTTCACCCACCACTGCGAGACCGCGTTCGACCGCGTGCGCAAGGGGCTGGCCCCCGCGACGCAGGAACTGGTGGCGGTGATCCTTTCCGCGCGCGACCATATGCGCGCGCTGATCGAGGGCGACGGCACGGGGTTGGAGAGCGCTGGTGCGGCAATCCTGCAGCAGCTTCAGGCAGCGATCGACGCGGCCGGGGGCGAAGCATCCGCTCCTGCTGCTTCTGCCGCGCCGACGGCGCAACCGAAGCAGGTCGCGTGCGGCGGCTGGCGCCTGTTCTTCCGGCTTCCCGCCGACGCCATGGCGAATGGCACCAACCCGTTGATGCTGCTCGACGAGCTGCGCGAACTGGGTGAATGCAAGATCGTCGCGCGCACCGATACGGTGCCGCCACTTGCCGAACTGGTTCCGACCGAATGCCACATCGGCTGGGACGTCGAACTGCGCGGCGACATCTCGCGTGACGATATCGATGACGTCTTCATCTTCGTGATGGATGACATGGAATTGACCGTCGAGCCGCTTGGTGACGAGGGCGCCGAGGCTGCGCCCGAAATCGTCGAGGAAATGCCTGTCGTGGAGGCGCCTGCCACCGCGCAGGACGGTCCAGCGAACCGTGCCGGCGCCAACCCGAGCGGCAACCCGAGCGCCAAGCCCGCTGGTGAAAGCGTGCGCGTTCCGGCCGAGCGGCTGGACGAGCTGATGGACCGCGTGGGCGAACTCGTGATCGTGCAGAGCCGCTTGTCGCAGCTTGCCAGCGGGCAGGGTTCGGCAGTCGGCAACGAACTGGCGCTTCGCTCGATTTCCGAAGAAATCGAACGGCTTGCCGGCGAATTGCGCGATACCATGATGGTGCTGCGCATGGTGCCCGTTGCCAGCCTGTTCAGCCGCTTCCGCCGCCTAGTCCACGATCTTGCGCGCGAAACCGGCAAGACCATCGAGCTTTCGACCGAAGGCGAGACCACCGAAGTCGACAAGACCATGATCGAGCGTCTGGCCGATCCGATGGTCCACCTGATCCGCAACGCCTGCGATCACGGGCTGGAAACCCCCGAGGATCGCCTTGCCGCCGGCAAGCCTGCGGCCGGACAGGTTCGCCTTTCCGCCCATCAGGCGGGCGGCGAAGTGCTCATCACCATCCGCGACGATGGACGCGGTATCGACCGCGCCCGCGTGCGCGCCAAGGCGGAAACGCAAGGGCTGATCCAGCCCGGCCAGCAGGTGTCCGATCACGATCTGTTGCAGATGATCTTCCACCCGGGCTTCTCCACGGCGGCGCAAGTGACCAACCTTTCGGGGCGCGGCGTCGGCATGGACGTGGTGAAGCGCACGATCGAAAGCCTGCGCGGCGCCATCGACATCACCTCGGCGCCCGGCGAGGGCTCTACCGTGGTGCTGCGCATTCCGCTGACGCTGGCGATCATCGACGGGCTGCTTGTCCGCGTGGGCGAGGGCCGCTACGTGATCCCGCTGGGCGCGGTGGAGGAATGCCTCGAACTCAGTCTTGAGGAAGACCTGCGCTCGCGCGGTCGCAGCTTCATCACCTTGCGCGACCGGCTGGTGCCGTTCCTGCGCCTGCGCGAGATCTTCGACACCGGCACGCGGCCCGATCCGCACCAGAAGATCGTCGTCATCGCCACCGGCACCGAGCGTGTCGGCCTGGTGGTGGACCAGATCATCGGCAGCCACCAGACGGTCATCAAATCCATGTCGCCGCTGCACCGCGACGTGGCGACGTTCGCGGGCGCCACGATCCTGGGCGACGGCGGTGTCGCGCTGATCCTCGACGTCGCGCAGCTCGTCATGCTCGGCCAGAACCAGGAGGAGCGGCTTCGCGCCGCCGGATAAGCACCCATGAGCGCACAACCAACCGCCACGCAGTGGGATGCCGAGGGCAATCTCGAAGTGCTGACCTTCAATCTGGGCGCTGAGACTTTCGCGCTGGAAGCCACCCTGGTCCGCGAAATCCTGGACCTTCTGCCGGAAACCCGCGTCCCCGGCGCGGCGCCGCTGCTGGGCAGTGTCGTCAACTTTCGCGGCAAGATCATCCCGATCGCCGACCTTCGGCTGGCCTTCGCCATGCCGGCGGCCGAAGCGACCGTCGACAGCCGCATCGTCGTGATCGAGACGCAAGTCGAGACGGATGCCGGGGGCGAAACGTTCCAGATCGGCATTCGCACCGACAAGGTTCACGAAGTGGCGACGCTGCAGCGCGCCGCCAGCGAGGAACCGCCCGCCGTCGGCATGCGCTGGCGCCGCGATTTCGTTCGCGAGCTGGTTCGCCGGCAGGACGGCGTGGTCGTCCTGCCCGATCTGGCCGCGATTTTCCACTCGCTGGTCGGCGGCACCGATGCCGCCAGCCAGCCGTCCACCGTCCATTGAGCCCAGCCGATCAACCGAGCCGATCGGCCGCGCCGACAAACCGCGGAGCCACCATGCGCGCAACCATCAAGCTGAAGCTTTGGGGGACCTTCGGGCTCCTGCTGATCATCATGACGGCGACTATCGTGGTCGGCGTTTCCCGCCTCACCACGCTTAACGACGCTGTCGGCAACCTGGTGACAGGCCCCGCGCGGCAGCTCGACCGCGCCCGCGCCATCGACAGCGGCGTGAGCATGATGGTGCGCGCCGAGAAGAACCTGGTCCTCACCGAGGATGCGGTGGAGCGCCGCGAGCTGGAAACGCGCATTGCCACCACGCGAGACCGGGTCGACCAGGAAGTGGAACAGGGCAACACCGCCGCCTCGGGCGAGACGCGCAGCGCCTGGGCGCAGCTTCGCGAGCAGTGGACCGCGTTCAAGCCGGTGAACCAGCAGGTGAGCGACCTCAGCAGCCGCGACAAGGCTGCCGCCGCTGCGCTGACCATGGGCGAATCGCGCGATCGGGTCCAGGCCGTGACCAAGACCGTCGAAGGCCTGGTCCAGGTCGAGCAGCGGACGATGGCGAAGGCCGACGACGACACCGAAGTGACGTATGGCGCGGCCCGTTCGCTGATGATCGGCATGGGGCTTGCAGCCGTGCTGATCACCGTGATCGCCGCGGCCTATCTGGGACTGGTGATCTCGCGCGGACTGAAGGCGGCGGGCGATGCCATGCGCCAGGTGGCCGACGGTGACCTTACCCGCACCGCCGAAGTCAGGTCCAACGACGAGATCGGCGATCTGCTGGGCCATGTGAACACCATGATCGAGCGCCTGCGCGGCGTGGTCGGGGATGCCACCGTGGCTGCCGAGAACGTCTCGGCGGGAAGCCAGGAGCTTTCGGCCAATTCCGAGCAGGTCTCGCAAGGCGCCACCGAACAGGCCGCCGCTGCCGAGCAGGCTTCGGCCTCGATGGAAGAGATGGCCGCCAACATCAAGCAGAACGCCGACAATGCCGCGCAGACCGAGAAGATCGCGCGTCAGTCCTCCAAGGATGCGGAAAGCAGCGGCGTTGCCGTGAACCGCGCGGTCGGCGCCATGCGCACGATTGCCGAGAAGATCGGCATCGTTCAGGAAATCGCCCGTCAGACCGACCTTCTGGCGCTTAACGCGGCCGTGGAAGCGGCGCGTGCCGGTGAGCATGGTCGGGGCTTTGCCGTGGTCGCATCCGAAGTGCGCAAGCTGGCCGAACGCAGCCAGCACGCGGCAGCGGAGATCGGCGCGGTTTCCACCGAGACCGTGCAGGCGGCGGCCGAGGCGGGCGAGATGCTTTCCAAGCTGGTGCCTGACATCCGCCGCACGGCCGAACTGGTCTCGGAAATCAGCGTCGCCTGCCGCGAACAGGATATCGGTGCCTCCCAGATCAACGAGGCGATCCAGCAGCTCGACCAGGTGACCCAGCAGAACGCCGGCGCTTCCGAACAGATCTCGACGACTTCCGAGGAACTGGCCGCGCAGGCCGAGGAGCTTCAGGCTTCGATCGCTTACTTCCGCGTCTCCGATCACGCCAATCGCCGCAAGGCCGCGCCGGTGGCGGTCCGTCAGGCGGTCCAGGCGGCAGCCGCGCCGCGCAGGGCACCGGCCCGGCCGCCGCGCGCGCTTTCGGTGGCCGACCAGCAGGCCCGCGCCCGCGGCTTTGCGCTCGATCTCTCCACCGGCGGTCCCGACAGCGAGGACGAGGCGTTCAGCACCCACGCGGCCTGACGGCCCCGCCGACCAATCCACTTCAGATTACCGACTTTCCCCCCAATCCGCCTTCCAGGATTCCCATTGCCATGCGCGCTACCATAAAGATGAAACTGGGCGTGACCTTCGCCATCATCCTGATCCTGCTTGCAGTCGTCGTCGGCGTCAGCCTGACGCGCCTCGGCACTCTCAACACCGCCATCACCGACCTCATCAGCGGCCCGGCCGCCCGCCTCGACCGCGCGCAGCAGGTCCAGGTCGTGTTCGGCACGCTGGCGCGCAATGAGCGCAACATGACGATGACGAACGACCCGGAGCTGGTGAAGGAATTCGACGACAAGGCCAGCCGCTCGATGACCGAATTCGATCGGCTGCTGGAAGAAGGCGAGGCGAATGCCCAGGCCGAAACCAAGCAGGCCTGGCGCGAAATGCGCACCTCGTACGAGACCTTCAAGCCACTGGACGCCCGCATCAGGGCAATGGCCCGGGCCGGTCAGAACGACGAAGCCGCCGTGCTGGCGCTGGGCAGCGCCCGCGATTCCCTGGACCGCGTCACCAAGCTGACCGAGGACCTCGTCGCCCGCGCCCGTGAAGACATGGGGAAGGTCGATAAGGAAACCGACGCGCTCTATGCCTCGGCACGGGCCACGCTGCTGACCGTCGCCGCCGTCGCCTTCATCGGCGCGCTCGTGGGCGCGGTGTGGATCTCGCTGATCGTCTCGCGCGGTCTCGGCCGGGTCGGCACTGCGATCAATGCGGTGGCCATCGGCGACCTCGACAACGACGTGGAAGTGACCTCGAACGACGAGATCAAGGACCTTGTCGACACCGTCAACAAGATGACCGCGAACTTGCGCGTCAGCGCCGTCCTGGCCGACAAGATCGCCGACGGCGACCTGACCGTCAGCCACAAGCCCCTGTCGGAACAGGACAAGCTGGGCCATGCGCTCGTCCGCATGATCGAGCGCTTGCGCGGCGTGGTGGGCGATGCCACCGTGGCGGCCAACAATGTCGCCAGCGGCAGCCAGGAACTCTCCTCGACTTCCGAACAGGTCTCGCAGGGCGCCACCGAGCAGGCCGCTGCGGCAGAGCAGGCCTCCGCCTCGATGGAAGAGATGTCGGCCAACATCAAGCAGAACGCCGAGAACGCCGCCCAGACCGAGAAGATCGCGCGCCAGTCGGCCCAGGACGCCGAAGCCAGCGGCATCGCAGTCGACCGTGCGGTAGGCGCCATGCGCACGATTGCCGAGAAGATCGGCATCGTGCAGGAAATCGCCCGCCAGACCGACCTGCTCGCGCTCAATGCGGCTGTCGAGGCGGCGCGCGCGGGCGAACATGGCCGCGGCTTCGCCGTCGTCGCTTCGGAAGTGCGCAAGCTGGCCGAACGCAGCCAGGGCGCGGCCGCCGAAATCGGTGCCGTTTCGTCCAATACCGTCGATGCCGCCACCGAAGCGGGCGAGATGCTCTCCAAGTTGGTGCCCGATATTCGCCGCACCGCCGAACTGATCTCGGAAATCAGCGCTGCCTGCCGCGAACAGGACATCGGCGCGGGCCAGATCAACCAGGCGATCCAGCAGCTCGACCAGGTCACCCAGCAGAACGCCGGAGCCTCGGAAGAAATTTCCGCAACATCGGAAGAACTGGCGGCCCAGGCCGAGGAACTCCAGGCCTCCATCGCCTACTTCCGCGTCGACGATGCCGGCAAGGCGCCCCGTGCCGCCGCCCCGGCCCGCAAGCCAAGCTCGATCTCCGCATTGATCAAGACGGCGGTGAAGGCGCCCGCGAAGCGCCCTGCGGCCGCCAATGGCCAGGCCCGCACCAACGGCTTCGCGCTCGACCTCGCCATGGGCGGGCCGGACGATCACGACGACGCCTTCGGGATGCACGCGGCATGAGCGACGTCCAGGAGATCCAGGCCGTTACCTTCGGCCTGGGAGCGGAGATCTTCGCGGTGCCGGTGACACTGGTCCGCGAGATCCTGGACTACCGCGAAACCTTCCGCATTCCGGGCGGGCCGGACTACCTGCTCGGCCTCACCGACATGCGCGGCGAAGGCGTGACCACGATCGACTTCCGCCTGCGGCTGGGCCTGCCGCAGACGGAGCCGACCCCGGCGACGCGCATCCTCGTGGTGGACATTCCGCTGGAGGACCGCGTGCTGGTGCTGGGGCTGGTGGTGGACCGGGTGATCGAGGTCACCAGCTTCCGGGCGGACCAGATGGGCGGCGCGCCCGATGTCGGCGTGCGCTGGCCGTCCGAATATATCGGCGGGGTGGTGAAGCGCGAAGAGGGCTTCACCGTGCTGGTGGACATGCCGCGCATCTTCTCGGCCGAGGAAGCCTCGCGCCTGTCGTTCGCTGCCTGACGTCTTTCGCTGCCTGACCCTCAATTCGAATTCCGGAGCCGCGCAGATGACCGCAACCGCGCAAACGACAGCCTTGGCCAATCGCACTTCGTCCAGTGCCCTCGCCGCAGGGCACCATGGCAGCGACCCGATGAGCAAGCGCAATTTTGCGCGGCTGGCGGCCTACATCTACGAATATTCCGGCATCAAGATGCCCGAGAGCAAGAAGACCATGCTCGAAGGCCGCCTGCGCCGCCGCCAGCGGGCAAGCGGGTCGCGCACGCTCGACGACTACTGCGATTACATCTTCGCTGGTGAAAACCTGGCGCAGGAAGGGCTCTCGCTGATCAACGCGGTCACCACCAACAAGACCGACTTCTTCCGCGAGCCCGGCCATTTCGATTACCTGAGCAAGGTCATCCTGCCGGAGATGACCGCGCGCGGCGTGCGCTCAATCCGCGCCTGGAGCGCAGCCTGCTCGACCGGGCCGGAACCCTACACCCTGGCCATGGTGCTGGACGATCATGCCGAGACCCAGGGCGGGCCGGACTACGGCATCCTGGCGACCGACCTCGATACCGACGTGCTCGAAGCCGCGCGTGCCGGCATCTATCCGGCGGAACTCGTCGATCCGGTGCCGGAAGCTCTCCAGCGCAAATATGTGATGTTCCCGCGCGATCCGGCCCGGAACGACGTGCGCATGGTGCCCGCACTGCGCAGCGCGATCGGCTTTGCCCGGCTCAACCTGATGGACGATCGCTATCCGGTGGGCGAGCCGATGCACCTGGTGTTCTGCCGCAACGTGCTGATCTATTTCGACAAGCCGACGCAGCGCAAGGTCGTGTCCCAACTGGTCGATTGCCTGAAGCCGGGTGGACATTTGTTCCTGGGTCATTCGGAATCGATCACCGGGCACGACCTGCCGCTGACGCAGGTGGCCAATACCGTGTTCCGGAAGGGCTGAGGCAATGGTCACGGGCAAGAAGATCCGCGTTCTCGTCATCGACGATTCCGCCAGCGTGCGCCAGACGATGACCGCGATCCTCCAGGAAGATCCGGAGATCGAGGTGATCGGCTCCGCCCCCGATCCCTTCAGCGCCGCGCGGCGCATCCAGGAGGAAGTGCCCGACGTCATCACGCTGGACGTGGAAATGCCGCGCATGGATGGCATCACTTTCCTGCGCAAGCTGATGTCGCAGTGTCCGGTGCCCGTGGTCATGTGCTCCTCGCTGACCGAAGAAGGCTCCGAAACGCTGCTCCAGGCGATGGAAGCGGGCGCCGTGGACGTGATCCTGAAGCCGCGCATCGGCGTGGCCGACCATCTGGCCGAGCACAATCTCCAGATCCGCGACGTGGTGAAAGGCGCCTCCCGCGCTCGCGTTCGCGGCCGGTCTGCCGTTCGTGAGGCGAAGCCCGAAGCGCCCCAGAAGAAGTTGACCGCCGATGCCGTGCTGCCGCCGCCGAGCGGCCGGGCGATGAGCCGCACGACCGAGATGGTGGTCTGCCTGGGCGCCTCCACCGGCGGCACCGAGGCGCTGCGCGAAGTGCTGGAGGCGCTCCCCGCCAATGCGCCGGGTGTCGTCGTGGTCCAGCACATGCCGGAGAACTTCACCCGCGCTTTCGCCAAGCGTCTCAACGGTCTTTGCGAAGTGGACGTGAAGGAAGCCGTGGACGGCGATCCCGTGCTGCGCGGCCATGTGCTGATCGCGCCGGGCGGCAAGCACCTGATGCTGGAGCGGCAGGGCGCGCGCTACCACGTCGCGGTCAAGGACGGTCCGCTGGTCTCCCGCCATCGCCCTTCCGTGGACGTGCTGTTCCGCTCCGCCGCGCGCTCGGCCGGATCGAACGCGGTGGGCGTCATCATGACCGGCATGGGCGACGACGGCGCGCGGGGCCTGCTGGAAATGAAGCAGGCCGGCGCCCGCACATTCGCGCAGGACGAGGCGACCTCGATCGTGTTCGGCATGCCCAAGGAAGCCATCGCGCGCGGCGCCGCGGACCGGGTGGTGCCGCTTGGCGCCATCGCCCGCGAACTGCTTGCGGCAACCAACCGATGATGACGATGGAAGAACATGGCTGGCCGATGATCGATAGCGCTTATTTCCCCGAACCGGCTCTGGACGAACCGGGCGAGGCCGATCTCCACGGGGGCGTGAACCCTGTCGTTCTCTCGCCCGATGGCCCGGTTGCCCCCGTCGTGTCCGGTGCTTCGCTTGGCGAACTGGCCGAGGCCATTGCCAGGATCGCGGGCGGCCTCGATGCGCGCTTCGTGGCGGCGGGCACGGCGCTTGCCCGTGCCTACGAGATCGTCGAAGGCCTGATCGGTGCGCTGGAAAGCGTGACCAATGCCTTCGAGCGCGATGCCGCCGATGCCGCCGTGGGCAATATGCGCGGCACGGCCGACCGGCTGACGCGCCTGCCCGCGATCCAGGCCGCGCGGAAGGAGGCGCTGGTGTCGATCGAGCGCGCCAGCGCGGCGCTGGCCAACCAGATCGATCAGGTCAACCGCACCCTCAGCTTCCTGCGCATCTGCGGCCTCAACATCAAGGTCGCGGCGGCGGGAGCGGGAGACTTCTCCGGGTTCGCCGATACCATGTTCGTCAAGCTGGACCTCGGCGAAACCGAGATGGAGGGTCTTTCGAAGGAGATCGGCTGGCTGTCGGAAGCGGTGCCGGCGATGTTCGAGGTCGAACGCCAGCTGGCCGGCGAATGCGCGCTGGTGATACCGCATATCCCCCGCAAGCTGTCCGCCGATGCCGTCGCTCTCCAGCAGCATCAGCTGGAGCTGGCGGAACGCGCCTTGCGGATCGCCGAAGTGGCCCGCCATATCCGCGCGCAAGTCGGCACGGCCCTGGGCGCGTTGCAGGTAGGCGACAGCACGCGGCAGAGACTGGAACATCTGGCCGACGGGCTCCACGATGTGAGTGCCTTCATGGCCGCGCCGGGCGCGCTTTCCGCAGAGGTCGCCGGAACGGTGGCGGATCATGCCTTGGCCCTGCTTTCGGCGCAGACGCTCGATACGCTGGACACGTTCCAGCGGGAATCGCGCCTGCTCGCCACCAGCCTGCGCGGGATCGGACCGAGCGCGGCCAGCCTGCTCGAACTGCGCGAGACCGATGACGGTTCGGGCGACGGTGCAGATGGGCGCGCAGGTGGGGGTGAGGGCGTGTTCCTTCACCGGCTTGAACGCAGCGTGGCCGAAGTGGCGACTGTCACCGAGCGCTTGCGCGAGGCCGATGCCCGCTCCAGCCGCCTGAGCAGCCTGGCCTCGACGACGGCGGAAAACCTCGCGCAGCGATTGGCGACCGTCCACCGCATCACAGGCGAAGTCCAGCAGATGGCCTGGAACACCGACTTGCGCTGCTACCGCATGGGCGAGGAAGGGCGGGGCCTTGCCGTTATCGCTTCCGAGATCCGCGGCTTCGCGGCCACGCTGGCGACGATCGCCCTGGGCATCGCGCAGTCCTTCGACGGACTGACCGCCGCGGCCGGCGTCATTCGTGGCTCCGAGGAGGATGCGCCGGTCGACGCCGGGGCGGCACTGGCGGAATCGCTGGATTGCATCCGCGATGGCGGAGAGCGCATGCGCTCCGGCCTCTCGGAACTCGATGAGGGTGCGGTTTCCGTGACCGCCATCCTGGAGGAAACCACCGGCAGGATCGATTGCGAGGCCGAGGTCGGCGGTCCGCTCGCGGCGATTGCGGAGCGGCTTGCCCTGCTCGGCCGGGAGGCGGACGACATGCCAGAGGACGGTGCGGAAGCGCTCGGCCAGCTGCTGGGCGCGATCGGATCGCGCTATACGATGGCCCGTGAGCGCGAAATACACCGCGCCTTGCAGCCGGGCGGCGAGGCGGATACGGCCCCTGCCGCCGATCCGTTCGACCTCGCCCTCGATGACGACGATTTCGACGACGGTCTGTTCTAGGAACCGCCGATCCCAGAGCTGGCCGCCGCCGGGGCACGGGTCGCGGAGGCGCCGTGGCGGTAGCCAGGCTGCGCGGGTTCGCCGAAGGCCGCGAGGATGCGCTGCTGGCGCGCGGCCAGGCTGTCGCGATAGGCGGGGTGCGTGACGATATAGGCCTCGTCGTTCTGCACGGCTTTCACCACGGCGCGGCCAAGCCAGAGCGGATCCATCATGTTGGCCTCGATCATCGCGGCGCGTTCGGGATCGTCGGCGGCGCTGGCGGCCGCATCGTGCTGCGCCATCCGGCTGCGCGTGAGGCCGGGGAACAGGGTGGAGACCCCGACGCCGGCCGGCGCCAGTTCCTCACGCAGCGCGTCCGACAGCCCCAGTACGGCGAACTTGCTGGCCGAATAGGCCGCGAAACTGCCGAATGGCGTGAGACCGTTCATCGACGAGGTATTGACGATATGCCCTGCGCGCCGGGCCACCATTTCCGGCGCAAAGGTTCTGGTGCCGTTGAAGACCCCGGCGACGTTGATCGCCATGACATTCTCGAAGGCTTCCGGGGTCACGTCCAGCAGCGGGCCGAAGCCCGTGGAGATGCCGGCGTTGTTGCAGAGCACGTCGACCTCCCCGAAGCGCTTTGCCACGGCCTCCTTGGCCCTTTGCCAGCTATCGGGATGGCGGACGTCCAGCTTCACGATCAGGACTTCGGTGCCCGGTGGCAGCGTTTCCGCTTCTTCCTGCGCGAAGTCCGGGCTCAGGTCGGCCAGCACGATACGGGCGCCGCGTTCGGCGAAGGCCCGGGCCATTCCGCCGCCGATGCCGCCACCGCCGCCGGTGATGAAGATCGTCTTGCCGCTCAGTTCGAACATGATGAAATCCCCTGATCCGCCGTGGAGCGATCGATCCGCATCCGGTCTCGCCAGACGGCACTTTTCACTTCGTCCGGTCCCTGGATCTCCACCGCCAGGGCGACATGGCCGAGCGACAGCATCAGGTCCATCAACTGCCGCCCGGCGGGGGCCAGGGTGGCGAGGTCCCGGTCGTCGAGCCAGGTGAGCGCGGCCTCCAGCAGCGGGCTTGCCGCCTCGAAGAAGGCTTCGCGGGCCTCCGGGCTCGATGCCGTGCGCTGCGCCGCCCGCCTCGCGGTGCCGGACAAGCCCCATTGCGCAACGAACGGCTCCAGCGCGGTGAAGCCGTCGGGCAGGGATGACGCCTGGTTCATGGCCTCTCTCCCCGCAAACGGGCATGGGCCTGAACGCGGGAGTCCACTTCATTGAAGAGATGGCGGCAGAGCGCTTCCATGCTCTGGAAATGGATATGGTCCAGCGCACCGCTGGCCAGGCCCTTCTGCCCGCGTTCGATCATCGCGATGTCCTCGCAGTGGATGTCGCGCAATTGCGCCAGGGCATATTCGCGGGCGAAGCGGGTGCTGGCGTTCCCGTCCTCGCCCACCCAGTAGAGCCGCACGACGCCGCGGGAGCGGTCGGCCGAGATCGGGTAGACCGTGTGCGAGAAGGGCTGCGTGGGCGTGCCGATGACGAAGAGGTTGGGGAAGAACGCCAGGTAGTCGCGACCGAAGGGCAGGTCGAGCAAGCCCTGTTCGGCCACGGCGGGAAGGCCCCGCATCGCGGCGGCGCGCTGGAAGGGCTTGAGATCCGGCGCGGGGTTGGACCAGATACGCTGGGTGCGGTGCGGACCGTCGAAGCCCAGGCTGGCCGGGTATCCGAAGGGATTGTCGCCGCCGATCCCGGCGCCGCCGGAGCGGGGGTGGATGAACCGCAAGTGGTAGTTTTCCTGGAAGTTGTCGTACGTCAGCTTCCAGTTGGCGTCGATCTCGTAGGAGTATTGGCTGAAGGTCGTGGCCCGCGCCGCCGGCATCTGCTCCAGCCGTTCGGCATAGGCGCCGAGCCATGCGCGCAGGGGCGGCGCAGCCGGATCGAAATTGACGAAGAGCATGCCGCCGCATTCCTGAAGCGCGACGCGGGGAAGCGCGCAGGCGGGCTTGTCGAGATGGAAAGCCTCGAAGTCCGGCGCGGACAGCAGCGCGCCGTCAGCTCCGTAAGTCCACATATGGTAGGGGCAGGTGAATTTCGACTGGCGGCCCGACGCCTCCTCCACCAGCTGCGTCCCGCGGTGCGTGCAGACATTGTGGAATGCCCGCAGCACGCCGTCCCTGCCGCGCGCGATCAGGAGGGAGGCTCTCGCAAATTCCAGATCGCGGCGCACGAAGCAGCCCGGTTCCGGCAATTCGCAGACATGCGCCACATGGATCCAGCTCTTGAGGAACACCGCCTGGCGTTCCAGCTCGAAGTAGGCGGGATCGTGATAGGCCCGCGCCGGGATCGGCCCGGTGCCCAGCCATGCCAGTTCATCGGGTGGGATGCGCTGAAAACTCGAAGCGGCGTCAGGCACGGAGCGATCCTCTCGTTGCGGATGATCGCGGGTGTACCGGGGGTATTTTATATTTCCAACAGACCTGTTGTAAAAATGGCCGATCACGGTCCGATGATCGTCATGGCGAAGTTCTTTCCGGCGCCTGGGGTCATCGTCACAGGATCAGGGGCGCGGGTGGTGCCGCCCGGCGCGTTGGGGAGAAAGCCGGTCGGACCCGCAGCAAAAGCGGGCTTTCCGGGCGATGCGTCTTGAGAGTCGTTCGCGGGGAACAAGCGCGCCTGCGCAACCATTGCAACGCCAACAATCCCTAGCGAGGAAACGACCATGACGAAGACCACCCAGGACCGCAGCGCCTTTCTGACCGACGTGGAAACCCTGCGGGCCCGTGCCCGCAAGTCGCTGGACGACGGGGCGGTGATGCCCAGCTACCAGGGCGATGTCGAAAAGACGATCGAGCTGCTGCAGACAGTGGTGGCAACGGAACTCGTCTGCGTCCTGCGCTACCAGATGCACGCCATCGCGGCCGACGGCATCACTTCGAAGAGCGTCGCGGCCGAGTTCGAGGAACACGCCAAGAGCGAGCACGACCACATGCTGATGGCGGCAAACCGCATCGATCAGTTGGGCGGCGAGCCGAACCTGAACCCAGAGGGCCTCGCGTCGCGCTCGGCGACGGAATATGGCGACGGCGGAAATCTCGTGGAGATGATCAAGCAGAACCTGATCGCGGAACGGCTGGTGATCGAGCACTATCAGGAGCTGATCCGCTATTTCGGCGACAAGGATCCCACGACGCGCATCATGCTGGAGCACATCCTGGCCGACGAAGAAGATCACGCGGCCGACATGCACGACCTGCTCGTGGCGCACGAAGGCCAGCCGTTCCTGAAGGGCTGACACCTCGCCGGATCCGGGCTGTCACGGCCGGGGTAGGCGCGGGGGCGTCGCCCGGCCGGCGCTATTTGCCGGCGGTCTCTTTCGCGGGCAGCAACCGGGTCCAGCGCGCGTCCAGTGTGGCCTGCGCACCGCGCGCGCTCACCCGCGAGACCAGCGACACGCCGCGCAAGGTGATGCTGTGGCCGCCCAGCCAGTGGCCGGAGATGCTGTACCCGACATCGTAGATCGCCACGTCCTCGTGCGCGGTGCCGTCCACCAGGAAGCGCGTGGTGATGGCCACGGGCAGCCGTTCGTCGCCTCGGCTGTCATCGGGCAGGTGGGCTTCGTTTCGGGCCTTCTTCAGCGCCCGCTCGAACCAGGAAGCCTCGATCCGGGGCTCTCCCGTGGTTTCCGCAGGCGAGATGCCGAGCGGCGAGGGGAAGGCGAGGCGCTGGCTCTGGACGGACTGGTCGGCAAAGGCGGGCCTGAGCGCGATCTGATCGCCGCCGGAGCCTGACGACACGAGCACGAGTGTCGCCGCCTGTGTCGACGCGCGGCGGGCATCGGCGCTTTTGGACGCCTCGGTTTCGCTGCGCTGGCTCCAGCTGTTCCATAGAGTCAGGCCGGAAATGGTGACGGCGATCACTGTCAGCACTTCGCCCAGTGTTATCCAGCGGCGCCGGATCGCGGCGGCCTCGTTGGCACGGGCTTCGGCTGCGGCGCTAGCCTTGGGGTCGGGTGTGGAATCGGAATCCGGGGCGCTGTCGTTCACGGCGGCGATTCCATCATCCACGGCCATCGCCGTCAAGCGCAAGCTGTCTACCAGGTGCCGCCGCCCAGCGCACCTTGGCGATATTCCGCGATCCGGCGCAAGGTTGCGGGGGAAGTCGTGGTCGGCAGGCCGTCCAGCGCGAACCAGCCTGCCTGGGCGATCTCGGCCGTATCGTTGCGCTTCAGGCCGTCCGCGCTTCCGTGCGGAGTACGGGCGACGTAGATGACGATGTGATCGTCCTTGCCCTCGCCCCGGCTGTGGTAGACGCCCAGTATGCGTTCGATCGCGGGGCGGGAGATCGCCACTTCCTCTTCTAGTTCGCGCAGCAGGGCCGCCTCCACGCTCTCTCCCTTCTTCACCCCGCCGCCCGGCAGGTACCACTGATCCATATAAGTGTGCCGCACCAAGGCGACACGGTCGTCCCGGTCCAGCAGGACGGCGCGGACGCCGATGGTCCGGGGCCTGGTCACTTTCCAGACGATCCGCGCCGCCTTGCCGAGAAGCCGATGATGCAGCGCCATGAAAACTCCCAGGAGGCGGTGTCCGGCCGCATGTCGAAAGTGGACCAGCGCCGCCCGCCCGGCAAGCGGGATTGCCGCATTCCGGCCGTCCCGCGCGATTGCAAGGTCGCCAATTCGCCCCAGGCCGACTATCGCGCCCGATCGTTCGGTGAAAGGATGATGGGCGAACATGGCAGGATACGAACCGCCCCGCATGGATCTGCGCCTCTTGCGGCAATTCGTGGCCGTTGCGGAGGAACTGCATTTCACGCGGGCGGCCACCCGGCTCGGCATGTCGCAGCCGCCGCTGACGGCAGCGATCCGGCGGCTGGAGGAGGAAGTCGGCGCCACGCTCATCGAGCGCGGCCGCAAGACCGTGCGACTGACGCCTGCGGGGCTGGTCATGCTGGAGCAGGCCAGGCGGCTGATGCGGGCGGCGGAAGAAGCGCTGGCGCTCACGCGCGACACCGCGGAAGGCAAGCGCGGCAAAGTGCGGCTCGGCTATGTCGGCAGCRCCATGTACGGACGTTTGCCCGCCGCCCTGCGCGCCTTTCGCAGGGCCTGCCCCGATCTGCGGGTGGACCTGCATGAGATGACCACGGTCGCCCAGGTTCGCGCGCTGAGAGAGGGCACGCTCGATCTGGGGATCGTGGTTCCGCCGCTGTTCGACCTTGCCGGACTGCGCACGGCCTCTTTCGACGAGGACAGGCTGGCGATCGCCCTGCCGGTCGGTCATCCGCTGGCAGGCGGCGACGCCGTCAGTGTCTCCCGTCTCGTCCACGAGCCCTTCGTATGCTGGCCGCGAAGCGAAGGGCCGGGCTTCCATGACCAGGTCGTGAACTTGTGCGGCGAGCAGGGCTTCGCGCCGCAAGTGGAGCAGGAGGCGCACAGCATGCATGCCGTGCTTTCGCTGGTCGCGGTGGAGGCGGGCGTGGCGATCGTGCCGGCCAGCATGCGGCAGGTGCGCGCCGCCGAAATCGCCTATTTCCCGATTGCCGGGGACACCGCGCGCTTCGATCTTCTGCTCTGCCGTCCCGAAGGCAGCGTCCCGGCAGCGACCTCCCGACTGGAGGCCGCGCTGCTTCGATAGCCTGCGCCTATCACGGCGGCCTGTCATCGATATTGGACCGGGCCGTGCCTGCCCGCCATTTCGGCCGCGAACGAGGACAGGCATGATCGATTTTTCCGGACGAGTAGCTTTGGTGACCGGCGCCGGACGCGGGCTGGGCCTTGCTTATGCAAAGGGCCTGGCCGCGCGCGGAGCGACCGTCATCCTGCAGGACAGCGGCACGCTGGCGGATGGTTCGGGCCGGGATCCTTCCGTGGCGGAGGCTGCGACGCGGGCGCTGCGGGAAGCCGGCGCAACGGTCTTCGCGGCACCGGGCGACACGGCGAGCCGCGCGGCCTGCCGTGATCTGGTGGCCGAAGCGATAGGCGTCCACGGCCGGCTGGATATCCTCATCCACAACGCGGGGTGGGTGGGCTACCAGCCGATCGAGGAACTGGAGCCCGATTTCCACGCGCGGATGATGCAGGTCGGCGTCGATGCGCCATTGTGGCTGGTGCAGGCGGCCTGGCCGGCCATGCGCGAAGCGGCGTTCGGGCGCATCCTGCTCACCACGTCCGATCGGGCGATCTACCCGCAATATGCGCAGGCGGGCTTGGCCTCTTATGGCGCGGCCAAGATGGCGGCGATCGGTATCGCCAATATGCTCGCCCACGAAGGCCGGCCTTACGGCATTACCGCCAATGTGATCTCGCCCGTGGCCAAGACCCGCATGTGGGGCGTCGAAGGCGAGCCGGACGAACTGCGGCCCGACGCCGTCGCGCCCGGTGCGCTCTATCTCGTGGCGCCCGATTGCACCGCCAGCGGATGGGTCCTGCGCGCCGCGAACGGTCAATTTACCGCTACGCAGGCCCGTGAGGCGGCAGGCGTGACCTATCCCCGCGACCTGAACGCGCTCGCCGCCGCGACGCCGGAGGATCTGGCCGCGGTATGGCCGCGGATCGCGGCCGCATGGCCGGAAGCCCGTGCCGATACGCGCGGGCCTCTGGCGGCCAGCCCCTTGCAGGCTTCCTGATTTAGGTCCAACGGACCATGTTTCCCCCATTAAGCTCTTGAGGAGAACGGAAATTCAGAAGGTAGTTCAAGTGATCGTCGTCGTGCTGGTCGCGTTTACGGTCATGTTCGGCGGACGCTGGTACATGTATGTCGCCCAGGCCGAGAGCCCCTATGACGAAGTGGGCATCGCTCTCAACGGCTATATGCCGGGCCCGCTGCGGACCTGGGGTTGCCACAAGCTGAAGTCCCGTTTCGAAAGCCAATTGCCGCCCTATGGCTGCGGCGGTGCGGACGGTCGCACCTGGATCTGACGCAGGCCGGGCAGGGCGACGATCCGCGTCGACCTGCCCGCCGGGGCGTCCGCCTGGATGGAAAGCGGGGCCTCGATGGAAAACCGACCGACCGACCGGCTTCCGCTCGGATCGGCCCCACGGTGGAATTTGAAATGATACAGACTCGATTTGCGGCAACGCTGATGATCGCCGGACTTGCGGGCCTTCCGGCGCAGGCAGACGCGGCGCGGTCCCCGCTGCTCGCGCAGCCCGCGCAGGCACAAGTGCAGGCGCTCGAAAAGGCGCTGGCCTCGGCGCCTCCGGCCTTGAAGGCGGACGTGGCCGCAGCGCTGCCCACCCTGCGCCCCTACATCGCCACCCTCATGTGCGTGCAGGACGACAGGGCCACGCAAGGGCTGGTCGAGAAATTCGTCGGATCGCGCGGGACCGCCATGTTCAACGGCTGGGCCGGCGCGATGTCCCCGGCCAAGCGCATGCGCCACCACGACATGTCGGGATGCGTCACGGTCACCCGCATCCAGAACTGGAAGCGCGTCGCCGCCAACGAGTTCAGGTTCGACATCCTGTTCACGGCGGAAGACAGCGGCGAGAGCTATCTCTGGAACAATGTGGTGCACAAGGAACCGGACGGAACCTGGCTGATCGGCTGATCTTCCGGCAGGTCGGCGGGGCCGGACAGTGCGTCCACGGGGGCGCTATCGCTGTTCGCGCCGACCGGCCCCGCGCCCGAGGGGGAGAGCGGGAAGGATAACGATGGCGGCGATCATCGGCACTGCCAGGGCGATGCAATAGGCCGCGCGGCTCCAGCCGGCGGCCATCAGCATGCCGGCCAGATACGGCCCGGCCACCGCGCCGATCCGTCCGCCCCCCAGGCCGATCCCCGTCCCCGTGGCCCGCATCTCGGGCGGGAACACTTGCGGCAGGATCGTATAGAGGCAGGTGATCGCGGTGTTGAGGAAGAAGCCGGTGATGAAGGCCGCCGCGATCAGGGCGACGGCGCGCGGCGGCGCCAGTCCATAGGCGGTGAGCGCCAGCCCCATGCCCACGAATACCGCTGCGGACAAGTTGCGAAGGCCGAAGCGGTTCGCCAGCAATCCGAACAGAAGGCAGCCGATGGCGCCCGCGACGTTCATCATCATGGAGGCGTAGATACCGATACTGTCGCTGAAGCCCAGTTCCGAGAGTATCTTCGGCGTCCAACTGATCSCGAAGTAGACCGTTGCCATCACGCACATGTTGAGCAGCATGACCAGGACAGTGGCGGTGAGCATCCGGCGGCGGAACAGATCGGCAAAGCCGGGGCGGTTCTCGGCCGTCCGGGCCGCGAGCGGCGGCAGCCTGTCGAGCGGCGCGCGGCCGAGTTTGCGCTGGACCCGGTTGATCTTGTCCAGCGCGCCTGCCGGGCGGCGCGCCGAAAGGAACTGGATGGACTCGGGCAGCAGCCAGAGCACCAGGGGGACGAGCAGGGCAGCCGCCGCCGCGCCGAGCAGGTAGATCGATCTCCACCCGAAAGCCCCGATCAGCGGCACGGCGGCCAGAGCGCCGACAGTCGCGCCGACGGGATATCCCAGCGCCATGCAGGAGATCGCAAGGCTGCGGCGGCGCGGAGACGCATATTCCGCCACGACCGTGTTGATGCTCGCCAGGATGCCGCCGATGCCGAGGCCGGTCAGCACGCGGGTCGCTGCCAGTTGGCCGAGATCGCCGGCAAAGGCCGAGGCGAACATGCCGGCGGCGAGCAGGGCCAGGCAGAACAGGATCGCCGGCCGCCGCCCCAGCTTGTCCCCGAGCGGAGAGATGGTGAACGCGCCGATGCCCATTCCCGCCAGCCCGGCGCTGAACAGCCCTCCCACCTGGGTCGGTGCCAGGCCCCATTCGCGCGATATGGCCGGCGCGGTGAAGGCCACTGCCAGCACGTCGAAGCCGTCGAGCGCATTGATCAATACGCAGACGCCGATAGCGGCGATCTGGAAGACGGACATCGTCTCCCGATCGTCGGTCCCGATGGTGGGCGGCCCTGCCGCCGTGACACTTGCCATGGTCATCCTCTCCAGTCAGCATCCGCTGAAGCGGTGCTTTGGGGGGGATGCTAGGCATGCTGCCTGCGAACGCCCGTATCGCATTCATGCTGGGAGCTATGCCGCTCCTGTTATAGCGGCGCGGTGGCTAGAGGGAACGCCGAAGCGTTTCGCCCATGGCCATGCTGCTTTCCTGCGTGGTCGCGTGTTCGCGAAACAGCATTTCGGCGCGCAAGGCGTCGCCCGCGCGCAGCGCATTGACGATCGCGTGATGCTGGCGCTGGGCATAGCGCATGAGGTCCATGATCTCGGCGTCCTCCAGTTCTTCGAAGGCGATGACCGCGGGCGATGTGAAGGGCACGACGTTGCAGCGGGCGATGAGGTCCCGCAGCAGGGGATCGTCGGCGCCTTCCACGACAGCGGTGTGAAAGCGCTCGTTGAGTTCGCCGTAACGCTCTTCCAGCACTTCCGACAATGTCCCGGCCTGCAGCAGTTCGTCCACTTCGGCGATCAGCGGGGCCAGCGCATCGGCAATCGCCTTGCCTCGCCCGGCCAGCACGATGCTGCGCGCGGCATAGCCTTCCAGCATGGCGCGGAGATGCAGGGCCTGGAGGCTTTCGGCGCGCGTGAACGAACGAACCGCATAGCCGCGCACGCCCGCCTGGACCAGCAGGCCTTCCAGCGCCAGCGCAGGAAGCGCCTGGCGTATCGGCGTGCGGGACATCGCAAGCCGCTCCGCCAGCTCGACCTCGCGCAGCCGCTCGCCCGGCTTCAGCGTGCCGCGCAGGATCATTTCGCGCAGCCGGGTCAGCGCCGAAGACTTGGCACGAAGGGTGGTGGCGTCGTCCGGAAGAGAGCTGGTCATGGCGGCGAACCTACACACCTGCTGCGGACCCGCCAAGTTCCGTGGATCCAAAAATGGGATCCAAACTCGCCGTAAATCGACAATTATGGAAAGGTATTGACGTACTTTGGATCCAAAGTGATTATCGAGGCATCGAATCGCGGCTGAGATCGCAATCGGTTCCACAGGAACGGGCTAACAAGGAGAGGCCGGTGCACGGGCAATTGATCGACATGGTGGTGGCAGGCGTGCGCCAACTCACGCCGCGCATCCGGGAGTACGTCCTGGCCTCGGCAGACGGTTCTCCGCTGCCTCGCGGGGCGCCGGGCGCGCATGTGGAACTGCACATGCATTCCGATCTCAGCGGGCCGATCGTGCGGCACTATTCGCTTGTCGGCGGCCAGGGGCTCGCGGAGGATCGGGCCGATCATTACCGGATCGCCGTCCAGCGCGAGGATCGCCAGCGTGGGTCGGCGCATATCCACGATACTTTCGCCCCGGGAACGCGGCTCAAGGTCTCGCGGCCCAGGAACAACTTCCCGCTCGACTTGCGCGACCGGCGTAGTCTCCTGATCGCCGGCGGCATCGGCATCACGCCCATCTATGCGATGCTGCGAAGCGTGGTGCGGCGAGGGCGGCCCTTCGCATTCGTCTATGCCGGCCGCACGCAGGACCATCTTGCCTATGCCGCCGAAGGGATGGAACTGGCAGGTGCCGCGGGCAGGCTGCACGTCAGCGGTGATCCTGCGACCGACCACCTCGATATGGCCGCGCTGCTCGCCGCGCAGAGCGACGATACCACGGTCTACGTCTGCGGTCCCCTGCCGATGATCGAGGCCGTCCACACTGCCGCGCGGACCCTGGGCTGGCCCGATGCGCGCGTGCGTTCGGAGCGGTTCACCGCCGGTCCCGCTCCCGACGATGCGCCTTTCGCCGTCGAACTGCGGCGCACTGGTCGCACTGTCGAGGTCGGCCGAGACGCCAGCATCCTCGACGCCCTGACCGCCTCCGGCATCGATGTCCTCTCGGATTGCCGACGCGGGGAGTGCGGATTGTGTCCGCTCCCCGTCCTGGAAGGGGGAGAGCGGATCAGCCACCGCGACAGCTATCTTTCCGACGAGGAACGCGCCGCAGGGAACACGCTGTGCATCTGCGTGTCGCGCCTGCCCGGCGGCACCCTCGTACTCGACGCCTGACCGGAGACCTGACATGAACCAGATGACCGCCATCCCCGCCGCCGCCTCGCCGCTGGAAATGGGCCGCTTTGCCGACCAGAACACGCCGCTCGTGCGCAATTGCTGGTATGTTGCAGGCTTCGCGGACGAGATCAGCCGCGACATCATCAGCCGCCGGCTGCTGGGCGTGGACGTCGCGCTTTACCGGACCTTGGCGGGAGAGCCGGTGGCGGTGCGCAACCGCTGCCCGCACCGCTCCTTCCCGCTCGCCAAGGGGCGGCTGGAGGGCGACGTGCTCGTTTGCGGCTATCACGGCATGCAGTTCGATCCTTCGGGGCGCTGCCTGGCCATGCCCTCGATGCCGATCGTGCCGACCAATGCCAATGTCGCCGCTTTCCCCACCGCGGAGCGCGGCCCGTTGGTGTGGATCTGGATGGGCGACCCCGACCATGCGGACGAGGCGCTGATCCCGGATACGTCCTGGCTTGCAAGCCCCGAGTGGAAAAGCGTGCGCGGGGCCTATCACATCAAGTCGGACTATGTGGCGATGCACGAGAACCTGCTCGACCAGACGCATTTTCCGTTCCTTCATCCCGGCACCGTGGGCACGCCGGAGTTCGCGCGGTCGAAGCTGGACGTGCGGCTGGAGGGCGATGTCGTCGTCATCTACCGCGCGCTCAGGGATGCGCCGCCGCCGGGTATCTACGGCGTGCCGATGGGGCTGATGGACAAGCGCGTCGATCGTTTCTCGGAAGCGCGGTACGTCTCCCCGGCGCTCCACACCGCCTATGCCAGCGTCACGGACAACGCGGACGCTTCGGGCACGCCGAAGAAGTACCGCTTCAACATCACTCATCTCATCACGCCGGAAACGCAGACTTCGCTCCACTACTGGTGGTTCAATTCGCGYGACCGGAAGCTGGACGATGCGGAAGCGGACGCGTTCCTGCGCACGGCATCCGAGAAGGCGTACCTGGAAGACGTGGATGCGCTGGAATGGATCGCGCAGACCGTCGCGCAGGATGCCGAACCCCAGTTCGACCTGAATTTCGCCCCCGACAAGCCCGGCCTGCTGATGCGCCGTTCGATCTTCGAACGGGCCGAGGCCGAGCAGGCCCGCGGGCTCTGAGGAGACAGACATGGCCAGGATAATCGGCGGTATCGGCACGTCGCACGTACCCACCATCGGCGTCGCCTACGACAAGGGGCGTCAGGAGGACCCGGTCTGGGCCCCGCTGTTCGAGGGCTACAAGCCCGTCGCGAAATGGCTGGCCGAGAAGCAGCCCGACGTCCTGCTGTTCTTCTACAACGACCACGCGACCACGCTGTTCTTCGACCTCTACCCGACGTTTGCACTGGGCGTGGGCGAGCGCTTCCCGATTGCCGACGAAGGCGCGGGCCTTCGGGGCCTTCCGGATATCCGGGGGGACGTGGACTTCCAGGCGCATATCGGCGAAGCGCTGGTGAACGAGGAATTCGACCTGGCGTTCTTCCAGAACAAGCCGATCGACCACGGCATCGCCTCGCCCCTGCCGCTGCTCTGGCCGCATGAGCCGGACTGGCCCGGCACCGTCGTACCGATCGCCATCAACGTCCTGCAATATCCCCTGCCCACGGCCCGGCGCTGCTACCGGCTGGGGCAGGCCGTGCGCCGCGCGGTGGAAAGCTACCCTGAAGACCTCAAGGTCGTCGTCGTCGGTACGGGGGGGCTTTCGCACCAGATTCACGGCGAGCGAACGGGCTTCAACAATACCGAGTGGGATCTCGATTTCCTCGAAACCTTGCGTGACGATCCCGAGCGGCTGACTCAGCTTACCCATGCGGACTACGTGCGACTGGGCGGCGCGGAAAGCGTCGAGCAGATCATGTGGCTGGCGATGCGCGGCGCGCTCGGCGCTTCGCTGGAGGAGATGCACCGCAACTACTACCTCATGACCACCACAGCGATGACCGTCGTCACTTACGAGGAACGCGAGACTGCGGCGGCGGCGCAGCAACGCGAGCAGGAGGCCGCCTGATGTTCACGCAGAACCCGCAGACCGTGGGAATGCCCGAGGGCACTTACGTCTTCGACTTGCGCACCTGCAACCGCCGCCTCGCGTTCAACCGCTTCTTCTGGAACATGATCCGGCCCGAGGCGCGCCAGGCTTTCTGGGACGACGAGGAAGCGGCGATGCGCGCGGCGGGTCTCGACGAGGAGGAGATGGCGCTGGTGCGCGCGCGCGACTGGCTGGGCATCGTCCAGGCCGGCGTCAACTTCTTCGTCCTCGAAAAGTGGGCCCGCGTCGTCCGGAAAACCAATCTGGAAGTCTACGCGATCATGCGCGGCGAGAGCTTCGAGGAATTCATGCAGACCCGCGCCGTGCCGCACGCACGGTGAACGGGGCTTGGGAGAAAAACCATGACAACACAGACATTTCCGATGAACGCCTGGTATGTCGCCGCGTGGGACGCGGAAGTTGGGCGCAGCCTGCTGTCGCGCACGATCTGCAACCGCAAGATGGTGCTCTATCGCCGGCAGGACGGCACGCCGGTGGCGCTGGAGGATGCCTGCTGGCACCGCCTGGTGCCGCTCTCGATCGGCACGCTCCAGGGTGACGACGTACGCTGCGGCTATCATGGGCTGGTGTTCGGCCCCAACGGGCGCTGCACGCACATGCCCTCGCAGGAGACGATCAACCCCTCGGCCTGCGTGCGCGCATTCCCGGTGGCGCAGCGCCACCGCTTCGTCTGGGTCTGGCCGGGCGATGCCGCGCTGGCCGACCCGGCGCTCATCCCCGACCTGCCGTGGCCGGACCACCCGGATTGGGCGGGCGACGGCAGCATGACCGAGGTCAAGGCCGACTACCGCCTGGTGATCGACAACCTCATGGACCTGACTCACGAGACGTTCGTCCATTCCTCCAGCATCGGCAACGAGGCGCTCGCCGAGGCGCCGTTCGATGCCTATCACGGCGAACGCACCGCGCGCGTCGAACGCTGGGTGCTGGACGAGGAGGCGCCGCCGTTCTGGGCTGGGCAGCTCGGCAAGCCCGGCAAGACCGATCGCTGGCAGGTCATCAACTTCCTGGCGCCTTCGGTGATCTATCTGGAAGTGGGCGTGGCGCCCGCCGGAACCGGCGCGCCGGAGGGTGATCGCTCGCAAGGCGTGGACATGCGGGTGCTGCACTTGCCCACCCCCTCGACCGACAAGACCTGCTACTATTTCTGGGCCCATCTGCGAAACTACAACATAGGCGATCAGGGCCATACGCGCCGCGTCCTCAATGCAGGCGGCGGCATCATGCTGGAAGACGAGACGGTGATCGAAGCGCAGCAGCGCGCCATCGACGAGCATCCCGATCACGTCTTCTACAACCTCAACATCGATGCGGGCTCGATGTGGGCGCGTCGCGCCATCGACCGCATGATCGCGGCGGAGAGTGCGCCGGAAATGGCGGAGGCTGCGGAATGAGCGGCGAAATTCCCGCCGGTTGGCAATCGGGCCGCGTGACCTCCATTCGCGATGTCACGCCGACCATTCGAGAGTTCGGCATCGTCTTGGACCGCGCCGCCGCCTGCCCGCCCGGCAGTCACGTCAAGGTGCAGGTCGATGTCGGCGGCAGGATCGACCAGCGGTCCTATTCGGTCGTCGGCCAGGAGGGTCCCACCTTGCGCATCGCCGTGAAGCGCCAGCCGGAGAGCCGGGGCGGCTCGGCCTATATGTGGCGCCTCCAGCCCGGTGACGCCCTGGCCGTCGCGCCGCCGCGTTGCGATTTTCCGCTCATGCATGGCGCTCCGCATTACCTGCTGGTGGCCGGAGGTGTCGGCATTACGCCCATGGTGGCGATGGCCGCGCAACTTGCGGCGCGCGGAGCAGGCCTGCGCATGGTCTATGCGGCGCGCTCTGCCGACGAGTTCGCCTATGGCGAGGAACTGGCCGGGTTCCTGGGTGACCGGCTGACCCTTTTCGCGTCCGATCGCGGCGAGCAGATCGACATCGCGGACGAGATCCGCCGCCTGCCTGCGGACGGCGAACTCTACATGTGCGGGCCGCTGGGGCTCATGGAAGCGGTACGCAGCGCCTGGGAAGAAGCGGGCCGTCCGCGCGCCGGGCTGCGCTACGAGACGTTCGGATCGAGCGGCAGCCACGCGGCTCAGGCGTTCACCGTGAAGCTCCCGCGCCTTGGCGCAGAAGTGCTGGTCCGCGAGAACGAATCCATGCTGGATGCGCTTGAAGCGGCAGGCGTCGAGGTCGTTTTCGAGTGCAGACGCGGAGAATGCGGCCTTTGCGCGGTCGATATCGTCGAGACGGAAGGCGAGATGGATCACCGCGACGTCTTCTTCTCTTCGCGCCAGCACCGCGAAAACCGCCAGATGTGCGCCTGTGTCTCACGCGTGGCGGGGGGCAGCGTGACGATCGAACCGGCGTGGCGAGGCGACGATGCCTTCGCTTTCGGCGGACCTGAACTTTCCATGGGAGAACCTGCATGAGCAGCAATCGCGGCGTCGTCTATCTGGAACCCGGCAAAGTGGAGGTCCGGGACATCCCCGACCCCAAGTTCGAGGATCCGCGCGGCCGGAAGATCGATCACGCGGTCATCCTCAAGATCGTGACCACCAACATCTGCGGATCCGACCAGCACATGGTGCGCGGCCGGACGACCGCGCCGGCGGGTCTGGTGCTGGGCCACGAGATCACCGGCGAAGTGATCGAGAAGGGCGCCGATGTCGAGATGCTCGACGTGGGCGATCTGGTCTCGGTGCCGTTCAACGTCGCCTGCGGCCGCTGCCGCACCTGCCGCCACGGCGACACCGGCGTGTGCCTGACCGTGAACGACGGCCGTGCCGGCGGGGCTTACGGCTATGTGGACATGGGCGGTTGGATCGGCGGACAGGCGCGCTACGTCATGGTGCCCTATGCCGACTTCAACCTGCTCAAGTTTCCCGACCGCGACCGGGCCATGGCGAAGATCCGCGACCTGACGATGCTGACGGACATCCTGCCCACCGGCTTCCACGGCGCGCTCAACGCGGGCGTGGGCGTCGGTTCGACCGTCTATGTGGCAGGGGCAGGGCCGGTGGGCCTCGCGGCAGCGGCTTCCGCCCGCCTGCTCGGCGCGGCCGTGGTGATGATCGGCGATTTCAACCCGGATCGCCTGGCCCATGCCAGGAAGGTCGGTTTCGAGCCGATCGATCTCTCCAGCCACGATCGGCTGGGCGACCTGGTGGAGCAGGTAATCGGCGTGCCCGAAGTGGATAGCGCCATCGACGCGGTCGGCTTCGAGGCGGTCGGCCACGGCGGCAAGGAGCAGCCTGCCATCGTGCTCAACCAGATGATGGAAGTGACCCGCGCGGCCGGTTCCATCGGCATTCCGGGACTTTACGTCACCGAAGACCCCGGCGCGCACGAGGCACAGGCGAAGACCGGCAATCTCAGCCTGCGATTGGGCCTGGGCTGGGCGAAGTCGCACAGCTTCCACACCGGTCAGACTCCTGTGCTCAAATACAACCGGCAATTGATGATGGCCCTGCTGCACGACCGTCTGCCCATCGCCGACATAGTCAACGCGCAAGTGATCTCGCTGGAGGATGCCCCGAAGGGCTACGAGACTTTCGACAAGGGCGCCGCCGCCAAGTTCGTCATCGACCCCAATGGCATGGTGGCATCCTGACTTGGCGCACTATCTCGAGCAAAGGCTGAAGATCCGCCATCTGCGGGTGATCGACGCGCTGGAGCAGCACAAGAGCCTGCTCCGCGCGTCGCGTGCGTTGCGGGTCAGCCAGCCCGCCCTGTCGCGCACCTTGCAGGAGGTGGAGGAAATCATCGGCGCCGAAATATTCGAGCGCCATCCTCGCGGCGTGCGGCCCAATGCCACGGGCGCGGTCCTCACCGCGGGCGCGCGCAAGCTGCTGACCACCATTCGCGAGCTGGAAGGGCAGCTGGACCGGCTTTCCGATGGCCAGCGGCGAACCATCCGCGTCGGCGCGCTTCCGGTGGCCGCGCACGGTCTGCTGCCTGCCGTTCTGGCCAATGCCGGCGAACAGGCCGCCCGCCTGACGATCTCCGTCATCGAGGGCAAGACCGACCAGATGATCCCGGCGCTGCTGTCAGGCGAAATCGACGTCATCGTTGGCCGCCTCTATCCCCCGTCGCAGCCTGACGATCTGGTTCGCCGGGTGCTGTACGACGAGCCGATCTCGCTGGTGGCCCGCAGCGACCATCCGCTTTTCGCGCTTCCCTCCGTCAGCGCCGCGGACGTGCAGCGCTATACGCTGGTGCTGCCGTCGGTCAGCACGCTGATGGAACGCGACGTGCGCGAGATACTGGAACAGCTTCGGCTGGATACCGATGCGGCCGTGCAATCGACATCGGTGGGCTTCATGCGCGAACTGCTGCTTTCGGGCACGTTCGTCAGTGCCGTGCCGCGAGTTCTGGTCGCGGGCGACCTCGCGCGCGACACGATGCGCATCCTGCCGGTGGCAGTGCCGTCAGCCCCGCGCCCGGCCGGCATCATCCACCGCGGACCGCTGGGAGAGGCTGGAAAGCTGCTGCTGGCGGAACTGCAACGCGAAGTTGCCCGGCTGGAGGAAAGCGACATCGTCGAAAGCGTGGCCTGACCCGACATCAGAAGCGGAAATCGGCCCAGAAGCCGAAGTAGTCCGAACTGCGTCCGCCGCCGGACTGCAACGAATCGCTGGCGATGAAGTGCGTGAAATAGGCGTGGAAACTCAGGTTCTTCGTCGCCAGATAATCGGCCTGGAGGTTCAGCCCCGTCCCCACGAAGCGGCCGCCGTCCGTCGGGCGCAGAAGCGGAAAGTTGGTCGGCCCGGCATAGACCGCGTCGGCCGCCGTGGCGCGCCAGAACAGTTCGGGTCCGCCGACCAGCGAGAGCTTCTTGCTCGGCTTGAGCGTCAGCGTGGGCGTCACGTCGATCAGGTTGGACATGTTGAGCCATCCCGCATCGCTGTAGAGCGGCGTGCGCGGGAAAGGCGGTGCGAAAGTGCCGATCTTGCCGTCGTTCGGATCGTCATCGCCGCTGAACCAGTTGAACCGGCCGCCGAGGCGCGGCTTCATCGGAAGATCGGCGAAAGTGTAGCCCCCCTCCAGCAGCATGCCCCAGGCCTGGATCTTCTGGCCGGCGAAGCTGCCACTCTGGTAGGTGCCTTCCGCGTCCCAGTCGAAGCCGCTGGCGCGCCCGGAGAGGCGCAGGCCCCAGCTCTGGCGGCTTTCGGTTCCCGTCAGCGTGGTATAGCGGGCGTTCTCGCGGTAGAGATCGTACCAGTAGAGGTCGACCGCCAGGTTGGGCGCCAGCAGCCCCGGCGCGCTGGCCACGTAAACGCCGTTGAAGTGGCGTCCATTCTCGGGGCCGTCGTCGAACATGCCGGGTTCGAACGTCACCGGCTTGACCGCGAAGGCATCGACCCGGACCTTCCCTTCCTCGATCAGCGTCCCGCGAATGCCCTGATAGACGTAGCGCACGTTCACGCCGTCTCGCAGGCCGACCAGCTTGCCATTGCCGATCGGCATTTCGAAACGGCCCGGACGCAGGGTCAGCTTTGTGGTGTCGCCCAGCGGCAGCGTCACGTCGATGAAGGCCTGGTTGATGTCCAGCTTGTCGCGGTTGGGCGGCGTGGCGAATGTCTCGAAGAATTCGCGGTTGTCGCCCAGTTCGAGGAAAGCGCGCACGTTGCGGCCCAGGTGCAGGTCTGCCACCAGGCGAAGGCGCTGCTGCAGGGCGGAGAGCTTGTCCTTGCCCTTGGCGCCGAGGTTGAGCGCGCTCCAGTACGTATAGTTGTAGCGGGCCTCGCCGCCGATCGAGAGATAGACCTCGGGATCGTCGCCCAGCGGCAGATAGCGCAGCGCTTCCAGCGGAGAAGTGCGCTTGGCGGGATTGGCCAGGCAGGTCCAGTCCTCGGTCCAGCGCAGGCTCTGCGGGGTGCAGGGCGTTGCCGTCCGCCCGCCCGGTACCGGCTCCGGGATAGGCGGCGAGGCGGGCGGCGGGACCGGTGGCGGGGCGCCGATCTCCACGGGGGGAAGGGGACGCATGGCGCGTTCCTGCGCAGCGGCGGCGGTCACGATCACCGGCACGGGGACAGGGGTGAGGACAGGCGGGGCGCCCGGCGCAGAAGGGACTGCAGAGGCGGGCGCGGCGGAAGATGCATCGCGGTTCGGCGCCTCGCCGCCGGCCTGCTGCGCCAAGGCGGGCTGGGCCAGCGCCAGCAGGGCGCAGGCAGCCGTCATCTCTGGGAAAAGCCCAAGGGCCATTCGGGAATCCTCGTCTATCGGAAGGGTATGTCGGTGCAGGAACATGCCCGGCGCCTTCCCCGTCACGATGGAGGGGAGGGCGGGCACGAAGGGCCTGGCTAACGCAGTGCGGCTGTCATGGTGCATCCTCTTCCGCCTGCTGTGCAGGTCGCTTCTGTCTTCGCGGCTCCGATGGAACCGATGGGCAGAGGTTACGCATCGATCCGGCCATAGGGCGTATGCTTTCCGCCAAGGCCGCTATCACCAATTGCGATAGCGGCGACATGCCGGAAGCGCATAACGTGGCGCGGCAATTGAATAGGACCGGATCGTCCCGCAGTGCTCTACCCGGTGGGACAACCCGGCAACCAGCGAGCGCTTGTGCGACAGACGATCATCCTGCTTCCCGGCCTGTTGTGCGATGCCTGCGTGTGGGAACATCAGGTGGAGCACCTCGGCCGATCCTACGAGGTTCAAGTGCCCGACCTGCGGCATTTCGACAGTATCGCGGCCATGGCGCGCCATGTGCTGGAGCAAGCGCCCGCGCGCTTCTCGCTGGCCGGCCATTCGATGGGCGCGCGGGTCGCGCTGGAAACGGTGCGGATGGCGCCGGACAGGGTCGAGCGACTGGCGCTGCTGGACACCGGCATTCATCCCGTCCGCCCGGGCGAGGCCGAGCGGCGTCAGGCGCTGATCGAGCTTGGCGAGCGCGAAGGCATGGAGGCCCTGGCAAACGTCTGGCTCCCGCCCATGGTGGGCAAGGGTCGCCTCGATGCCGATCCGGAACTGAACGACCGTCTTCATGCGATGGTGCACCGGATGGGCGCTGCGGTCCATCGCGGCCATATCGCCGCGCTGCTGGGACGGCCCGATGCGGTGGCCGCCCTTGCCGCAGTGCGCTGCCCGGTGCTGATCGGCGTCGGAAGCGAGGATGCGTGGAGCCCGCCCGCCCAGCATGAGGAGATCCTCGCGGCGCTGCCGGGCTCGCTCTACGTGGTGTTCGACGGCAGCGGCCACATGGCGCCGATGGAAGCGCCCGAAGCCGTGACCGCGGCGCTGGAACGATGGATGGCATTGCCCCTGAACAAGGAAGCGGGAACCGCATGACACGCGAGGTTCAAGATATTTCAAACGCTTCGGAGATACCCGGCGCTGCAGGGAGCCTGGCGATCGAGCAGGCCGTCGTGCGCCAGATCCATCGTTTTGCCCAGGCGAACGATGCGCACGATCACGATGCCCTGGCTGCCATGTTCACGCAGGACGGCACGTTCGCTCGGCCGACGGCACCCGGCGCCCCGGTCTGCGGACGCGAGGCCATACGCGCCTTCTTTCGCGACCGCCCGGCGCGGCGTACCCGCCACGTCATGGCCAACACCGTCGTCGACGTGCTGGGCGCGTCGCGCGCCCGTGCGCGCAGCTATGTCGTGCTCTATAGCGGCGAGCGCGGCGAGACCGTTCTGGTGGGTGACTTCGATGACGAACTGCACCTGGAGCCGGACGGCGTCTGGCGCTTTGTCAGCAGACGCGGATCGCTGGCATTCGCGGAGTGACGGCGCCCCGGCCCAGGTCTTGACGGTTCGGAGCGGCACCGTCCGAGCGCCCTGGCCCGGAAGGTGCGCCCCGCGGATCAGAACTTCTTGCTGACGCCGAACTGGACGATGCGGCCGATGCTGAAGCCCGTCCCTTGGGTAGTGTCGAAACCGAGGCTCGCGGCCGAGCGGAACTCGGAAGGCGAAACGTCGAACAGGTTCTGGACATTCAGCGTGAACGACAGGTCGCTGGCCCAGGCGGACTTCGCCTTGACGTCGTACTTGAAGAACAGGTTGATCGTGTCGAAAGCCGAAACCTTGGTCTGACCGAATTCCACGAGGCCGCGCTTGTAACCGGACGTGTGGTTCCAGATCACTTGCGCGCGCAGCCCGCCAACTCTGGTTCCCAGAGTGCCCTGGATGCGGAACACCGGGGTGTTGAAGGCAAGATCGTCGGACAGCGGCAGCGAGGGCAGGGCAYGCGATTCCTGCGAAAGACGGTAGTTGCCGTTCACGCTCGCATCGAACGAGGCAAACCTGGTGTCGAGCACGTAGTTCGCGGAAAAGTCGATCCCGTCCAGCGTGGCGGTGCCCAGGTTGCGCGAACGCGTGTCGAGCGCGACCAGCACCGGTGAACTGGTGCCGCCCGAAGTAATGAGCGCCTGGCCCGGGGAGGTCGGGTTGGCCACGGTGAAGTTGAAATTGGCCGGATCGAACTGCGTGAGATAGGCCGCCAGTTCCTGGCCGCTGGGCCGCACCGAATAGAGCTGCGGGAAGTTGGCGTAGTAGTCGCTGAGGTCGGCGCCGGTGACGGGCCTTCCGATCGTTCCCTTCAGATCGATGTTGTAATAGCTGACATTCAGCGTCAGCCCCGACAGGAACGGCGGTTCGATCTGGGCACCGATCGACCAGTTGGTGGCCTTCTGCGGCTGAAGGCCCGGCGCGGTGCCCGAAACGAACAGCCCGATTTCGCCCGGAGCCGCAGTCACGCCGGGGGGCGTGCGCAGGAATGCAGCCGGCACCGTCGCCACGGCGGAGGCCAGGACGCCGAGCTGGTCGACCGGGGAAGGCGCCGTGAACGACTTGCCCCAGTTGCCGCGGATCGCGATCCATTCGACCGGGCGCAGGGTGGCGGCGAGCTTCGGATTGAAGGTGTCGCCGAAGTCGCTGTACTTGTCGTAGCGGCCGGATGCGGAAAGGGTCAGCTCGTTGATGAAGGACATCGCGTTTTCATCGCCGACGATCGGGATCGACAGTTCTCCGAATACCGAATCCACTTTCTGGATATACGTGGCCGGGTTCTGGAGCGCATAAGTGGATGCATTCGTGGTGCGCCGGGTGAAATTGTCCTGCATGTGCTCGTAGCCCGCGGCTGCGCGCAGCATGCCGCCCGGCAGCGCGAAGAGGGGTCCATTGACGATGGCCCGGTAGTCGTAGAACTCGTTCCGTCCGCTGCCGCTGGCATAGCGCAGCAACCCGGATGCCACGCCGGGCGCGGTGGCGCCGACGTCGTAGGGATTGAGAGTGCGCGCCGCGAGCGCGGCAGACTGGGCGGCCGCGCTGATCTGGGCGTTGTTGAAGGACGTCGTGGCGATGCCGTAGCTGAACAGGCCGCTGAATTCCCAGTCCGAGCCAAGCTCCACCGAGACGGAAGGGGCAATGCGCCAGGTTTCCAGATCGGTCTGCTGGGTGGCGGACCGGGTTCCGAAGAGCGGGCTGTAGTCGAACCTGACCACTTGCGGCAGCCCGGCATTGGCGTCGGCGGTCGGGCGGTAGAACGGCGAGGCGGCCGTCAGCGTGGCCTGCCCTGCCGCACCCGTGCCCAGGGCGCCGGTGCCCAGGGTTCCGTTGACCTGGCTGATCGCGCGATTGGCGTAGAGCGCGGTCATGTCGAATTTCACGCCGCCGGAAAGCCGCTGGTTGAGCCGGGCGAACACGGTATGCAGTGTCGAAGTCGGATAGATGGCGACCGGATCCGAGAAATCGCAGACATTGGGTCCGCCCGCGACGAGGCCCGATCCGGAAGGCACATAGGCGGTGGTGCCGATGGTCGCGTTGGGCGCGGCGCAGTTGCGGCCGGTGGGGATGTCGGTGTTCCAGTCGACCTGCTTCACCCAGTCCCGATCCGCGCCGTAGACGCTGTCGTGATGGGAGTAGCCGTAGGCGACGTAGAAACCGCCCGAGCCCCAGTCCTTGCCCGCCAGCGCGCTGGCTTCGATCGACTGGTAGTCCTCGCCGATGCCGTAGCGGGCATCGGCCTGGATGCCGTCGAACCGGTCGCGCGTGACGAAGTTGATGACGCCGCCGATCGCGTCCGAGCCATATACCGCCGAGCCGCCATCGGTCATGGCCTCGACGCGCGCGATCACGCCGGGCGCGATGATGTCGGGATCCACCGCGACCTGCTGGATGCCCGCACCGACGACACGCTGGCCGTCGAACAGGACCAGCGTCTGGGCGCCGCCGCTGGTGTTGGCGCCRGGCAGGTTGCGCAAGTTGGGACGGTTGATCGGGTTCGACCCGTTGGAGCCGGGCTGCTGCGATATGCCGGCGGGCAAGGCATTGAAGAAGTTGCCGACTTGCGGAATGGTGCTGAGCACCTGGCTGGTCGAGGCCGCGCCGGTGGCCGCGATCTGGTCAGTATCGACATTGATGACGTTGTTGCCGGCCGGAGCGATGCCGCGAATGAGCGTGCCGATCACGACGATCGGTTCGCTGGTCACCTGGTCTGCCAGCGGCTGCTCGGGCGCCGGAGCTGGCGCCTGGGTCTCGGTCTGGGCCATCGCTGCGGCGGGTAGCAGCGCGATGGTTGCCGCTCCCAGTGCCAGCCGGGTCGCCGAACGCGTGTAGATGTTTGCCATTTCCTGTTTCCTCCCCTGGAAAAATGTTTGGAATCCGTCTTCAAATCCGTCTCGTCAGCTTTGATCTGATCGAGACGATTCAGAGTGGCAGTTGCACCTCGTTGACCGAAGTCACCACGACCTTCCCGTCCTGATTGGTCATGCGGACCTCGATGCGCACGACGGGGAAACCCCACTCGGAATTCTCGATCTTCTCGATCACCTCACCCTCGATCCAAGTTACGTCGCCTTCGAAGGCGGGGCCCCGGAACTCGCTCTTGGCGTGGCGGACCATGCCGTCGTGGCCGGCCCAGAAGGCCAGGTAATCGGTGTTCCAGGCGGCCATCGTGGCGCCGTAGCCATAGGCACGGTGCATGCCGATCTCGCTGGCGCGGCCGTCGTCGATATGGCCGCGCGAGGGGCCGAGGTAGAGGCCGTCGCGCAGGCGCGGGTCGACAAGGGCGCCTTCCTCGTCGAACGAGAAGCCCTCGATCCAGCCCATGTCCTGATTGACCCAGCAATCGGGCACGCCTTCGATGCCCTGCCAGTAGAAGCTGCCCCAGATGTTGAACACGAAGGCGCGGTATTCGGTGGTGAAGCTGGCGATCGAGTGAGGGCCGATGACGCGGCGCGGAAGCTTGTCGCCCACCGCGACCGCCTCGAACCGGGGGGAGACGCCGTCGCGGTTGGACAGGAACCAATCGCGCCGCGCCTGGTCGATCCCGGCAAGTTCGGCCTGGGTCCACTTGTGCGGGGTGCCGGCGGTGGAGGCGTACATTCCCCGCTTTTCCGCTTCCTTGGCAAGATAGCGGATGACCGTGGGGCAGGACTTGGCAATGAGATCGCCGCGCTGGTTGCGGTGGATCGTGTCGCCGCGCTGGAACAGGGTGGGGCCGGCGAAGCGGGTGTCGGTCAGCTTGTAACCCGTGAAGATGCGCTCGTGGGAAATCCGGTCTCCGGGGCGCACGTTGGTGCCGTACCACCACCATTCCTCGCCGCCGAAAATCATGTGCTGGCCTTCGATGCGTCCGACGCAGGCCTGATTGTTGCCATGGCCGTAGTCGAGCGCCACCAGCATCGATTGCGGCGCAATGAGATCGCCGAACTTGCTCTGCTGGGCGAAGCGCTGGTCCCAGTGCAGCGGGTTGACGTAGTCCATCGCCATGACCCAGCGGCGGATATCCGTCTTGTTGCAGGGCTCCCAAAGCTCGCCGCCGCCGACCTGATGGCCCAGCCGCCATTCGACGTCGCTGATGTCCATGATCGCGTCTTCTGCCGTTTCAGCCAAAGGTGCATCCTCCGTTCGTTATGCAAAGGAGAGATGCTGCACCGGCCCGGATCAGACTTGTCGTATCCGGACAATCATGGCCCGGCCGGATTTACAGTCTGGCCAGCGCGCTTTCCCGCAAGGCGCGCGCCCGCAAGTCGCGGGGGCTGGAACCCAGCATCTGCTGCGAGAAATGGGACAGGGCGGATTGCTCGGCAAAGCCCAGCCGGCGTGAAATGACCTGCAATTCGACGTCCGTTCGCCCGATGTAATAAGCCAGGTAATCGCAGCGGACCTGGTCCTTGATCCGCTGGAAACTCGTCCCTTCATCGTGGAGGCGCCGGTTCATCGTGCGGGGGTGAAGCGCCAGCAACCGCGCGACGCGTTCGCTGGTGCATTCGTTGGTGCTGAGCCACTGCATGACGATTCCGCGCACCCGCGCGCTCACCGAGGGACGGACATCCCGGAAGGTCGAGCGCAAGTGGGCGATGGCTTCGGTGCGGGCGTGGGCATCCGCGTCATGGATGGGGAAGGCCATGTCGGCGGCGCGGAAGGCTATGCCGTCCTCGGTGCGGCAGAAACGCACCTCGCAGCCGAAATAGCGGCGGTAGCTGCGCAGCGTTGCCAGGTTGCCGTGCCGGAAATGCACGTCCCTGGCCCGCGCCCGGCCGCCGGTGAGCACCATGGCGCCGAGGTGGCCCAGCAACATGAGTTGCTCCACGGCCTGACAGCGGCCCAGCAGAGTGCCGACCAGCACGTCGTGCCCCAGGAAGACATGGGCGCCGGAAGCGGTCGCGGCTTTCCAGACCCGCGCAGCAAGCGAGTGGGCATTGTTGTGGACCACCGCCAGCGTCGTGGCTTCGCCGAAAGTGCGGGCATGGGCCATGAGCGTCCCGAGCCGGCCGTAGACGCCGCGGCCGCCCTGCCGCAGGGCGAGCCGCATGCCGAAGTCGGCCGCGCCCAGTTCCCGCGCGGCTCGGTCCACCAGGGCCATCCACTGCTCGTAAGAGGCGGCGCCTTCCCGTTCGCAGTCGGCTTCGTCGAGCCCGGATTCGGCCAGCATGACCTGCGGCTGGCCGCCCAGTTCGCGGACGAGTTCGGGAAAGTGGCGCAGCAGGCGCGCGCCCAGCAGATGGCCGCCGGCTTCGCTGTTCGAAGCCCTGCCGCCCTGAGGAGCCGGGTGCCTTGCTTCCATTTCCATCCGCAAACCTCGAACGATGGGGGACACGCCTTTCCGGCATGCTTTCTCCGCGCGTTTCGATCAAGCGTTCGCGCGCCTCCACCGCGTTTCATCGCCTGGCCGAAGTCGGAACGCGCGCCGGACGGATTGTCCCGATCCAGCAAGTCGGGCCGAAGAATGCCCGGCAAGGCTCTGGCGGTCCGGCCGGAGTCGGCTGCGGGGGTGCCAGATCCGATCACGGGGTCAGGTGCAACAGGGGAGAGTGTCATGGCTGAAGCGCGTTTCGCGGGCGCTGCATCGTTTTATGGATTGATGGCGGCATTGCTGATGTTTCCGCAAGTCGGACATGCGCAGGATCAGGCCGCGCCGCAGCCGGCAGCCGCTTCCTCCGAGATCATCGTCACCGCGCAGCGCCGCGCCGAACAGTCGCGCGACGTGCCGATCAGCGTCACCTCGCTGGGGGCGGAGCAGTTGGCGACTGCCAATGTCCAGCAGCTTTCCGATACCGCGCGGGTAACGCCGGGCCTGCGTTTCGACAGCCAGGGACCGGCGGTGCAGCCCACCATTCGCGGCGTCGGCACGGCCATAACCACTTCCGGCGGCGGTCCCAATGTCGGCATCTATGTCGATGGGTTCTTCCAGGCCAACACCTACATGTCGGACTTCGACCTGCTCAACGTTCGCAATATCCAGGTGCTGAAGGGACCGCAGGGTACGCTGTTCGGCCGCAACACCACGGGCGGCGCGATCCTGGTGACCACGGCCGATCCCAGCACGGATACCGGCGCGGAGGCCAAGGTCAGCTATGGCCGCTTCAATGCGCTGAAAGCGCAGGCCTATGCCACGTTCGGCATCAGCGACCGCGTCGCGATCGACGTGGAGGGGCTCTATCGCCGCGGCGACGGCTATTTCACCGACCTTGCCACCGATGACGACGACATCGGCAGGTACGAAAACTGGTCGCTGCGCGTGGGCATGAAGGCCGATCTGACCGACGACGTCTCGCTGCTGCTGCGCTGGGTCCATGCGGAAACCGACGATCCGACCACCCAGCTGGTGAACGCCTATGTCGACAAGAGCGGCGGCGCGGGCTTCCTCGACAAGGTTTCGCCCGCCGGTCAGGCGATCTACGGGGCGTCCAGCTCCCAGGGACTGCCGCTGGTCTATTTCTATGCGCCGTCATCGACTTATGCCACCAAGCCGGGGCAAGTCCTGCTCAACACCCCGGTCGATTTCCGCACCAATTCGGACGCGCTTCAGGCAACGTTGAAGGCCGATCTGGGCCTTGCGGAGTTCACCTCCTACACCCAGTACCGCAAGGACCTGTCGCCCTATCACGGCGATCTGGACGCGACGGCGCTGCCGTTCTTCAACATCTACGTTGGCGTGAATGACGAGACCTGGAGCCAGGAATTCCTCATCAATTCGAAGGCGGGATCGCCATTGCAGTGGACGGCGGGCCTCAATTACTTCCAGATCCGCGACACCTGGGACATCGGCGCCAGCTTCGGCGGATCGCCCTATGGTCAGTTCGGCGGATCGAGCACGACGACCAAGTCCTACGCCGCATTCCTGGACGCGACATATGCGGTGAGCGACCAGCTGTTCTTCACGCTGGGCGGCCGGTACAGCCATGACACGGTGGGCGATGCCTACTTCGTCACCAACGCGACGACCACGTCCTACATCGGGCCGGACGGCCTGCCGGTGCCCTATTCGGGCGGCGCGGGCGTGCGCATCCCGGTCAACAGGCTGAAAAACGACAGCTTCACGCCGCGCGTGGTGGTCCGTTACAAGCCCAGCGAGGAATCGAGCGTCTACGCATCGTGGACGCGGGGCTACAAGGCAGGCATCCTGAACGTCGGCGGCTATTCGCAGCAGCCGGTGAAGCCCGAGAAGATCGATGCCTTCGAAGTGGGCTTCAAGTACGACGACCGCCGGTTCTCGGCCGATCTTGCCGGGTTCTATTACGATTACAAGAACCTGCAGGTTTCCAGCTATCAGAATGGCGCGGCGCAGATCCGCAATGCCGCGTCCTCGGAAATCTACGGACTGGAGGCGCAGCTTCGCTACAAGGTCAGCGATGCGTTCTCGCTGCTGGGCGGTGCGGCCTGGACCCATGCGCGGTACAAATCCTTCACCAACGCGCCCTATTACAGCTATTGCGATCCGGCGATTGCGGACCTGAGCAATGCGATGGCCTGCATCCCCACCGCTCTGGGCGGGTTCGGACCGGGCGCGATCACGCAGACCTCCACCGATGCCTCCGGCTACAAGATGCAGCGCGCGCCCGATTTCACCGGTAATATCGGCGCCAGCTACCGGCTGGACCTGGCCGGCGGCGGGCTGACGCTGTCGGGCAATCTCTACTACACCTCCAGCTTCTATTTCGATCCCGAGCAGCAGTTCAAGCAGAAGGGCTACGAAGTGCTGGCGCTGCGGGCGGAGTGGACGGACCCGTCGGAGCGCTACACCGTGGCGGTGTTCGGCGATAACGTCACCAACACGCGCTATCGCACGCAAGTGCTGTTCAACACGCTGGGGACGGGTTCGGTCTGGAACGCCCCGGTGACCTACGGCATCCAGCTGGGCGCGAAGTTCCGGTGAAGGCCATGCGCCTTGCGCCCGCGGGCGGCGAACGGCAGCTCGAACTGGTGGAGCTGCCGGCAGCGGAGGCTCTGAGGCCGGGCGAGATACGCGTCCGCGTGCACGGCGCATCGCTGAACTTTCGCGACGGGCTGGTGATCGGGGGCATGTTTCCCTCGCCGCCGGGGCTGATCCCGCTGTCCGACTGCGCGGGCGAAGTGGTGGAAGTCGCTGCGGGCGTGACGCAGTTTGCCCTGGGCGACCGGGTGATCAGCACTTTCCACCCCAATTGGCGCGACGGCCATGTCGACCGCGCCGAACTCGACAATGCGCCGGGCGGTCCCGCAGATGGCTTCGCTTGCGAGGAAGCGGTGCGTCCGGCCTCGCACTTCACGCGCGCGCCGGGCAATCTCTCGCTGGTGGAAGCTGCATGTCTGCCCTGCGCGGCGGTGACGGCATGGCGCGCAGTAATCACGGACGGGCGCGTCAGCCCGGGACAGCATGTGCTGGTGCAGGGCACCGGCGGCGTTTCGCTGTTCGCGCTGCAATTCGCCAGGGCGGCGGGCGCCACCGTCATCGCCATCGGTTCGACCCCGGAAAAGCGGGAGCGCCTGCGCGAACTGGGTGCGGACCATGTGATAGACCGCATCGCCACGCCGGACTGGGGAGACGCCGTGCTGGAACTGACCGGCGGCCTAGGCGTCGAGCATGTGATCGAGGTGGGCGGCCCGAACACGCTGGCGCAGAGCTTCAAGGCGGCGCGGACCGGCGGCCACATCGCGATCATCGGGGCGGTGGCCGGGTTCGATGTCGATACGATGCCCTTCGCCGCGGTCCAGGCCAAGCGCCTCTGCCTTCAGGCGGTGACGGTCGGCAGCCACCGCGACCAGATCGAGATGGTTCGCGCGATCGAGGCGCATGATATTCATCCGGTGATCGACCGGGTGTTCCCGCTTCACGCCCTGGAAGACGCCGTCGCGCACATGCGTTCGGGCCAGCAGGTGGGCAAAATCTGCATCGAAATTTGAATGAATTCGGGCTGACACCGAAAACGGAGAGGACCAATGACGCCAGACATCCAGACCCTGCTCGACCGCGAGGCGATCCGCGATTGCGTCGCCCGCCTTGCGCGCGGTGAGGACCGGCGCAGCGCGGACCTGATCCGCTCCTGCTGGTGGCCGGAGGCGCGGTTCGACTACGGCGTCTATGCTGGTGATTTCGACGCCTATCTCGCCTGGGTCGTGCCCGGCGCCGATGCCATCAAGGATACGCAGCACCTGATCGGCCAGTCGGTAATCGAACTGGACGGCGATAGCGCACGCGTCGAAAGCCATGTCTTCTCCTATCACCGCGTGGACATGGGGGAGGGAGATCGCGACACCTGCATCGGCGGCCGCTACCTCGACACGTTCGAGAAGCGCGACGGGCAATGGCGCATTGCCGACCGGGTGATGCTCTACGATTGGGAGCAGGACTGGGGCGCCGCCGCCGACTGGTCGAAGGGCGTGATGGGCTATCCCTTCACCGCCGAGCACTTCCCCGGCCGCGCCAAGGGCGACTTCAGCGAGCGCTGGTTCGCCGGAGAAACGGCATGAGCGCGCCGCTGGCCGGCAAGGTCGCGCTGGTTACCGGCGCCAGCCGGGGCATCGGCAAAGGCATCGCGCTGGTCCTGGCCGAACAGGGCGCGACCGTCTACGTCACCGGGCGCACCGTGCGGGAGGGGGACTACTACCTGCCCGGCACCGTGGGCGGAACGGCGGCCGAATGCGACGCGCGCGGCAGGGACAGCGGCGGGCGCGGTGTTGCGGTGGCCTGCGATCATGGCGACGATGCCGCCGTGGCCGCGCTGTTCGAGCGGATAGCCGCCGAGCAGGGACGACTCGACATCCTCGTCAACAATGCCTTCACGCTCTCGGACGACTTGTTGGAGCCCAAGGCCTTCTGGGAAAAGCCGCTCTCCAACCTGGAGATGTGGGACGTGGGCGTGCGCTCCAACTACGTGGCGGCCTGGCACGCTGCCAGGATCATGGCGCCGCAGAAATCGGGGCTGATCGTGGCGATTTCCGGCTTCGCAGCCGTCACTTACACGTACAGCGTGATCTTCGGCACGTCCAAGTCGGCGGTCGACCGCATGGCGCGCGACATGGCGATCGAACTGGAACCGCACGGCGTCGCCTCGCTGACGCTTTGGCAGGGCTTGACCTTGACCGAGAAGGCGCAGGACAATCTTGCCAGGATGGGCGACAAGATGACCGCCTCGATCACCCAGATGCACGGCAGCAGCGTGGAGCATCCGGGCCGGGTGATCGCCGCGCTGGCCGCCGATCCCGCTGTGATGAAGCGCTCCGGCGGAGAATTCGTTACGGCCGAACTCGCGCAGGAATACGGCCTGACCGACGTGGACGGCCAAGTGATCCAATCCGCCCGCGCCTCGCGCGGTTCGCCCCTATGGAAGCCCATTGCGGAGGTAGACTACCGTGGCAAGTGACACCCCCCGAGACCGCGCGGCGCGGTTGGACGAACTGCTGGACAAGCAGGACATTCGCGAATGCCTGGCCCGCTTTTCGCGCGGGATGGACCGGTTCGACCGGGACATATACCTCTCGGCGTTCTGGGACGATGCGACGATGGCGGCCGGGCCTTTCGTGGGGTCGGCGGCGGATTGCTGGGACTGGGCGGTGCCGATGCACGAGGCCGGGCAGATCCTCACCCATCACGCGCTGCTCCAGACCACCATCGATCTCGACGGCGACACCGCCCATACCGAAACCTATTATCAGTTCGTCGGCCGCAATCGCGGCGAGCTGCTGTGGATCGCAGGCGGCCGTTACATCGACCGGCTGGAGCGGCGAGGAGATGTCTGGCGGATCGCGCTGCGCACCAATGTCATCGAATGGGGTTCCATGCCCCCGCCGATGGCCGTTCCCTTCTCGGACGTTCCGGGCATCGCGCTGAACGGCGTGTCCAGTCGCGACAAGGACGATCCATCCTACCAGCGGCCGCTCGTCAACCGCCGCGCGCCCAGCAATCCGGCAAGGAAGTGAGCGAGGTGGGCCGGATCTCCGACGGACTTGTCGGGAAAGTCGCGGTCGTGACCGGGGCCACGCGGGGAATCGGCAAGGGCATCGCCTGCGCGCTCGCGGAGCAGGGCGCGACCGTCTACGTCACGGGCAGGACGACGGGCGCGGGCCAGAACCCCTTGCCGGGAACGCTTGCGGAAACGGTGGCGGAGGTGGATGCGCGCGGCGGCAAGGGCGTGGCCGTCGCGCTCGATCTCAAGGACGACGCGCAGATCGCCGCACTGTTCGCGCAAGTGCGCCGGGACGAAGGGCGGCTCGATATCCTCGCCAACAATGCCATGGCCATTCCGGAGGCCATGACCCGCCGCGACGGGTTCTGGGAAAAGCCGCTGGATGCGTGGGAAATCTGGGATACCGGCATGCGTGCCGCCTATATTGCCGCCTGGCATGCGGCGCGGATCATGGTGCCGCAGGGTTCCGGCCTGATCGCCGCGCTCTCCGGCTATGTCGGCGTGACGTATACCTACGATGTCGTGTTCGGCACCACCAAGACCGCCACGGACCGGATGATGCGCGACATGGGGCACGAGCTGCGCGATACCGGCGTCAGCGCCGTCTCGCTCTGGCAGGGCTTCACGTATACCGAGCGGGCGAGGGAAAACCTGAAGACGGTGCCCGGCATGGCCGGCCAGCTCAACAGCGCGGTCGGCTCCTCGCCCGAGTTCCCGGGGCGGGTGATCGCCGCGCTGGCAATGGACCCGCAGGTTCAGGCCCGGTCGGGCGGGACTTTCATCAATGCCGAACTCGCCGCCGAATATGGCGTGACGGACAAGGACGGCCGCACGATCCCCTCCCTGCGCGAAACGCGCGGGGCGCCGCTGTGGAGCGCCGGCGAAACCACCTGGAGCAGGCCATGAGCGAACGCCGTTTCGATGGAAAAGTGGCCGTCATCACGGGCGGCGCGCGCGGGTTGGGCCGTGCCTATGCCGAATTGCTGGGCGGGCTGGGCTCGCGGATCGTGGTCGCCGACAACGGCAGCGCCCTCTCGGGCTCCGGATCGGATGCCGGCCCGGCCGAGCAGGCCGCCCAGGCCCTTCGCGGCGCCGGGTGCGAGGCGGTGGCCTGCACCGAGAGCGTGGCCACGGAACCGGGCGGCAAAGCCATTGTCGAGGCCGCGCTCGATGCCTTCGGGCGGGTCGACGTGGTGATCCACAACGCGGGCAACAACCGCTTCGCGATGCTCGACGAGATCAGCTACGACGATTTCCGCAGCGTAGTGGACGTGCACTTGCTGGGCGCTTTCCACGTCGTGCGCCCGGCTTTCGAGCGCATGGTGAAGCAGGGCTACGGCCGGGTGGTGCTCACCGGGTCGATCGGTGGGCTCTATTCGATGCCGAGCGTGGTCAACTACGCCGTGTCCAAATCCGGCATGATCGGGCTGAACAACATCGTCGCCATCGAAGGCGCGGCGCATGGGGTGAAATCGAACATCATCCTGCCGGGCGCGGTGACGCGCATGGCCGAGGGACTGGATACCTCGCAATATCCCGCGATGGGCCCGGAACTGGTCGCCCCGGTGGTGGGCTGGCTGGCGCATGAAAGCTGTTCGGTGACCGGCGAGATGTACGTCTCTATGGGTGGCCGCGTGGCCCGCGCCTTCATCGCCGAGACCGAGGGCGTCTACCGGCCGGACTGGACCATCGACCGCGTGGCGGCGGAAATCGGCGAGATCCGCGACATGTCCCGCCAGTGGACCTTCCACCCCGCAGAGGACGGCTTTTCCGAGCATATGGCGCGCAGTTTCGAATTGGTGCGCCGAGGCGTGGAGGCGGGCTAGGCGTTCGGTTCCATCGTTTGACGGCCGTGCGGAAAGGTTCGGCTCAGGCGGGTTGAGGCGCGCGGCTGTCGACCAGCCCCGCTTGGGCAAGGGCGCTCCAGAAGCTCTCGGGGATCGGCGTGGACATCAACGCCAGCGCGGCATCCAGTTCGGCCTTCGTGGCGATGCCGGGAATCACGGCGTCCACGATCGGATGCCGTACCGGAAACTGCAATGCCGCCGCCGCCAGCGGAATGCCGAATTCGGCGCACAAGTCTTCGATGCGGCCCACCCGCGCGATGATATCGGCAGAGGGCGCGCCATATTCGTAAGGCGCGGGCAGGCCATTCCGCACCCCGCGCGCGAGAATGCCGGAGTTGAAGGGCGCCCCGGCGACGATGCGCACTCCGCGCGCGGCGCATAAGGGAAACAGGCGATCGAGCGGCGATTGCTCCAGCAGGGTATAGCGCCCGGCCAGCAGGATGACGTCGAGATCGGCGTGGTCCAGGACTTCCTCGCAGACCGCGGTTTCGTTCACGCCGAGGCCGATCGCGACCACCGCGCCGCCGTCGCGCAGTTCCTGCATGGCGCGCAGGCCCCCGTCCAGGAACTGCCGCATCCTTTCGGCATGGTCGGCGCTATGGGCATAGCTGCCGATGTCGTGTGCCAGCAGGATATCCACGCGATCGCGTCGCAGGCGTTTCAGGCTGGCCTCGTGCGAGCGCAGGACGGCGTCGTAGCCGTAGTCGAACACGCTTTCGAACGGCTCGGGCGAGACGAAACCCTGACGTAGGGCGGTGAGATCGGCAAGGGGGGCCGGATCCAGGCGGCGGCCGACTTTCGTGGAGATGACGGCTTCACCTGCCGGGTCCAGCGTGGCCAGCGCTTCGCCTAGCCGCTTTTCGCTCAGCCCGAAGCCGTAGTGCGGCGCAGTGTCGAAATAGCGCAGGCCCGCCGCCCAGGCAGCCTCGATCACCGCGAAGGCCTCCGCGTCGGGGACCGGGCGATAGAGGTTGCCGATCGCGGCCGAGCCGAAGCTCAGCGGTGCCGGGAACGATTGCGTCGCCATGCTTACTCCAGTCCGTAGAATTGACGTGCCGCGCCTTCGAACAGGCGTTGCCGGTCGGCCGCGCCAAGATCGCCCACCAGCATCAGGGTATCGTCGATCCAGTCGGCATAGCTGTCGCCCATGTGCAGGAGCACCGGCCAGTCGCTGCCCCACATGGTGCGCGCGCCGAAGCATTCGAACACATGCGCGGCATAAGGCGCCAGCGCGGCGGCGTCCTGCCCCTTTGCCTGCTGCGTGCGCAGACCCGAAAGTTTGCACCACACGTTCGGCAGCCGGGCGAGGGCGGCAAGGTCCGCGCGCCAGGGGTCCATGGCAAGGACGGCCGCGCCGGGCTTGCCGGCGTGGTCTATGACGATGGGAATCTGCGGCCAGGCCTCTGCGAAGCGGGCGAGAGCGGGCAAGTGGCGCGGCTCGACGAGGGCATCGAAGCGCAGGCCCTGCTCGGCCAGGGCCGCGATGGCGGGGTGCAGTTCGTGTCGCAGGAGCCATTCGCTGTCGGCCATGGCCTGGAGCATCGGACGCAGGCCCACGCATTTGGGGCGCCCGGCCAGCGCGGCGATGCGCTGCGGCGCGCAGGGCGCGTCGAGCGCGGCCCAGGCGACGATGCCCAGCACCATCGGCTCTTCGGCGGCAAGGGCGAAGAGCCAGTCCGTATCGCGGTCGTCGGGCTGGGACTGGACGAGCACCGTGCCCGCAAGATCGACACCCGTGGTGGCCGCGGCCAGGTCGGGCGGAAGGAAATCGCGGTTCAACAGTGGCCAGTCGGCATCGGGCCAGCTACATTCCGGCGCAAAAATGCGCCAGAAGTGCTGATGCGAATCGAGAATGCGCGGACGCGTCACCGGCGCCGCCCCGGATGGGGCCGACGGCGCGCCGCGGCTCTGCAGCGGGTCGTCCGAAACGCGGCGGTCATGTCCTCTCCCTTGCCTTCCGGCCTTGCGCCCTGAATAAACATACGACATCATACAACATGCGATGCGGCTGTCCATGCCGCCCTGACAAATCAAGACGAAAGGATGCCAAGAATGAAACTCTGCCGCGTCGGCGAAGCCGGAAACGAGCGCCCAGCGATGATCGATGCCGAGGGCGGCATCCGCGACCTTTCCGGCCATGTGGGAGACATCGATTCCGGGGCGATTTCGTCGGACGCCTTGTCGCGCCTTGCCCAGATCGACCCGGCTTCGCTGCCGCTGATCGAAGGCCCGGTGCGCTATGGCCCTTGCGTGGGCGGGACGCGCCAGTTCGTCGCCATCGGCCTCAACTATGCCGACCATGCCGCCGAATCCAACCTGCCGATCCCCGAGGAACCGGTGGTCTTCAACAAGTGGGTGAGCTGCATCCAGGGGCCGAACGATCCGGTGACGATCCCGCGCGCCTCGCGAAAGACCGATTGGGAAGTCGAACTCGGCGTGATCATCGGCACAGAGGCCTACAATGTGGACGAAGCTTCGGCGCTCGATCATGTCGCGGGTTACTGCGTCGTCAACGACGTGTCGGAGCGGGAGTGGCAGCAGGAGCGCGGCGCCACCTGGGACAAGGGCAAGGGCTTCCCCGGCTTCGGGCCGATCGGACCCTGGCTGGTCACGGCCGACGAAGTGGGCGATCCGCAGGCGCTGGGCATGTGGCTGGAGGTCAATGGCAAGCGCGTGCAGGACGGCAGTTCCTCGACGATGATCTTCACCGTCGCCCAGATCGTGTCCTACCTCAGCCAGTTCATGACGCTGCTTCCCGGCGACGTCATCACCACCGGCACCCCGCCGGGCGTCGGCCTCGGCCAGAAGCCGGAGCCCTGGTACCTCAAGGCGGGTGACGTGGTGACCCTGGGTATCGAGAAGCTGGGCACGCAGCGGCAGGAGTTCGTCGCGATAGACTGATTGACAGCATGCGCCCCATGCGCTTAATTCATCATACGTATTATGTGGTGATGGAGAGGGTATGGGGCGTCTTGCTGGTAAGACTGCACTGGTGACGGCGGCCGGACAGGGTATCGGCCGCGCCAGTGCCGAAGCGTTTCTGCGCGAAGGCGCGCGGGTGATCGCGACGGACATCCGCGCCGATGTGCTGGCGGACTTCGAGGGCGCGGAAACGCTGGTGCTCGACGTGACCGATGCCGATGCCGTAAAGGCTGTTGCGGCGGCGCATCCCGACATCGACGTGCTGTTCAACTGCGCGGGCTTCGTCCATCCCGGCACCATTCTCGACTGCGACGAGGAGGCCTGGGCCTTTTCCAACGCGCTCAATGTCACCGCGCAATACCGCATGATCCGGGCCGTGCTGCCGCAGATGATCGCGCTCGGGCGGGGCTCTATCATCAACATGTCGTCGGTGGCATCCAGCGTGAAGGCCGTGCCCAACCGCTTCGCCTATTCGACTACCAAGGCGGCGGTGATCGGGCTGACCAAATCGGTCGCGGTGGACTTCGTCACTCAGGGCATCCGCTGCAATGCGATCTGCCCCGGCACGGTGGAAACGCCCTCGTTGCTCCAGCGCCTGCGCGACACCGGCGATTTCGAGAAGGCCTATGCGGAATTCACGGCAAGGCAGGCGATGGGCCGCTTCGGCCGACCGGGGGAGCTGGCAGCGCTCGCGGTCTATCTGGCTTCGGACGAGTCCGCTTTCACCACCGGCGGGATCCATGTGATCGACGGCGGCTGGACCAGCTGAATCCGCACAAGAACAAGAATCCGGACAAGAACAAGAAAAGGGAGACGGAACTATGATCGAGGCCCGCCGCATCGCGCGCCTTCTGGCCCTGCTGGCGGCGGGCGCCAGCGCCCTGCCGGCCATCGCCCAGGAGCGCGCCGTCGAAGTGCACGTCTCTCCGCAAGGCGACGACCGCAATCCCGGCACGGCGGCGCGGCCGGTCCGCTCGCTTCCCCGCGCGCAGGCCCTGGTGCGGCGCAGCAATGCCAAGGCGGATGTAACGGTGCTGCTGGGCGAGGGGACCTACCGCCTGGAGGCGCCGCTCTCGTTCCGGCGCGGCGATGGCGGGCTGGGCGGTCATGCGGTGACATGGAAGGCGGCGACGGGCGCGCATCCCACGATTTCCGGCGGCATGGCGGTGACGGGGTTCAAGCCTTACGATGCGGAGCGCCGCATCTGGGTCGCGGATGTGCCCAAGGGCCTCGATACCCGGCAGGTCTGGGTCGACGGCACGCTGGCGGAGCGGCCCTGGGTGGAGATCCGCGCCGCCGACGTGAAGTTCGATGCGCAGGGCTTCACCGTGGTGAACCCCAAGCTGGACTGGCTCTCCACGCTGGCCCGGCCGGACCGGGTGGAGCTGGAGGCGACCGGCTTCTTCACCGATCGCTTCTCCCCGGTGAAGGCCATCGCGAGCGGCCGCGTGACGATGCAGCAGCCCGCCTGGGACAACAACACCTGGGGCTACGACACGATCTCCAAGCCGATCTTCCCCGACGACAGCCGCCTGTTCCTGACCAATGCCCTGGAATTCGTCGGCAAGGCGAACGAGTGGCACTCGCGCCCCTATCAGTGGGTGATCGACCCGCAGGCGGGCAAGCTCTATCTGCGCATAGGCCTGGACGAGGACATCGCCGGGCGCGAGGTGATCGTGCCCCGGCTGGAGGCGCTGGTTTCCATCGCGGGCACGCCCGAGGCGCCGGTGGAGCGGCTGCACTTCGAAGGCCTGCGTTTTTCGCATACGAGCTGGCTCGGCCCCTCGCGCCCCACCGGCTATGCCAACCAGCAGAGCGGCGCGTTCCTCTACGAGACCTCTCCGATCCGCCCCGCCGATGCCTGGCAAAGCTGCGGCTGGGGCTGTACCGAATTCGAATCGATGCGCCAGAAATGGCACCAGATGCCTGCCGCCGTGCAGGTCTCCGCGGCGCGCGACGTCACTTTTGCAGGCAATACCTTCTCGCAGCTCGGCCAGGTGGCGCTCGGCATCGGCAATGACGCCAATGCCAACCTTTCGGGCGTGGGGCTGGCGGCGCAGGGTGTGCGCGTGACGCGCAATCGCTTCGCCGTGCTCTCGGGCAGCGCGATCATGGCGGGCGGCGTCCGGGTCGAGGCGCACCACCCGGCGGATCCCCGCCTCGTCAACCGCGACCTCGCGATCGAGGACAATACGGTCGTCACCGTCAGCCAGGACTACCGCGACAACGCGGCGATCCTCACCACTTACGTGACCGGCGCGCGCATCGCTCATAACGACATCAGCGATGCCCCCTATGACGGGATCGCCGTCGGCTGGGGCTGGGGCTACAACGATGCGGGCGGCAACCCGAATTACGACGAGAACGCGAAGGGCTACGTCCACAACACCAGGTTCACCACGCCCACGACGCTGCGCGATACCGTGGTGGAGGGTAACCGCATCCACGGCGTGAAGACCTGGTTCATGGACGGCGGCGCGATCTACAACCTTTCGGCCAACCCGGACTCGGTGATCCGGGGCAATCACATCTTCGACATCGGCAACCGCATCGCGATCTATCTCGACGAGGGCTCGAAGCACTTCAGGATCGCCGGCAACGTCGTCGAGACGGGCGGCAAGTGGCTCAATATCAACACCGCGGGCGCCATGTACAAGCGGCGCATCTCCACTGACAACCTGGCCACCGGCAACTGGCACACGGTCAACACCACCGGCGGGCGCTGGCTGGAGGAGATCGGCAACGTCGCGCGGGACAATCCGCTGGTGCCCGACCGGAACTGGCCCGCCGAGGCGCAAGCCGTGATCGACGCGGCCGGGGTGCGCAAGTGAGCGGGGCCGGCCTTGACCGCCGCGCGCTGCTCAAGAGTGCCGGCGCGCTGGGTACAGCCGCAGGGATGCCGCTGGGTTCGGCCCTGGCGCAGGAGGCGGCGGCGCTGCGCGTGGTCGATCTTCGCGCCGAGGGACTGGTCGCGCCGATCGGGCTCGACCAGCAGGACGTGCGGCTCTCGTGGCGGCTGGAAAGCGACCGGCGCGGCGTGACCCAGACCCGCTGCGAGGTTCAGGCCGCGTCGAGCGCCGCGCTGCTGGAGGCGGGCACGCCGGACTTGTGGCACGCGGGCGAGGTGCTCACCCGGCGCAGCATGGACATGGGCTGGCTCGGTGCGCCGCTGAAGTCGCGGCAGAAGGTCTACTGGCGCGTCCTCGTGCGCGACGATGCGGGCCTGCGCGCGACCAGTCCGGTCGCCACGTTCGAAATGGGCCTGCTCGACAAGGCGGACTGGCAGGCGCAGTGGATCGAGGCGCAGACCGAGCTGGAACGCGCCGACCGCGCGGCCGGTCTCGTGTGGATGCGGGGCGACCGCACGGCGGACGATACCCCGCGCTTCTTCCGCCTCGCCTTCGATCTGGCAGAACCCGGGGACGTGACGCTGTTCACGGCGGCGAACTTCAAGTCGACGCTCTGGCTGGATGGGGCGCAAGTGGAAGTCCCCGTGGGTTTCAAGCGTTTCGGTATCGATCCGGTGGCGGTGACGACGCGCCGGCTGGCGGCGGGGCGTCATGTGCTGGGCTTCCAGGTGGAAAATCCGCGTGGCTTCAACGGGCCGAAAATCCACGAGATCGCTGCTACCGCGATGATCCGTACCGCTGGCCGGCGCCTGACCAGCGAGACGATGCGTACGGCCGTCCAAGCGCCCGAGGGGTGGTCCGAGGCGTCTTTCGACGATGCGCGCTGGGCCGCGGCGACCCGCTCCGCCGACCAGCCCCAGGCCTGGCCGAGAAGCGGTGCCTATATGCTCAGGCGCGAGTTCCGGCTGGCCAAGCCGGTCCGGCAGGCGCGGCTGCGCATGACGGCGCTCGGCGCTTATGTGGCGGAAATCAACGGCGCGCGTATCAGCGATGTCTGCCTTGCACCGGAAAGCAGCGATTTCCGTTCCACCGCGCTCTACCGCACTTACGACGTGACCGCGCTCCTGCGTCCGGGCGCCAACGCCATCGGCGCGATGCTGGGAGAGGGATGGTATGGCAGCTACCACGCCCCGGCCGGGCGCTATGCTTTCGGCGATCCGCCGCTGCGGCTGTTCGCGCAGCTCGAGGTCGAGCACACTGACGGCACCCGCTCGCTTGTCGCGACCGACAAGGATTGGCAGCTGCGCCCCGAAAGTCCGGTGACGCAGGCGGAAATCTACTACGGCGAGGATTACGACGCCCGGCTGGAGCAGCCCGGCTGGTCGCAGCCGGGGTTCCGGGGCGCAGGCTGGGTGCCGGTGCGGATCGGCGAGACCCCGCCTTGTGCGCTGGTCGCTCACGTCGGCCCGCCGATCTGCCCGATCGAGCGCATGGCGGCGAAATCCATCACCAGCTTCGACGGCGACCGACACGTCATCGACTTCGGCCAGAACTTCGCGGGCTGGGTGGAACTGAAGGCCCGCGGCGCGGCCGGGAAGCAGGTTTCGCTGCGCTTTGCCGAAATCCTCGGCGCGGACGGTCATGTCGATCAGGCGAACTTGCGGTCGGCGCGCTGCGCCTGTCTCTATACCCTGCGCGGCGATCCGGCGGGCGAGACGTACCAGCCGCACTTCACCTATTTCGGTTTCCGCTATGTCGAGGTCAGCGGACTGGGCCGCGCACCCACCGCAGACGAGATCGCGGGGATCGTCGTATCCAGCGCCCTGCCCGAAACCGGGCGGCCACTGATCGAGAACCGGATCATCCAGGGCCTGTGGCAGAACAGCCGCTGGAGCCAGCGCTCCAACTTCTTCGGCGTGCCTACCGACTGCCCGCAGCGCGACGAGCGGCTGGGCTGGACGGGGGACGCCAACGTGTTCTGGGACGCGGCGGCCTTCACCATGGACGTCGGCCCGTTCACCCGCCGCTTCATGGGCGACATGCGCGACGCCCAGGGGCCGCGCGGGGAATTCCCGGACTATGCGCCTTCCGGCTGGCGCGACCAGTTGCTCGGCGCCTCGCCGGGCTGGGCGGATGCCGGGGTGATCCTGCCCTGGACGGTCTGGCAGCGCTACGGGGACACCGCGATCGTGGAGCGCAACTGGCCGGCGATGACGCGCTACATGCGCTTCATCGCCGACAGCAACCCGGACCATGTCTGGCGCCACTTGCGCGGCTACGACTATGGCGATTGGGTGGCGCTGGACGCCAAGGAGCCGGGGGACGAGACCACGCCCAAGGACCTCATCGCGACGGCCATGTGGAAACGCTCGGCCGATGCCATGGCGCAGATGGCGCGCGGGGCGAAGCGCCAGCCCGAGGCGGAACGCTACGAGCAACTGGCGAAGGACATCACCGCCGCCTTCGCCGCGGCCTTCGTGCGGCCGGACGGCAGTGTCGGCAACGGGTCGCAATGCGGCTACATCCTCGCGCTGCGTTTCGGACTGGTGCCCGAGGGCCTGCGCGCGGCAGCGACGGCGAAGCTCGCAGCGGATATCCGGCGCCGCGGCACTTTGCTCTCGACCGGGTTCCTGGGCACGCCGTTCAGCCTCGATGCCCTGGCGGACCAAGGCGAGCATGCGCTGGTCTACGACCTGCTGCTGCGCACCGCCTTTCCCTCGTGGGGCTACATGATCGCCAAGGGCGCGACCACGATCTGGGAGCGCTGGAACGCCGACATGGCGGACGCTTCGATGAATTCGTACAACCACTATGCGCTGGGCGCGGTGACGGGTTTCGTGTTCCGCCGCGTGGCCGGGATCGACCCGCTCGACGCGGGCTTCCTCAAGTGGCGCTTCGACCCGGTGCTGGACCCGCGCCTGCCGCGCGGCGGGGCAAGCTACGACAGCGTGCTCGGCCGTATCGTCACGGAGTGGAGCAACGCGGCCGGGCAGTTCGATGCGCGGCTGGTGGTGCCTGCGAATTCGCGCGCGGAAGTCTGCCTGCCGGCCGGCTCGGCCGATGCCGTTCGCGAGAGCGGGCGCGCGCTCCCGGACGCACCGGGGGTGGAGATTGTCGGCATGCGCGGCGATCGCCTGGTGATCGAGGTCGGTTCGGGCGAGTACCGTTTCACGGCCCAGGGTCCCTCGTCCCGGAGCTGATCCGGGGCGAGGGGGACGCTCAGGGCCGGGTCGTCCAGTTCCAGGTTACGGTATCGATCAACGTCCCGGCGCGCGCTTCCACGCGGTTGCTGCCCGGCGCGAGCTCCACCGTCCATGCGGCGATATGGTCGTCCACCGGCACTTTCGTCCAGGCGCCGCCGTTGAGGCGCATCTCCACTTCGGGGCGGTTGGTGAAAGCCTGCGCCACGACGCGCTGCGTGCGCTTGTTCACGTCGCGGCGGCTGGCGAGGTGCAGCATCGGCGTGTCCGACCAGTTCGCCTGATACCAGTACCAGGCATCCTTGCGCGTCTTGCGGTCCTCGGTGACGAGGCCCTTGTCGTTGATCGCGGGACGATCCCCCTCGTTGCGCTTGAACGAGGGGTAGTCGATGCCCACCCACACGAAGCTGGACCAGAGGAACGGCCGTTTCTTCATCTCGCGCCAGTGCTTGATGTGAAAGTCGGTCTGGTACTGCTCGGGGTGCCAGTAGCCGTTCGATTCCGGGCGCTTCATCACCGGGTCTTCCTGGTGCAGGACGCTGGCGCCCGCGCCGTATTCGCTGACGCCGAACGGCCGGCCCGGCATCTTGGCGTGAAGCGCGTCGGCCCAGGGGCCGATGTCCTCCGAATTCGTCCAGTACCAGCCAAAGTAGCGGTTGTAGGACACCGTATCGCTGTGCTGCGCGATGGGATCGCTGTCGTCGAGGCAGCAATGCGCGTAAGTCGTCGGACGCGTGGGATCGAGGGCTTTTGCCGTGGCCTGGAGTTCGGACAGGATGCGGTTCGAGGCTGCATCCGACTTGCGGATCTCGTTGCCGATGCCCCAGAGCGCCACGGAGGGGTGGTTGCCGGTCTGCGCGATCAGCTCGCGCATCTGTTCGACCAGGTTCTCGCGGAAGGCATCGGAAGGATCGTGATCGTCGATCAGCGGCACTTCGGTGAGCACCAGCAGCCCCAGTTCGTCCGCGCGTTCGTAGACACGGCTTGGATGCTGCATGTGCGCCAGGCGCAGGCCGGTCGCGCCCATCTCCGCGAACAGGCCCAGGTCCTCGTCGATCTCGGCATCGGTCACGACCGGGCCGCGGCCGAAGCGGGTGGGCAGTTGCAGGTTGACGCCGTGAAGCGGGTAGGGCGTGCCGTTCAGCAGGAAGGTGCCGTCCTTGCGCACCGCCACGGTACGCACGCCGAGCGGTACGCTGGCGCTGTCGATCACGCGGCCGGATTCGGCGATTTCGGTGACCACGCGGTAGAGATAGGGGGCCTTCACGCCCTGCCAGAGCCGCGCATTGTGCAAGGCGAGCGACTGCTCGATGCTGGTTTTCTCGCCTGCCCCAAGCAGGACGGTGCGCGAGGCGCGGGCGACGACTTTGCCTGCGGCGTCGAGCACGCGGGTGTCGAGGCTGAAGCGCGCAGCCGAGGTCCGCGCATTGCTCAGCGCGGCAGTGAGCGTCACCGCCGCCTCGCGGCCCTTCAGCGAGGTGGTGCGGACCTGCACGCCGGGTCCGGCATGGTCGAGCCGGTCGAAAGCCAGCGCGTCTTCCTCGATCAGGCCGACCGCGCGGGCCAGGCCGCCGAAAACGTTGAAGTCGCCGTTGAGCGGGGCGATCTGCGTGTCGCGCGCATTCTCGACGCGCACGGCCAGGACATTGTCCCCGCTGCGCAGAGCCTCGGTGGCGTCGAAGCGGAAGGCGCCGTAGCCGCCCTTGTGCTGGCCCAGCCGGCGGCCGTTCAGCCAGACCTCGGCCTTCAGCGAGGCCCCGCCGAAGTTCAGCAGATAGCGCTTGCCTGCTTTCGGGCTGGCCGCAAAGCCGAGGCGGTACCAGGCGGGGCCGCGATAGTAGACTCCTTCCGGCTCGCCGCGCGCCTTGGCGCCGCCGATGCCGGAGTCCTGCGCATTGTAGGTGTGCGGCACCGAGACGCTCTGCCAGGCGCGGTCGTCGAAGGCGGTCGCCTCGGCACCGGCGGCATCGGACTTCACGAAATGCCAGCCCTCTGCCAGCGGCCGCTCGCTGGCGGCCAGCACGGGAACCGGCGCTCCGGCGAGAAGCAGGCCGAGCAGGGGGCGCAGGGATCTCTGGATCATGGTCGGTCTCTCAGGCGAGTTTCACGACGGCGCCGATGGCGATGTCGCTGCTGGCGGTGGCGCGGATCGCTTCGCCGCGCGCGTGGGGGGATCGCAGGCCATCGACCATTGCGCCGGCCACGTCGTCGAACAGCACGGCGGGGCGCGCATCGGGCGCGGCGACATCGAACGTCACGTCGTGCAGCACCACGTTGCGGGCATGGCGCACGTAGAGGCCGTGGGCCGGGAACGTACCCATGAAGCTAGGTTCGAGACTGGAGGCGGGCCGTTCCGGGATGGCGCGGGCGGCGTCTTCGGCCGTGCCGCCGCCTGCCGCGCGAACGTGGACGTCGGAAAAGGTCACGTCCTCCACCGGGGCACCGGGATTGCCGATGATGCCGCAGGCATAGGGACCGGGCGCGCCCGAGACGTTGATGCCCGAAAACCGCACGCGGCGCACTTTCGAGGGTCCGGTCCCCACGGGCGCGCGGTTGCGCGCGGCGAGGCGGACGAAGATCGGATGGTTCACGGGATTCTTCAGGTTGATGTCGCGGAAGGTCACGTCCTCCAGAACGCCGCCGTCGATCGCCCCCAGCTGCAATCCGCGCGTGTTCTCGCACGTGCAGTCCGCGATCAGGATATTGCGGAAGCCGGTGGCGGAATCGGTGCCGAGCTTGATCCGTCCGAGCACGCCCACGTCGTCCACCGAGCGATAGGGCGAGAGGCGATACGTGCCGTCCACCAAGGAGCCGAGATCGTAGCCACTGGTCTTGCAGCCGATCACCGATATCTCCTCGCAGAACACCGGCGCGTTCAAGGCATAGCTGCTCTTGAGGACGATGGCGTCGTCCTTCGGGGCGTTGACCGTGCAGCCGGTCACCCGCACGTCGCGGCAGCAGTCGATGTCGATGCCGTCGCGGTCGGTATCGACGGTAAGATTGTCGATGGTGACGCCCTGCGATCCCAGCACGTAGCAGGCGAAGTGGCCGCCTTGCAGGATCGTGAAGTCGCGCAGCAGCACGTTGCGGCAGCGCTTGAGCGCCACGGCCTTGTTGCCGCGCCCCTCGTAGGCCATCTCGCGCGGGATGGCGCGGCGGGCGGCATCGGGGGACAGGCCCTGCTCGCGGGGGGATTTCCAGCCTGCGATACCGTGCCATCGCGGCGCCGGTCCCTCGCGGTCCAGCCCGAGGCCGTGGATCATGCCGCGCCCGATGATCGCAACGTCGCTCAGGTCGATGCCGTAGATCAGCGCATTGCGGAAATGGGCGACGCCGTAGTCTACATATTGCTCCTCGAAGATGCCTTCGGGGAGGTCGTACCCGCCCTTGTGACGGCGCGGGTCGGCCGCCTCGATGACGCTGCCGGGCATCAGCAGCAAGGTAACGTGGCTGCGCAGGCGTATCGAGAAGCACAAGTAATGGCCGGGAGGCACGACGACGGTGCCCCCGCCCGCATCGCTCGCGGCGGCAATGGCGCGGTTGAACGCGTCGGAATCGATGGCCGCCCCGTCGCCTCTGGCGCCGTGGTCGCGAACGTCGTGGAATCCGGAAAGGGCACCTGCCGCGCGCACCGGCACGGCGCTCATCGCAAAGGCCGCGCCAAAGCCGAGCGTCACGGCGCGGCGGCTGAATTCCGCCCGTTCGATAACGCGGTCCATTCCTGCTCCCCCAAACTTATGTTGTATGACGTATTACATAAGCCAGAGGCGCTGCCAACTCTTTCCGGCCGGTTACACCAGCATGTCGCGGGTAATGTCCTTCACCGATGTCACCCCGCTCAGGGCCATCGTCACTTTCATGCCCTGGGCGATGAGGTCGAGCAGCCTGGTCACGCCGGCCTCGCCTTCCGCCGCCAGCGCGTAGATATAGGCCCGCCCCAGCAACACCCCGCGCGCGCCGAGCGCCAGCATGCGCACCACGTCGAGGCCGGTGCGGACGCCGCCGTCGACCAGCACGGTCAGTTCGTCACCCACGGCATCGGCGATGGCGGGCAGGGCCTCCGCGGTCGAGATCGCGCCGTCGAGCTGGCGGCCGCCGTGGTTGGAGACGATCACCCCATCGGCGCCGAGCCGCACCGCGTCGCGCGCATCGGCCGGATCGAGCACGCCCTTGACGATCATCTCGCCCGGCCAGAAGTCGCGGATCCATTCGAGGTCGGACCAGGTGATCGATGGATCGAAGTTGGCGCCCAGCCAGCCGATGTAGTCGGCAAGGTCGGTCGGCTTCTGCCGGTAGTGGGAAATATTGCCGAGATCGTGCGGCCGGCCCAGCAGGCCCACGTCCCAGGCCCAGCGCGGGTGCGTGACCGCTTGCAGCATCCGGCGCATCGGCGCGGCGGGGCCGCTCATGCCGGAATGGGCATCGCGGTAGCGGGCACCCGGCAGCGGCATGTCGACGGTGAACACCAGCTTGGTCACGCCCATCGCCTGCGCCCGTTCCAGCGCGTGCCGCATGAAACCGCGGTCCTTGAGCACGTAGAGCTGGAACCAGATCGGCGCGCCGCTGGCCGCGATCACGTCGGCCAGAGGGCAGACGCTGACGGTGGAGAGGATATAGGGCACGTTCGCCGCCCGCGCGGCGCGGGCCACCTGCAATTCGCCGCGCCGCCGCATCATGCCGCCAAGCCCGATCGGGGCCAGCATGACCGGCATGTCCATCGTCTCGCCCAGGATCCGGGTCTCGAGGCTGAGCGCGGAGACATCGCGCAGCACGCGCTGGCGCGGGCGCACGGTTTTCAGCGCCGCGCGGTTGGCCTCCATCGTCTCCTCGGAGAAGGCCCCGCCATCGACATAGTCGAACAGGAACGGCGGCAGGCGGCGGCGCGCCGCTTCGCGAAAGTCGAGCGGAGAGGAAACGATCATGAAGGGTCCCTGAGACTGCGGTCGGGATTGAGGTGGAGCACGAGGTCGGCCCGGTCCGGCATCTCGGCGAGGATGTGGCGGGTAAGGCGCTCGTAATGCTGCACGAAACGGTCGAGCGCGGGGTCATCCATGACCTGCGAGCCTTGCGCTTCGCCGCGGGCGATGCGGTCTCGCAGGACGGCCTCCTGCTGTCCGCGCCAGCCGCGCACAACCTCGAAGCCGGGCGCGGCGAGCAGGACGAGACGGTCGATGCGCGCGAAAAGCGCGGCGTAAGTGCTTTCCAGCAAGCTGTTCACATGGCGGCGCCAGACGGCGTCCGGATCCTCATCGCGTTCGAGGGCGTTGATCGGCGCCGCCAGCGCGGATTCGCCTTGAGGGCGGGCGGCCAGGCACCAGCCTTCGAAAACGAGCAGGTCTAGCCCGGCGGGAACAGGATCGCCGTTGGGCACGGGTTCGTCCCGGCCCTTGTCGAAACGGGGCAGGGTGACCGGCGCACCGGCGCGGATGGCGTCGAGCAGGGCGGTGCCGCGTGCGGCATCGTGTGTGCCGGGAACGCCGCGCGTGGCGAACAGCGGATGGACCTCGCGCGCCAGATCCGCGCGCGCGGCGCGGCCGAGGTAGAGGTCGTCGAGGGAGAGGACCGCGACGCGGCGGCCCAGCGCCTCCATCCGCAACTTGAGGTCTTCGGCCAGCGTGGATTTGCCCGAGCCCTGCGATCCGCACAGGCCCAGCACCAGCGGGCCGCTGCGCGGCGCCTCCAGCCAGCCCCGGACGGCCGCGGCGACCCGCTCAGACGACTGGGTCAAGCAGTGGTTCCCCCGCGAAGAAGCGGTCGAGGTTGTCAGCGACTTTCATGCCCATGGCGGTACGCGCCTCGATCGTCGCGCTGCCGAGATGCGGCAGCAGGACGACATTGGGAAGGGCGACGAGCCCGGGGTGGACCTTGGGCTCGGCTTCATAGACGTCGAGGCCCGCGGCGGCGATCTGCCGGGCAGCGAGGGCCTCGGCCAGCGCCGCTTCGTCGATCAGGGTGCCGCGCCCGGTGTTCACCAGCACGCCGTGGGCAGGCATTCGCGCCAGCAGGGCGGCATCGACCATGTGCCGCGTCTCGGCGCCGCCGGGCGCGTGAAGGGAAAGCATGTCGGCGCGCTCGGCCAGTTCGCCGAGGTCTGCGAAGTAGGCGTCCTGCGGCATGTCCGGCGCAGGGCGGCGGCTGTGGTAGGCGATGCGCATGCCGAAGGCTTCGGCCCGCTTCGCCGTCGCCCGTGCGATCCGTCCGAATCCGACGAGCCCCAGCAGCTTGCCCGAAAGCGACTGGCCGACGAGGTGCGTCGGCCGCCAGCCGGTCCATGCCCCGGCGCGAAGCTCGCGCTCGCCTTCTCCGGCGCGGCGGCTGGCCATGAGCAGCAGGGTCATGGCGATGTCCGCGGTGGCTTCGGTCAGGACGTCCGGGGTATTGGTGACGGCAATGCCGAGGGCGCGCGCGGCGGCGAGATCGATGTGCTCGAAGCCGGCGCCGTAATTGCCGATGATGCGTGCGCGGCGATCGTCTACTTCCATGACAGCGCGGGTGATGCGGTCAGTGACGGTGGGGCAGAGCGCGTCATGCTCGCGCATCGCCGCGGCCAGTTCGGCCTCGCCCAGCGGCATGTCGGTATCGTTCAGGGTGACGTCGTAAGCGGCGGCAAGCCGGGTCTCGACCGCTTCCGGCCAGCGGCGGGTGAGCAGGATTTTCGGCTTCGCGCTCATAGCAGTCCGCGCCCCGCCAGGTTGCGCATCAGGGCGCCGGCGCCGAAGTCCCAGGGCGCGCAGCGGTCCGTGGCGGTCACCCGGTTCACCAGCGCGCCCAGCGGGCCGGCGGCGATCCGCACCACGTCGCCCGTCTTGTGCGTGAAGCCATGCCCCGGCTCGTCACGGTCCTGCGTTGGCGCGAACAGCGTGCCCAGGAACAGGACCAAGCCGTCCGGATAGCGGTGATGCGCGTTGCGTGCCTGCGCCGCGAGGTCTGCCGGCGCCCGGCTGATCTCGCGCATTTCAGAACGTCCCTGCATCACGAAGCCATCCTCGCCGGTCACTGTCAGCGTGAGGCTTAGGGTCTCTACCGAGGCAAGGTCAAACGCTCCGTCGAACAGGCGCACGAACGGCCCTATCGCGGCAGCGCCATTGTTGTCCTTGGCTTTTCCGAGCAGCAGGGCGGAGCGGCCTTCCACGTCGCGCAAGTTGACGTCGTTGCCCAGCGTCGCGCCGACGATCCGGCCATCCGAGGCGATGACGATCACCACTTCGGGTTCCGGATTGTTCCAGGTCGAAGCGGGGTGGACGCCGATTTCGTGGCCGGTGCCCACGCTGGCCATGGGCTGGGCCTTGGTGAAGATCTCGGCGTCGGGACCGATACCGACTTCGAGGTACTGGCTCCAGGCGCCGGCCTCGATCAGGGTCTGCTTGAGCGCCATGGCCTCGGGCGAGCCGGGCCGCAGGGCGCGCAGATCGTCACCGACGAGGCCCCGGACTTGCGCGCGGATCTCGGCGGCGGCTTCGGGATTGCCACGCGCGCGTTCCTCGATCACGCGTTCGAGCATGGACGTGACGAAAGTGACGCCCGCCGCCTTCACGGCCTGGAGGTCTATCGGCGAAAGCAACCAGGCGCGCCCGGCATCGCGCCTTGCCGGATCGCTGTTGGCAAGGATCGCCGCCAGCGGGCCGAGGTCCTCGCCCTGAGCCTGGCGCAGAGCGGTTGCCGGATCGGCTGCTTCGCACAAGTCGCGCGCCGTGGGGAAAGCCGCGCTGATGTCGGTCACGCGTTCGCCGTCGATACGCACCAGCGAGGGGCCTTCCGCCTCGGGCCGCCAGACGCGGCCGAACAGCAGGGCGTGGGGGTCGGCCGGGAGGATCGCCGCGGGCGAGAGGTCCATGTTCAGCGCCTTTCGAACACGGGCGCCCGGCGCTCCGCGAAAGCGGCGCGGCCTTCGGCGGCGTCGGCGGTGGCGAAGCAGATAGCCTGCAAGTCGCGCTCGTACTCGATGGCTTTTTCGTAAGGCATCTGGTGGGCGGCGCGCAAGTTGAGCTTGGCGGTCTCTGCCGCGATCGGCGCGCGCGCGGCGATCTGGCCGGCGATTTCGCGGGCGCGGGGCAGCAGGGCGTCCGGCTCGGTGACCTCGCTGACGAGGCCCCATGCCTCGGCGCGGGCGGCGTCGATCATCTCGCCGGTATAAAGCATCAGCGCCGCGTTCGACATGCCGACGGAGTGCGTCAATCCCACTGCCATGCCGCCGCCGCCGATCCAGCCGAGCTTGATCTCAGGCGCCGCGAAGCGGGCATTGACCGAGGCGATGCGGATGTCGCAGGCCATGGCCGTTTCCAGCCCTCCGCCGAGCGCATAGCCGTTGATCGCCGCGATCACGGGCTTTCGGCAGGCCCGCAGCGCGTCGCAGTAGTCCTGCCGGTTGCGGAAGTCCCACGGCGTTGCATAAGCATCGAGAGTCGCGATGTCGGAGCCGGCGCTGAACGCCTTGGCCCCCGCCCCGGTGACGATCGCCACGCGGACCTCGTTCGAGGTGTTGCAGGTGGCCACGGCCTCGACCAGCGCCTGGGCCATGTCCGGCGTCATGGCGTTGAGCTTTTCCGGGCGGTCGAGCGTGATCGTGGCGATGTGATCGGCGATTTCGAAGCGCAAGTTGGCGCTCATGTCTCGGTTCCCTCGATGTGGTGGCGGGCGAAGGCGGCCTCGATATCGGCGAGGACCGGCGCGGCGGGTTCATGGGCGAGCAGGCCTTCGCGCAGGCGGGCGGAGGCTTCGGTCTGGAAGGCGATGGCGCCGTCATGGCGGGGGCGCAGCGAGGCCGCTTCCAGCGTGGCACGGGTGGCGGCGTAGAAGCCGCGCCACTCCTGGTCGACGGCCGGATCGTCCCATGCCCGGCGCAAGGCGGGCTGGCCATCGTGGGCCGGGATGAAGCGGCGCTGGGCTTCCTCGCCCATCAGCCACGACAGATGCGCGCGCAGTTCGTCAGTCACCGTGCAGCGGCGCGAGACGGCAATGCCGGTGCCGCCGAGCATCGAGCCGATCCCGGCGCGCCCGCGCGGGGCATCGGCGAAGGCGGCGCCCTCCTTGGCGTAGTTCACGTAGCCGTAGACGAGCGGGACCAGCGCGAGGTCCTCCCCGCCCGACAGGGCTTCGAGCAGGGCGATGGGGTTCTGGTCGATCCGGGCGCGGGTGGCATCGCCCGTCAGCGCGGCCATCCATTCGTAAGCTTCGCGGCCGGTTTCGGGATCGACGAAGCGGTCCCCGGGCCGGCCGTTCGAAGACAGCGACGCCGCGATGGACTGGAAGGTGAGCGCGGCATGGGGGCCGGACAGCGACAGCGCCACCGGTTCACGCCGGGCAAGGTCCACGACCGCCTGCCATGTCGTGGGCGGCGCCTCGATCCGTGACGGGGCATAGGCCATGACCTGGCTTGCCGCGTCGAGGGGCAGTGCCCAGTGCGCGCCCGCATAGTGGTAGCTTGCCAGCGAACGGCCGATCGCGGTGGTTTCCAGCGCGGCCAGGGCTTCCGCGCCGACGACCTGCGCCATCGGGATCAGGCAGTCCTGCGCCACTGCCTCTCCGACGTGCGGATGGTCGAGCACGATGAGGTCGTAGCGCTCGGCAAGGTCGGCGATGGGATGGGATTCGAACCCTTCGAGCGGATGGCGGTCCCAGGCGATCGACAGCCCCTGCGCGGGCGCGACGCTTGCGGCGGCCGCCTCCAGCGCGCGGTAGCCGCGCGGGTGGTCCCAGGTGAGGCCGCGGTAGGCAGGCCCGGCCGTTTCAACGTCGCTCATGTGTGCTGGCGCACCACGCCGGACTCGATGAGCTGTGCGATGTCCTCGGCGCTGCGGCCGGCTTCGCGCAGGATGTCCTCGCTATGCTCGCCCACCAGCGGCGCGCCGCGCGTGATCGCGGAAGGCGTGCGCGAGAAGCGAATGGGGAAGCCGGGCACTTTGACGCGGCCTTCGGTGGGGTGATCGTACTCGACGAACGTGCCGTTGTGCTTGATCTGCGGATCCTCGACGAGGTCGGCATAGCCGTAGACCGGGCCGCACCAGATGTCGGCGGCGCGGAACTTCTCCAGCCAATGCGCCGTGGGCTGCCGGACGAGATGGCCCCGGATGCGGGCGAAAATGGCATCGCGCTGGGTCCAGCCGTCGCGCTCCTCCTCCATGCCGGCGAAGAAGGGGTCGTCGAGTTCGCGCGCCAGCGTTTCGAAGCGCGCCATCGCCAGTGTCATGTAGCCGTCCGCCGTCTCGAACACGCCGTAAGGCGCGCGGATGTAGCTGTGCGCATGAGGCTCGGCCGAGCGGGTCTGCGGCTTGCCGCCGACGGTGAACACCGACAGCTCCTGCATCTGGATCGTGGTGATGGCATCGAGCATGTTGACTTGCACGAGCTGCCCTTCGCCGGTCCGTTCGCGGTGGAACAGGGCCGCCAGCGCCCCTTCGAAGGCGCTGTAGGCGGCGATGGCATCCACGAGGTACTGGCCGGCGGGGGAAGGCGGCGCGCCTTCGCTCCCGGCCGAGAGCATCGCGCCCGACATGCCCTGCAGCAGCAGATCCTGCCCCGGCAGCATGCGATAGGGTCCGTCCTCGCCGTAGCCCGACATCGAAACGTAGATAAGGCGCGGGTTGATGGCGCTCAGGGTGGCGTAATCGACACCCAGGCGCTCGGCCACGCCGGGGCGGTAGTTCTGGAGAAAGACGTCGGCGTCCTTCACGAGGTCCAGCAGCACGGCCTTGCCCTCGGGCGACTTGAGATCGATCGCCAGCGAGCGCTTGTTGCGGTTGAGCGAGAGGAACGAGACGTTGATACTGTTGCCCGCCGCGCCGCCCGCCGAGGCATGGCGCTGCCATTCGCCGCTGGTAGGCTCTACCTTGACCACGTCCGCGCCCATGTCGCCCAGGCGCTGGGCGGCGAAAGGCCCGGCCATGGCGATCGAGCAGTCGAGCACGCGGATTCCATTGAGGATCGTCATTTTCTGGTCCTTCAGGACATGGTCCAGCCGCCGTTGACCTGCAGCGTCTGTCCGGTGATGAAACCCGCTTCGTCGGCGGCGAAGAAGGCGATGGCGTGGGCAATGTCGGACGCGGTGCCGCGCCGCTTGATCGCCTGCGCATCCAGCACCATGCGGTCGTACCCCTCGGGATCGGGGTGGATTTTCTCGGCATCGGTGGGGAAGGCGCCGGGGGCGATGGCGTTGACGGTCACGCCCCAGGGTCCGAATTCTCGTGCCCAGGCGCGGGTCAGGCCGACCAGCGCGCCCTTGGAGGCGACATAGGGGGACAGGTTCGCCCAGCCGCCCGAAAGGGTGATGCTGGAGATGTTGACGATCCGCCCGAAGCCTTTCGCACGCATCCCCGGCAGCGCGGCCTGCACCGCGACGATTCCGGCGTCCACATTGATGCGCTGGACGAACTGGTGCTCCTCTATCGTGTAGTCCTCGAAAGGCTTCGAGGGATAGATCGCGGCGTTGTTGATGACCACGTCGATGCCGCCGTGGCGCGCGGCCAGGGCATCGAGCGTGGCGCGCAGGCCGGGCAGGTCTGCGAGATCGGTGCGCGAGACGGTCAGCCGGCCGGGACCGCGCCCTTCGGCGGCAGCCACGAGAGCGGCGATCTTGGCATCGTCGTTATCGAGGGCGATGACATGGGCGCCGCGTTCGATCAGCAGCAGCGTGGTGTCGAGGCCGAGCCCGCCGGCGGCGCCGGTATAGAGGATGGTGCGGCCCTTCACGCGGCGCCTCCGATGGCGGGGAAATTGCCGGTGGGAACCGGATATTCGTCCTCGGGCTGGCGCGCCGCACCRTCGATTCGCGCGATGGCGGCAGAGACGGCGGCCTCATCCGGCAGGACCCGCAGGACCGTGTCGTAGCGGCGCTCCTCGCCGTGATCGAGCAGGATCAGTTCGCCGCGCTCGCGGGCGAAGTCCTTGCCGAGGACATGATTGGTGGCCGGCTCGATACCCACCGCATAGTGGCCGGCGTGAAGGTTCTGCCACTCGAACATGCAGGGGAACTGATCCTTGCGGGTGGTGACGGAGAAGCCGAACCCGATGGCCTCGTTGACCAGGGCGACTTCGACCCGGCCTGCCGCGTCGGGCGCCATGTCGTGCTGCCAGACCTGCTCGTGGAAGTTGACGATGGGCGCCGGCATTGTCCGGTAGCCCACGCCCTGCCGGCGGTAGTCGTCCGCATGGGCGGCCCAGAGCACTTCGCGCACCGGCGCCACGTAGCGCGCGCCTTCGGCGACGACCGGATGGCCGACGTTGATGTGGTAGCAGAACATGTGCGGCGTGGTGTAGAAGCCGTGGTTCACCACGCGGTCGGTCATGCGGATTTCGTCACTGCCGAGGTCCGCCTCGATGCGCCGGATGAGGTGCAGGTCCTCTCCGAAGACGGTGGACTGGCGCACCACGCCCTCGGCCCAGAAGGTGCAGGAATCCCCCTCCCAGCGCTCGCCGTAGCCGGTGAGCTGCGCGGGGATGGTGCCGACGCGGCCGTGGAGGGAGGAGGAAACGACCTCGCGCGGGCCGTAATTGTAGTGGCCTGCCGGATCGTCGTGCATGAACAGGATATGGTCGAGGCCGCAGGTGATGTTCAGGCCCGACATCGAGCGGAACCAGCCGAGGCCGCCTTCACCCTCGTAGTCGTGCAAGGCCGGGTTGCGGAAGCCGGAGGGCGAATGCCAGCCAACCGCGCGCCCGGCGTGATCGCACTCGGCGATGTCCATCGCGCGGTCCACCAGCACCGTGAAGCGCAGGCCGGACCCGGTGCGGAATTCCAGCAGGCGCACGCCGCGCTCGACGCCGTCGCCCAGCGTCATCAGGCGCACGCCCGCGAACTGCGACAGGGATCCGGTACGCTCGGCGAGATGCCGTCTCGACATCTGCGCGCCATATAGCAAGGCCATGCCTGCCCTCTCCATCTTGTAAGACGTATGATGAATACGTAAGGAGATGGGAAGCGTCAACTGGGAGAGTGGAATGAGCCAATTCGTGCGCAGGTGCTTCGCCGTGGACCTGGTGGACGAGCCGGAAATGATCGCGCGCTATCGCGCCTGGCATGCGCCTGGCGGGCCGCCCGCGGCCGTGACCGAAGCGATCCGCGCCGATGGGGTGCGCGATCTCCAGATCTGGCTGGTGGGCGACCGCATGTTCATGACGATGGAGCAGGATGCGGCCATGGCCGCCGATGCGGAAGGCAAGGCGGCGCGCGATGCCGCCAATCCGGAAGTGCAGGCGTGGGACGCGCTCATGCGCACGTTCCAGCGCCCGCTGCCTTTCGCGCCGGACCGGACCTGGGCCGAAATGGAGCGGATCTACGCGCTTTCGGAGCAACCCTGAAAGCGCCCGCGCACGGTCGAGCCGGAGGGCCCGACCCTGGCGGCTAGGCCTGAGGGCCGCTCGCCCGGCGCCGCGCCCATGACGATTCGATATGTTCGCGCATGGCTCTCGACGCCGCTTCGGCATCGCCATCGACGATCGCCTGGTAGACCTTGCGATGCGCGGCATGGGTGTTGCGGACGTGCTCGACATTGAGCGTGCCCGAATAGCCGTGGGTGTTGAGGGCGCGTGACTGGATGCCGTCGATGATCGCCTTGCTCAGGCGGTCGCCCGACATGCGCATGATCACATCGTGGAAATTCACGTCTTCGTGCACGTAGGCCGCGGGGATTTCCACCAGGCTTTCCAGCTTGTCGATCTGGGCCTTGAGTTCGGCCAGGCTCTCCGCCGTGGCGCGCTTCGCCGCCTTGGCCGCCATCGAGGCTTCGAGGGAGGAACGGATTTCCGAAAGGTTGTCGAGATAGGCCAGGCCGTCCTCGCGCCGGAACAGCGCCGCCAGGATCATCGGGTCCAGCAGGTTCCAGTCGCTCTGCTCGCGCACGATGGTGCCGCGTCCCTGCAGCGAGACAACGAGGCCCTTTTCGGTCAGCGCGGTGGTCGCTTCCCGCACCACGGTGCGGCTGACGCCGAAGTGGTCGCACAGCATGTTTTCGGGGGGAAGGGCCGAACCGGCGGGATAGACTTCGGTGACGATGGCGCTGACCAGTTCCTCGACCACCGCTTCCGCAAGGCGCGGACGCCGCCGTGTCTTCGCGGGCGCTCCGAGGCCGACAACCCTATCCTGCATGCTCTTTTACGCCCTTGATTCATGGTGACGCGCGTCCTTGGCGCCTGATTTACGCTGAACCGACTTGACCAAGCGCGTCAAGGGTTGTCAAACGACATAGATCATACATAATACGAATTACGAACAGGCCTTAGGTCAGGGGATTCCCGAATGAAGATCACAGGCTACCGCAGCCTCACCGCCTTTCACGACTGGCAGCGCCCCGTGGGCGACGTCAACGGCATCGTCGAATCGGGCATTACCGAAGTGCCGGTCCTGCTGGTCGAGACCGACGGCGGGCTGACCGGGATCGGGTTGGGATCGCACCGCGAGATCGACCGGCTTTTCCCCGCCGTGGAAGGCGCGGACCCGCGCGGGGTCGCTACGCTCTACGATGCGATGCTCTCGCATGTCTTCAAGAGCGGCCATGCCGGCGCCACGTTCGGAACGATCGCGGCCATCGACATGGCGCTCTGGGACCTGAAGGCCAAGATGGCGGACGAGCCGCTGTGGCGCACGCTCGGGGCCGGGGACCGTTTCGTGCCGGGTTATGCCTCGGGCCTGTGCTACGGCCTCGATGACGAGGCTTTCGCGGCGCATTACACCCTCTGGGCCGAGCGCGGATTCACCGCCGCCAAGATAAAGGGCGGACGCGACCTGGACCGCGACATCGCCCGGCTCGAAACGGTGCGCGGCATTCTTTCGCGCAACACCACGCGCCCTGCGGTCATGCTCGACGTCAACGAAGCGTGGAACACCAAGCAGGCGATCCGCCACCTTGCCGAGATCGAGAAGCGCGTCGACCTGACGTGGATCGAAGAACCGGTGCGCCGATGGGACGCGGCCGGGCATGCCCAGATCGCCCGCGCCGCGCGGACGGCAGTGGCGACGGGCGAAAATCTCACCGGGCTGGAGCAGTACGGACCGTTGTTCGATGCGCAGGCGGTGGATATCGTCCAGGCGGGCAGCGTCTGGGGGATCACACATTTCAATCGCGTCGCAATGGCCGCCCATGTGCGGGGATTGCCGGTATCGCCGGTGGCCTACAACGCCAATCCGGTCGCGCATGCGGCGGCGGCGCTGCCCAACATGATCGGCATCGAAGTGCAGGACTTCGGCTTCCCGACCGGCTTCACGGTCGACCAGCAGATCGCCGAGGGCGGCATCATCCTCGGTGACACGCCGGGCCTCGGGATCTCGATCGACGAGGCCGCGGTGGCCCAGTCCGTCACTGCCATCGGCTGGGGCGAGCGCGGCGGCCCGCATCGCCGGCCGGCCGGCGCGGGGCTTCGGCTCGTTCCCGATACGCGGCGGGCGGCGGAATGATGCACGGCTCTGCAACCCAGGGCGCAGAGGCCCGAACGCCCTGGGTCCAGGGCGCGGCGCGCTGGCGCCTGCAACTGTCGCTCATGGTGAACTTCTTCCTGCTGATGGGGCTCTACAGCGGCGTGCTGGGCGTGCTGCTACCCAACCAGATCGCGGAGCTTTCTCCTGCGTCCAAGGAGAACAACCTCGCGCTGCTCTTCGCGATCACTTCGGTATTCTCCACGCTGGCGACGCCGATCGCGGGGGCCCTGTCGGACCGCACGCGCAGTCGTTGGGGACGGCGCGCGCCGTGGATCGCCATCGGCTCGCTGATCGGCTCTGCATCGCTGTTCGGAGTGTCGATGATGACCGGGTTCTGGTCGCTCATGGTGCTCTGGGTCATGGCGGCGGTGGCCTACAATTCGATGCAGCCGGCGATGACCACGTTGATCGCGGACCGCTTCGCGCCCGAGACGCGGGGCAGTGTTTCCGGCATCGTCGGCGCGGGCATGACGGCCGGGCTGACCGCAGGCACGGTGGTGGCAGGCTATCTCGCCTCGCAGCGAATGCTGGCCTACGGTCTTTTCGCGGGCGCCATCGCCGCATCCTGCGTGGCTTTCGTCGCGCTCAACCGCGAACCGCCCAGCGATGCCCTGCCGCGCCGCCCGATCCACTGGGCCGCCTTCTTCAAGAGCTTCTGGATCAGCCCGCGCGAGCATCCCGATTTCGCCTGGGCCTTCGCAAGCCGCTTCACGATCTACATGGGCTACCAGGCGGTGGCGGCCTACCTGCTCTATATCCTGCGCGACTACGTGGGGCTGGGCGACGACGCCTCGAACCTGGCCATTGCCAACATGGCGATGGTGACGCTGGTGTGCCTCGTCGTCTCGTCGCTGGCATCGGGCTGGCTTTCCGACCGTCTGCAGCGGCGCAAGCCCTTCGTGATCGGCGGCAGCCTCTTCATGGGCGCGGCGATGGTTGCGCCGCTGCTGGCGCCCTCGATGGCCGGGATGTGGGTCTACGCGGCGGTGATCGGGGTGGGCTACGGCATGTTCATGTCCATCGACATGGCGCTGATGACGCAAGTGCTGCCCAAGGCCGCGCTGGGCGATGAGGGCAAGGACCTGGGCGTCCTGACCACCGCCGTAAACATCCCGCAGATCATCAGCCCGGTCATGGCCGCGGTCCTGCTCGGGATCTTCGGCGGCGACTACCGGGCCATCTTCATCGCGGCGGTGGTCTTCGTCTTCGGCTCCGCACTGTGCGTGCTGCCGATCAAGTCGGTACGGTAAACATCATACATATGATGTAAGTTGACATGAAAACGATAGCAGGTCATAAGATCTGCAAAGAATTTGGAGGGAGAGTCGAGATGTCGAACGAGGGAAGGTTTCGCAGTGCGGCCAGGTCGGCGCTGCTTTTTTCTGCCGCATCGGTGCTAGCGCTGGCAACTTCGGCGCAGGCGCAGGAGGCCGTGGGTAACCAGGGCGCTTCGGAGGCTGCCGACAGCGAGGCCGAGAATGTCATCATCGTTGCGGGCATCCGCGCCAGCCAGAAGGTCGCGATCGACATCAAGCGCGATTCCATCGCGGTTGTGGACTCGATCGTCGCCGAAGACCTGGGAAAGCTGCCCGACCAGAACGTCGCGGAATCGCTCCAGCGCATCGCCGGCGTCACCATCGAGCGTAACCGCGGCGAGGGCCGCTACATCACCGTGCGCGGCTTCGGGCCGAAGTTCAACGCGGTGACCGTCAACGCCCGCACGCTCGCTACCGACAACAACGGCCGCGAATTCTCGTTCGACGTCATGCCCTCGGAAATCATTTCGGGCGCGGACGTCTACAAGTCGCCCCAGGCCAACATCAACGGCGCCTCGATCGGCGCCACCGTTGATGTGAAGACCCTGCGCGCGATCGACCAGAAGGACCAGTTCGCCATCAGTGCCTCCGCCGGGCAGATGTGGGCGGAGCTGGCCGACAAGTTCAATCCCGAGGTTTCGGGCGTGGCGTCCTGGCGCAATGCCGACAAGACCATCGGCGTGTCGATTTCGGGGGTCTATACCAAGCGCGACACCCGCAACGACGAATTCACCATCGGCGCGGGCCATGTCTATCGCTCCAGCACGGACTCCTACTACAACGCCGGCGGGGTTCCGGGCGCGCGCATCGGGCCGAACGTGGCGCCGTTCAGCCGCGTCTCGATGCCGTCGAACCTCTCGCCGTTCTTCTTCGAGCGCAGCCTCGAACGCTACGGCTTCTCCGGCTCGCTGCAGTTCCGGCCGACCGACACGCTGACGCTGTCGTTCGACGGGCTCTACTCCAAGGCGGACTTCCGCGAGCAGCAGACCGGCCTTGCCTACGACTTCTCCGGCGGCACGCTGGTGGAGCAGGTCGTGGAGGACAACGAGGCCGTCTACCAGCGCTACCAGGGCGGCTTCGTCGACCAGATCCTGCAATACGACCACCGCAAGGTCATGACCAACCAGTTCGGCGGCAACATCGAGTGGAAGCCCACCGAGACGCTCAAGATGAGCTTCGACGCCTCGCGTTCCAAGGCGGAACGGCGCGGCAAGGAGGACAACCTCTTCACCACCATCCGGCGCAAGAACATCGACTTGTGGTTCGATCGCCGGTCGGGCAGCCCGATCTACGAATATGGCTTCACCAGCCCGAACTACCCCAATGCCTCGACCAACCCCAACGGCATCACCGCGCACGATTACATCTGGGGCGGCGGCACCGATGTCGACGACAAGATCGAGGAATACCGCTTCGACAACGAGTGGAAGGCCACGTCCAACCTTTCGCTCTTCGCGGGCGCCATGTATTCGCGGCGCACCAAGACGCTGACGGGCGACGAGATGCCCTTCGGCGAGCAGTGCGCCTATTGCGGCTCCGACCGCGTCCTGCCGGCTTCGCTGTTCAGCCCGACCAACCGCAACTTCTTCCAGGGCAGCGGCCCCAGCAACATCGTCCGGGACTGGGTGATCTACAGCCCGCAGCAGCTCGTGGGCGTGATCGACCAGTTCGCGGCCGCGGACGGGAAGGCGTTCAACCCGGCGGTATTCTCGCCTTCGGCCTCCTCGGTCGTCGATGAGAAGGTGAAGATCGGCTATTTCATGGCCAACTTCACGACCGACCTCGGCTCGATGCCGCTGACCATCAATGCCGGCGTGCGCTATGAAGGCACGACCTACACCTCGACCGGCGCATCGCGCACGGTCCTCAGCGCCCAGCCCAATGGGCAGGGGCAGAACATCATCGTCGTCTCGCCCATCGTGCCGGTCGGCTTCGAGGGCAAGTACCATGACTGGCTGCCATCGGTGAACATCAAGCTGGAGGCGACCAACGAACTGATCCTGCGCCTCTCGGCCTCCAAGGTGATGACGCGCCCGACGCTGACCGACCTCTCGCCGCGCCAGTCGATCCAGACGAACCCCGGCAACGAGACGATCAGCCGCGGCAATCCCGACCTCAAGCCGTTCCGGGCCAAGCAGGTGGAGGCTGACATCGAGTGGTACTTCACCGGCAACGCGCTGCTCTCCGCGGCCGTGTTCTACAAGAAGATCGACTCCTTCGTGACGCTGGTGACCACGCCGCAGCTGGTAGACCAGGTGACGTTCCAGGTGACCGTGCCCGATAACGGCAAGGGCGCGACCGTGAAGGGCTTCGAACTCGGCTATCGCCAGGCCTTCACCACCCTGCCTTCGCCTTTCGACGGCCTCGGCGTGCAGACCAGCTTCAACTACACCAAGTCGAACGCGAACTACACGAACCAGGTGGCGGGCGTCTCCTATGGGCTGGAGGGGCTTTCCAAGACCTCCTACAGCCTCGTGGGCTTCTACGAGAAGTACGGCGTGCAGGCCCGCCTCGCCTATACCTGGCGCGACAACTTCCTGCAGGTGGCCTCGGGCCGCAACGGCGAGCCGGAGTATTTCGACGCCTATGGCCAGCTTGACGCGGGCCTGTCCTACGAAGTGACGCCGCAGTTCACCGTCTTCGCGGATGCGCTCAACCTCAACGATGCCAAGGAGTTCATCTACTCCGTCAGCACCGATCGCACCAAGGAGTACCGCAAGACCGGTCGCCGCTTCTCGGGCGGTGTCCGCGTCCGCTTCTGACGACCATCCGTGGTGGACCGGGGGCGCCTGTCGCTCCCGGTCCTTCGCGCATCCGGGGAACATGCATGTTGATGAAGCGCCTGGCTCCGGCCCTGCTTGCACTGGCCCTGCCGGGATGGACGGCGCCGGGATGGACAGCGCCGGCAGAGGCGGCGGCGGCCGTGCAGACCGCCGCCACCAAGCCGCGCGTGATCGTCCTGACCGACGTGGGATCGGACCCGGACGACATGGAATCGATGGTGCGGTTCCTGCTCTACACCAATGAATTCGATGTCGAGGCGCTGATCCCTTCCACATCGCGGCACCTCAAGGATTCGGTCCACCCCGAGCAGATCCTGCGGCGCATCGACGCTTACGAAGCCGTTCTCCCCAACTTGCGTGCTCACGCCAGAGGCTGGCCCTCCGCTGCGGACCTTCGCGCGAAAGTGAAGCCCGGACGGCCCGAATACGGCATGACGGGCGTGGGTGCGGGCAAGGACACCGAAGGCTCGCGCGCTATCGTCGCCGCGCTGGAAAGCCCCGATCCCCGGCCGCTGTGGATCTGCGTCTGGGGCGGGGCGGTGGATCTGGCGCAGGCGCTGTGGTCGCTGCGCGAAACGCGCCCGGCGGACGAGGTGGCCAGGCTCGCGGCCAGGCTGCGCGTCTACTCGATCTCCGACCAGGACGACGCCGGGCCCTGGGTGCGGCGGCAGTTCCCGGATGTGTTCTGGATCGTCAGCCTGACCGCGCACCGGCATTACAACCTGTCGACCTGGGGCGGCATCTCGGGCGACCGGATGTACTACTTCGACGGCCCGGACTTCACGACCGTTTCGAAGGAATGGCTGCGCGAGAACGTGCAGATCGGCCCGCTGGGTTCGCTTTATCCGAACTACGAATTCATCATGGAGGGAGACACGCCGAGCTTCCTCTACCTGATCCCCAACGGCCTCGGCGATCCCGAGCATCCCGATTATGGAAGCTGGGGCGGGCGCTACGGCAAGGTCTCCGAGTGGGACGGCATCTGGACCGACACCAGCGATCTCGTCACCGGGATCGACGGCAAGCCCCGGCAGACCAACAAGGCGACGATCTGGCGCTGGCGCGAGGCTTTCCAGAACGATTTCGCCGCGCGCATCCAGTGGACTCTGCAGTCCGCATTCAAGGGCGCCAACCATGCCCCCACGCTCGTGCTGAACGGCGCCGGCGGGACCGCGCCGGTGGAGATTGCCGCCCGGCCCGGCGAGACGGTGCGTCTTTCCGCGGCAGGATCGCGCGATCCCGACGGCGATGCGGTGGACTATGGCTGGTGGCAGTACCGCGAGTCCGAGGCGGTCAACCGTAACCCCCGCGTCGAACTCCAACGCGGAGACCCTGCCGAAACCCGTTTCGTGGTGCCCGACGTGAGCGAGACAACCCGCTTCCACGTCATCCTCGAAGCCCGCGACAAGGGGGCACCCGCGCTCACCAGCTACCGGCGCGCGATCGTTACGGTAAGCCCCCGGCGCTGACGGCTCGGGCGCCTGTCAGAGGTCCAGGCGTTTCGCCGGCTGGCGGCAGGGCATGCGTAAAGTGAAGCGGGTTTCGGCGGCGTCCGACGCGGCCGTGAGTTCACCGCCGTGGGACCGCGCGATTTCAAGCGCGATGTGAAGGCCGAGGCCCAGGCCGCTCTGACTGGATCTGCCGGGCCCGCGCACGAAGGGTTCGAACAGGCGGCTCATGGTTTCCGCCGGGATGGGATCGCCGCCGTTCACCACCGAGAGTTCGAAGATCCCGTCCCGCGTGAACGCGCCGAGGCGAACCGGTCGATCCGCGGCGCCGTGCGTGAGCGCATTGCCGAGCAGGTTCGACACCAGCTGGCCGAGGCGGCCGCGATCGGCCTCGACGGGAGCGTCGATCTCGATCAGGGCCTCGATCACGCGCGGGCCGGCAATGGACCGCATTTCGGCAACGACCTGGTGGAGGACCGGTGAAATGTCCGTATCCTTGTCGGGAACGATGCCGATCCCGTCCCCGAGCCGGGCCTTCGCGAAGTCCATGACGTTGTTGATCAGCGCCGATGCGCGCGAGATGCTGCCGTCCATCAGGCCCAGGACTTTGCGGCCGCGCGGGCTGATCGGTTCTTTTTCGAGCATGCGCAGCCCGCTCGTCAGCGAAGCGAGGGGGTTGCGCAGATCGTGACCCAGAACCGCGATGAACTGCTCGCGAAGATCGGAGGCGGCTTTCTCTTCACGCGCGTCCGCTTCCGCCGCCGCCCGCGCCGTGCGCAGGTTCTGTTCGTAGCGGCGGCGCTCGACGGCGTTGGAGATCGTGATCCGCACGAACAGGGGATTGCCGTCGGCATCGCGGCGCTCGGCGGCATTGATGAGGACGGGCAGTTTATCTCCGCCCGCGCAGGCCAGGTCCAGCGCGACTTCGGTGAACGATCCCTGCATCCGCAGAAGCGGGGCGAAATGGGTTTCGTAGAAAATCTTGCCGCCCATCGTCAGCAGATCGGAGAGACGCTTGCCCTTCAGCGCCGAGGGCACGGTTCCGATCCAGTCCGCCAATGTCTTGTTCGCCCGCAGGATACGGCCGTCCTTGTCGGCGGAAATGTAGCCGCAGGGGGCGTTTTCGAACAGGTCTTCGAGATCGTCCAGCCCGGCCTGATCCTCGATGGCGGTTCGTTCTTCTCCGCTCAAAGGAAGCTCTTGATCGCTGCGATCGTCTCTTCAGGGGCGCTCAGGTTCGGGCAATGCCCCGTGGCTTCGAGGATGACGAGTTCGCTGCCGGGAATCGCGTCATGGACGAATTCGCCCACGCTCAAGGGCGCGATCACGTCGTCGCGGCATTGCAGGATCAGCGTTCGGGCCTTCACATTCGCAAGGTCTTCGCGATTGTCGGACAGGAAGGTCGTGCGGGCGAACTGCTTCGCGATGGCCGGATCGGTGCGGCAGAAACTGTCGGTAAGCTCCTGCCCCAGTTCCGGCCGGTCGGGATTGCCCATGATCGTGGGGGCCATCGCCTGCGACCATCCGAGATGGTTGCTGTCGAGAAATTCCAGCAATTCGGCGATCTGGTGCTCGGCGAACCCGCCGACGTAATCGCCGTCATCGATGTACCGCGGCGAAGGACCGACCAGGACCAGGGTATCGAACAGTTCAGGCGCGCGCTGGGCCGCGATGATGCCGATCATCGCGCTGACCGAATGGCCGACGAAGATGCCGTTCTCGACACCGGCCGCGCGCGCCAGCGCGATCACATCGTCCGCATAGCCCGAAAGCTCGCGGTGCCGCTGGTCATAGGCCGAAAGGTCGGAGCCGCCGAAGCCGATATGGTCGAACAGGAGCACACGGTAATCGTCTTCGAAGGCGGGGGCGACGAAGCGCCACATGTTCTGGTCGCAGCCGAACCCATGGGCGAAAAGCATGGTCCTGGCGCCCGAACCGCTGATCCTGGCATTCTGGCGATCGAACACTTGCGACATAGCCGTCTTCCTAGGACAAGTTTTCGGGTCGATCCATCGATAATCGCTGGCCTTTGGCGGGGCGGGGGGCATCGGTGCCTGCCAGGCGCCTGCTCGCAACGTAGGAATTCGCCGCGTCCCGGCAGGCGGGCGATGGCTGGACGAAGCGCGCGAGGGGCGCGCGGCGCCCCTATAGAAAGGGGCTATGGCATCGCAAAATCTGGCTATTTGACCCTGTCTGCGGTGCATGTCATCCAAACGGCAAGACAGAACAGAGGGGAGAGAGGCCGATGCCGGCAAGGAACGCTTTTCGCATGCTCGCGGCCGTCAGCATGCTGGTTTCGCAGGGTCTTCATGCGCAGCCGGCGGATTATCCCGCCCCCGCACCGGCCCAGGCACCGGCAGAGCCGGGCGCCATCCCGCTCTACGGCGCCAAGACCCCGGGTTCGACCGGCACCGAAGTCTGGGCCCGCTATTTCGGGAAGGACTATTCGGTCCGCAATGTCACGCGGCCGACGCTCACCCCCGTGCTTCCCGATCCGGCCAAGGCGACGGGGGCTGCCGTGATCGTCGCTCCGGGCGGTGCATTCATGGCGCTCTCCATGTCCCACGAGGGCTGGGACGTTGCCAAGGCTCTTGCCGATCGCGGCATCGCCGCATTCGTCCTCAAGTATCGGCTGCTGCCGACGCCGAAGGATGAGCAGGAGGCCGGCAGATATGTCTGGAAGAAGATGAGCGAGGGGATGCCGGACCCTGCGAAGATGCCCGTGCTCGGCAATCCCAAGGCCACCGAGGACGGCCTCGCCGCGCTGAAGATGGTGCGGGACAATGCCGCCAAGTGGCGCGTCGATCCTGCAAGGGTGGGCATGATCGGATTTTCGGCCGGCGCCATGACTTCGCTGCAGACCGTGCTCGCCGCCAGGGTGGGTGAACGTCCGGCGTTCTTCGGGTACATCTATGGCCCGCAGGCCAGGATCGAGGTGCCCGCAGATGCACCGCCCCTGTTCGATGCGATCGCCCTGGACGATCCTCTGTTTCCTGCAATGGGCTTCCCCATTGCCCAGGCATGGCAGGCGGCGAAGCGGCCCGTCGAGATTCACGGCTATCAGCAGGGCAGCCACGGGTTCGGGCTCGGCAAGCCGAACACCACGACGACGCTGGTGATGGATGAGTTCACCGCGTGGCTGGCCATGCAGGGCTTTCTCACGCCCAAATGAAAGACCAACTGCGCCGAGGCGGCCCCATGACGCATGAGAGCGCATGGAGCCCGCCTCGGCGATGCGGGGATCAGTTCGAGGCGCCGACCCGGATTACACCGACGCCGCGCTCGATGACGATTTTCGTGCCGTAGGGCTGCGAGAGCGTTTGCAGCCGGGCAAGGATGCGGGCGCCGGTCGCCGCATCGGCCATGTGCGGCACACCGCGCCCGGCGCCGCTGGCGTTCACGCCGAGGTCGACGGGGTAGAGCCGCACTTCGGCAAGCTGGCCGTCGTGGTAGCGGGAAGTGGCGATCACCGTCTCGTAGAGGTTGGGGTCGGAGAATTCCTTGGCGTTGCGCGCGGCCAGAAGTTCGGGCGTCGTGACGGTGCCGGGGGTGACGCCGAACTGGTCGTACATGTCGGCCGGCACGTCATCGAGCGAGTTGTTCATCATCGCAAAGTTGCCGAGCGAGTAGAAGATCGGCTTGCCCTTGTAGATCTCGATCCCGCGAAGCTGGTGCGGACCGTGGCCGACATAGACATCCGCGCCGGCATCGATCGCCTGATGAGCCAGCCCTTGCGCGAACCCGGCAGGTGTCTTGCTGGCGTTGCCGGGTTCATGGTTGTGCAGGGAGAACACCGCGAAGTTGCCGTTCTCCTTGGCCTGCCGGACCGCCAGCAGGTTTCCGGCCACGTCCTTCGGGTTGAGGTCGTACTCGATCTTCATGGGCGAGACGGCATCGGCGGCGAGGCGGTATTCGCGGCCCTTCATCTTCACCGGCGCACCGTCCTTCGTTCCTGCCAGGCGGGCGATCACGGCAAGGTCGGTCTGCGACACCAGCCCCACTTCGGTGCTGCGGATCGTATTGGCGCCGCCGCGTCCCGGTACCTGGCCCAGCGGATCGGAGGCTGGCGACATCGGCGTGAACGTGGTGGTCGCCGAAACCAGGCCGATGCGGCCATGGCCGGCGTCGAAGTAGGCAGGCGCCCGCGCGGCGGTCATCGAGCGGCCGGTGCCGGCATGGACGACATGCGCCTTGTCCAGCAGGTCCAGCGTGTCGATCATGCCTTCCACGCCCCAGTCGGTGGCATGGTTGTTGGCGTGGCCGACGATATCGATGCCCATGCCGGCCACGTCCCCCGGCACTCTGGGGTCCGCGAGCATCCAGGTGCCGCCGGATTCGGCTTGCGGCGATCCCTTGAACGTCTTGAGGTCGAGCGCGGTCGTCTCGAAATTGCCGAAAGTCACGTCGGCGCTGCGCAGGAGGCGGAGCATGTCGGGCGACTGCCGCTCCAGCGTCTCCAGCATCGGGCGCAAGTAGATGAGATCGCCGACGGCCGCGAAAGTGAAGTCGCCGGCGATGGGCGAGCTGGGGACGGTCGTGACGGCCGGCAGCGCGCCGCCTTCCTCTTCTTCCTCCGCGAACGCAGGCATTGCGACGGCGGCGAAGGCAGCGGCGCCCGCGACAAGCAGGGCGCGGAAGGCGCGGTGGCGGATAGGCATGACGGAATTCCCCTTGGACTGGCCCGATAATGGCTGGCCTTCCGGGTTATCGCCTTGGGCTGACACGAACCTGTCGCGCCGGCAAAGTCGGGAACCGGGTCAGGCCGCCGCGGCGGAAAATTCCACTCTGGCACAGAGGCCCTGCCCGGTGCGGCCATCGTCCAGCGTCACCCGTGCGCCGAGCCGCTCGGCCAGGGCCCGGGCGATCGGCAGGCCGAGGCCCGTGCCGGAGGCCTGGCTCTGCCCCCGCACGCGGTAGAAGCGTTCCCATACCCGTTCGCGTTCTTCGGCGGGAATGCCCGGCCCGGTATCGTCGATCTCGACGAAGGCATTTTCCCCGCGCCGGCCGAGATGGACCGAAACCGCGCCGCCCGGCCGGTTGTAGCGAATCGCATTGTCCAGCAGGTTGCCGATCAGTTCGGCAGCCAGGCGCGGCTCGCCGATGGCGGTGACGGCGCCGTCGCTCTCGTCCTCATAGCTGATGTCGATATTGGCCGGCGCCAACGCGGCTCGATCCGCGGTGACCGACGACGTCACCTCCGACAAGTCGAAGGGTTCGAGCAGCGTACCTTCCTGATCCTCGCTGCGGGCAAGCGCGATGAGTTGGCGCAGCAATTGCTCCAGTGAATCTATCGCATAGGGAATGTCCTGAAGCGCGGCTTGCCCTTGCGGCGATTCCGGGCCGTAGCGGTCGAGCACGTCCAGCTGCACGCGCGCGACGGCAAGCGGGGTGCGCATCTGGTGAGAGGCGTTCGACGTGAACTGGCGCAGCGAATCCGCCGCCCGGTCCAGCCGCGCCATCAAGCCGTTGAACGCGGCAACGAAGGGCCGCATCTCCACCGGCGCCGTCTGCGACGCCTGCAGCCGGAAGGAGGGCGATGCGTCCTGCCGGGCCTGCTCGACTTGCCGCGTCATATCCAGCAGGGGGCGCAGGCCCCAGTGGATCGCCCACCAGAACAGCAGCCCCGTCACGGCGAGCGCGGCAAGGCCCACGAGGAAGACGCGCAAGGTGAAGTTCTTCTCGAAGGCGGCGCGGTCGTCCACATAGTCCGCGATCTGGATGGCGATCAGGCCGTCGTCGCCCGCGGCGCGGCGGATCTCGGTGGCGATCCGCACCGGCTTTCCGCGCAGCGTCCCGTCGCGCAGATAAGCCGCCTGCGTGACGGCCTGCGCGTCGGCCGGCTCCAGGTAGCCCCGCACCAGCCGGTGCTCGCGGTAGGCATTGTAGAAGGTGGCGGGGGCATGCGCATCGGTCACGCCGTTCCACTGGCGCGCATAGTCCGCGGGCGGCAGCAGGGCGGCGTCACCCGCGATCGCCCTGGCGCCGCGATAGACGCTGTAATGCACCACCGGCCGGGCACGGCGCTTGAGCAGGTGGATCGCCAGGGGGACCAGCCGCACGCGGTCCTGCGGCGGACTGTCGTAAGCCAGACTGAGCGTGCGGACCGAGCCGACCAGCACGCGGTCGACCGTATCGGCCTCGGTATTGTGCGTGACCAGCACTGTCACCACGCCGAAGAACAGCACGAGCGCGGCGAGCGGCAGCATGACCGCGCCGGTCAGGCGCACCCGAAGGGAGGGCGCGCGGGGGGAACGAACGTGAAGCATGGGGTCTGGCGTCGGTGCGTCTGGCGGCGGTTCAGGCCGCTTCGATCATGTAGCCCAGCCCGCGCACGGTCCGGATCGCCGGGCCGGAGGGCTGGAGCTTGCGGCGAAGGCGGCCGACGTAGACCTCCAGCGCATTGGGCGTAACCGCATCGTCGAAGGCGAAGACCTGGGCGGAAAGGCGTTCCTTGGGGATGACCTTCCCGGGGCGGCCCATCAGCGTTTCCAGCACGGCCAGTTCGCGGCGGCGCAAGTCGATCACGCTGTCGTCGAGGGAGACGGTGCGGCTGGACCGGTCGAACACCAGCGTACCGATGCGGAGCACCGGATCGGGCGTGCCCTGACTGCGCCGGACCAGCGCCCGGATCCGCGATTCGAGTTCGCGCGGGTCGAAGGGCTTGGCCATGTAGTCGTCCGCGCCGCGGTCCAGGCCGTTGATGCGATCGTCCACCATGTCGCGGGCGGTGAGAATGATGATCGGCGTCATCTCGCCCCGCGCGCGCAGGCGCGAGAGCACGTCCAGACCGTCGAGGTCGGGCAGGCCGAGGTCGAGGATGATCGCCGCATAGGGCTCTGCGCCGGCCATCTGCAGCGCATCCTCGCCATTTTCGAGCCGGTCCACCGAAAAGCCCGCAGCCTCCAGCGAGGCTGCGACGCCGCGCGCCAGCCTCTCATCATCTTCAACCAGCAGCAAACGCATCAAAAAATCCCCGAACAGCGACCCGTTTCCCTCCCCCAAGGATGTGAAATTTCGCCATGCATGGCTCTACGCATAACAAATGCCAAGCCTTTGCGACATGTTCTTGCAAATGATTGCACAAAAGCTTGACGCTGGGCGCACATGTCAGGTTCGTGACAGCGAGACCGTCTAGCGCCCCTATCGAACGCAATACCGCCTGCGCCGGAGGTCGATCGGCCCTGGAGCGCGGGTTGCGGGATCGAAAAGGGATCTTGCGACATGAAGTTGAGCCTGACGCCGATTGCCGGCGCGATGACTGCGATTGGAATGGCCGGCGCGGCTTACGCGGCGCCTGCGCCGGTCACGCCCGCTGCGGCCACCGAAGCCCAGATCGCGCAAGTCGACGCGATCTTCGCACGCTGGGCGCATCAGGATACGCCGGGCTGCGCGGTTGCCGTATCGCGCGGCAGCGAGATCCTTGCCCAGCGCGTCTACGGCATGGCCAGCCTGGAACTCGGCGTCCCGGCAAAGCAGGATTCCATCTATGAGGCGGGATCGGATTCCAAGCAGTTCACCGCCGCTGCCACGCTGATGCTGGCGCGCGAGGGCAAGCTCTCGCTTGACGACGACATCCGCAAGTACGTTCCCGAAATGCCGGACTACGGCGCGCCGATCACCATCCGCCACTTGCTGCACCACACCAGCGGCCTGCGCGACTGGGGTTCCGTCGCCGCGATCGAAGGCTGGCCGCGCAACAGCCGCACGGCGGACAACAAGGACATGCTGGACATTCTGGTCCGCCAGAAGCAGCTGAACTTCGCCCCCGGCGCGCACTACCTCTACAGCAACAGCAACTTCAACCTGCTGGCCATCATCGTCCAGCGCGTCAGCGGCCAGTCGCTGGCGGACTTCACGCACGACCGCATTTTCGTGCCGTTGGGCATGAGCCACACCCGCTGGCGCGACGACCATGGCGAAGTGGTCCCCGGCCGCACCGGCGCCTACGAATTCGAGAACGGCGTCTATCGCAACGACCAGGTGATCGAGGACGCCTACGGCAACGGCGGCTTGCTCACGACGGTGGACGATCTGGTCAAGTGGCAGGCCGCGCTGGATGACGACCGCTTCGGTCCGGGCTTCACAGAGGCCATGCAGCAGCCGACCCGGCTGAACGACGGAACCCGCATCGCCTATGCCCTGGCCGTCGTGAACCTCGACCATCACGGCGAGCAGGAAGTCAGCCACTCCGGCTCGACCGGCGGCTACCGCGCGTGGATGGCCCGTTATCCCAGGCAGAAGCTGGCTGTCTCGCTGCTGTGCAACGGCGGCAATGCTGATACGCCGACGCTGGGCCGCGATGTCGCGGACGTCTTCCTGCCCGCTTTCAAGTCCAGGCCCTACACGCCGAAGGGCGCGCTGCCGACCGGGCTCTATGCCGACGGCATGACCGGCTTCCCGGTTCGCTTCGCCGCCGATGCGCAAGGCCAGCTCACGGCCGACGGCCGCGCGCTGGAGCCGGTAGGCCCCGGCCGCTGGGCCCTGCGCGAGGATGTGTTTGCTTTCTCGAAGAGCGGCCTCGTGCGCGAAAACCGGGAGGGCGAGCGCATCGCCTACCGCAAGGTAGAGCAGGTCTCCGCCTTCGATCCCAAGGACTACGCAGGCCGTTTCTGCGGCGTCGATACCGGCGGCTGCCTGACTTTCCGCCAGCAGGGCGATACGCTGGTCTATGACGGCCCGCGCTGGTCGGGCCGTCCGCTGACCGCGGCTTATGCCGATGTCTTCACCGGCGACGCGCTGCCGCAGTCCTCATCCATGACCGTCAAGTTCAGGCGCGATGCCGGCGGCAAGGTCACCAGCCTGCGCTTCGGCGAAAGCCGTGCCTACGATGTCGAGTTCCGCCGCACCGACGGCTGAGCCCGTTCCCAGAAAACTCACCAAAAAAGAAGCCGCTCAGGGGCGGCCGGATAATCTCAAAAAGGGGTCCAAGAAAATGCGTGATACCAACCGGAAGTTTCGCCAGTTGCTAAGCGGCGGCACCGCCGCCCTCGGCCTGACCATGGCCTTTGCCCAGCCGGCAATGGCGCAGGATACCGCGCCCGTCGGCGCCGCCGAACAGAGCGGCCCCGACATCGTCGTCTCGGGATCGCGCATCGACCGCAAGGGCTTCGACGCGCCGACGCCCACCACGGTCGTCGGCGAAACCGAGCTGCGCCTGGGCGCCCGGCCCAGCCTGGCACAAGTGCTGAACGACCTTCCGCAGTTTCGCGCCACGCAGACGCCTGCCAGCACGGTGGCCAACACCAATTCCAGCGCTTCTGCCATGGACCTTCGCGGCCTGGGCGTGACCCGCACGCTGACCTTGCTCAACAACCGCCGCTTCACCGGCGCGGCCGACCTCAACACCATTCCGCAGGGCCTGGTGAAGCGCGTGGACGTCGTCACCGGCGGCGCGTCGGCGGCATGGGGTTCGGGCGCCATCGGCGGCGTGGTCAACATCATCCTCGACGACGAGCTTGAGGGCCTGACCATCGGCGCGCAGAACGGCATTTCCACGCGCGGCGACGGCTATCGCTACAGCTTCGACGGCACGTTCGGCACCAAGTTCGCGGACGGCCGCGGCCACTTCATGTTCGGCGCCGAATACCAGAACGACGAAGGCATCCTCGACCGCAATTCGCGCAAGAACGTCGGCAGCTCGAACCTGTTTTCGCCGGTTGGCGGCGATCACGACTATGTCCTGGTGCGCGACGTCAACGCCTCCAACACCAGCCTTGGCGGCCTGATCACTTCGGGCACGCTCAAGGGCCAGACCTTCAATGCGGACGGCAGCTTGCGCGCCTTCCAGTATGGCAGCCAGATCAGCGGCACCACCATGGTCGGCGGCGAAGGCGTTGCCACCAATGACGAATACGCCCTCACCAACCCCTACCAGCGCGTGAATTCCTACGCCCGCGCCAGCTTCGAAGTGGGCGACGCGACGTTCTGGGCAGACGGCAGCTACAGCCGGATATGGGCCAGCTATCCGTTCTACGCGGAAAGCGGCACTTACACGATCTCGGCCAGCAATCCCTACGTGTCGGACACGATCCGCAGCCAGCTTGCCGCCGCCGGCGAAACCAGCCTGAAGGTCGGCCGCGTGTTCGAGGACTACGGCTACCGCACTTTCGACTACTACCGCCAGAACGTGGAAGGCGCGATCGGCGTGGACGGCAGCTTCGCCGACGGCAAGTGGCGCTACAGCGCCTATTACAGCCACGGCGAAATGCGCAACATGCAGAGCTACCACAACCAGATCACCGGCGCGAACCTGACCAATGCGCTGGACGCGGTGACCGATTCCAGCGGCAACATCGTCTGCCGCGTGGCGCTGACCGATCCCACCACCGCCTGCGCCCCGCTCAACATCCTGGGCACCGGCACTGCCAGCCAGGCGGCGGTCGACTATGTGTTCGGCAACGATGCGCGCGCCGTCTACACCATCAAGCTGGACACGACCGGCGCCAGCCTGCGCGGCGATCCGTTCTCGACCTGGGCAGGCCCGGTCTCGATCGCGGTCGGCGCCGAGGCACGCTGGGAGGAACAGGTGACCAGCGGCCTTGACGCCGTCTCGGCCGCCAAGGGCTTCAGCCGCTTCAACTTCTCGCCGCTCAATGGCGGGTTCAATGTGCAGGAAGCCTTCGGCGAAGTGGCCGTGCCGCTGCTCGACAAGCCTTTCAGCAAGATCGACGTCAACGGCGCCGCCCGCTACAGCCACTACAGCACCAGCGGCGGCATCTGGTCGTGGAAGCTGGGCCTGACCGACCGCATCTTCGACAACCTGCTGCTGCGCGTCTCGCGTTCGCGCGACATCCGTTCGGGCAGCCTCAGCGAACTGTTCACCACCACCACGACCAGCTTCTCGACCGTGGCGGAGAACGGCAACACCTATTCGGTCACTCGCTTCGGCGGCGGCAATGCGAACCTGAAGCCCGAGATCGGCAGCACGCTGACCCTGGGCGCGGTGTTCACGCCCACCTTCCTGCGCGGCTTCAACCTCTCGGTCGATTACTACGACATCAAGCTGCGCGATGCGATCACCTCGCTGGGCGCGCAGGACATCGTCACGGGATGCAACAACGGCAACACCTCGCTCTGCAGCCAGATCGTGCGCGACAGCTCCGGTGCGCCGACCACGATCTACACGACCTACATCAACCTGGCGGAGTACAAGACCAAGGGCGTGGACATCGAGGCCACGTACCAGTTCCCGATGAGCACGATCGCCTCCAACCTGGGCGGCAACCTGCGCCTGCGCGGCCTGGCGACTTACGTGCCCAAGGTGCTCATCAACGATGGCACCACCACCGTGGACCGCGCGGGTGACGTGGGCGACAACGTCAGCTTCGGCACGCCGCACTGGCGCGCCAGCGGCATCGTCACGTATACGAGCGATACCTTCTCGCTCGACACCCGCGTGCGCTATGTCGGCGGCGGCAAGTTCAACCATGCGCTGGACATCGCCAACAACGACATTTCGGCCCGCGTCTACGTGGATCTTGGCGCGCAAGTGAACGTCGACAAGTTCACGATCTTCGCCAACGTCAACAACCTGTTCGACCGCGATCCGCCGCTGACCACGTACGGCGCGATCCACTACGACACCATCGGCCGCTACTTCACGATGGGCGCCAAGGTTCGCTTCTGAGCCAACCGGACGAAGCGCAAGGAATGGCGGTCCCTCGGGGCCGCCATTTCCGTATCCGCCAAAGGCCGACAGCCGCCGCCGCGGGCAGAACGGCCGCGGTGGTTCAGAACTTGTCGGTCGTCGACGATTTGCCGGTCTGGAGCCGGTATTCCACCGGGGTGTCGCGTTCTATGGGGACGGTCCAGTCGGCGTTCGCGTAGAGGCGCATGGCTGGCAGCGATGCGCAGTTCCTGCCCGCCGCGTCGCATTGCCTGCCTTCGGACATTTCCACGCTGGCATTCGAGCCATTGTGGAACGTGATCGCCCTGGCCGTTCGCGTGGCCGTGACTTTGCCGGTGGCCACTGCCGGGCGGACGATAATCAGCACGTCGTAGCCGATGAAGACCTTCAGGGCGCTCTGTTCTGCCGATATCGATCCGGCCACCGGCTTGATCGCCAGGCGATAGACCCGCTCGTCGCTGCCGCGCGGCGCCACCAGCGCTACCCGCACCAGCTTGCGCTCGCCGGGCTCCAGCACCAGTTTCTGCGGCGTGACCAGCAGGCCCGTCACGGCGGGGTCGGCGGAATCCACGCGCTTTTCCTGGGGCGTGCCCGGAGCCTGGATCACGGCAGGCTCGGCCAGGACATATTGGCGCTCGTTGCTGTCGTTGCTCACTTCGATGTCGTCGCGCGGCGGGGTGTCGGCGGGCAGATCCACGATCACCTTGCTCAAGGCGATGCCCGCCTCTGCGGGAACCGCGCCGGCCATGGCGGCAAGGGGCAGGGCGGCCCGGATCGCGATGCGGCGCAGCAACTGCGGTTGCGAAAGGCTGGGAGCAGGCATCATCATGGTTCGACCTTGGTTTGGCTGGGCGGAGAATCGGAATCGGCGGCCAGCCGCGCGACCGGCTGGCAGATGAGGTCGCCGACGGCGGCATAGCCGTCGACGGGATCGAGGGCGTCCAGGGCGACCTTGCAGACCGAGCCGTCGCGGCTGCGGACGATCAGGGTCGCGCCCCGGCTGGTCTGGATAAGGAAATGGCCCCGCTCGTCGCTTTGGGCCAGGTCGCCGCCGGCGGCGATCTCGGCCTGGACGATCGGCTGGCCGTCGGCGCGCACCAGTCGCCCGAACACTGCCGCGACCGGCCTTGCGCGCCAGACGAGTTGAACGACATTGCCGGGGTAGAGGCTCACTTGCCGCGCCTTCGCGTCGTAATCGCTGAGAACCTGGCCCTTGGCACGAACGCGCACGGCATAGGCACGATAGGAGGGCAGGGTCACGGTGAGGTCCTTGCCGCCTCGCGCGGTTCCCATCACCCGGTTGTCCACCAGCACCTCGAAGAAGGCGTCGGCATCGCCGTCGTCGATGTGGACGACCACCATGGCATCGCCGTTCCTGCCTTCGTTGAAGCGGACGCCGCCCTGGCCCACGACCAGCGCGGTGTTCAGCGATGCGGCGTACTGGGTTGCGCCGCCGGAGAAAGGCTGGACCAGATTGACGTTGCCCCCGCCCACATCGCTGCGCGCCTGGACTTGCGCCTGGGCGTAAGTAAGGCCGTTGGCGTGCTGCACGCCGCCGTCGGCCTGGACTTCCGCACCCGCCACGTCGTCGAACCGGCGCGAGACGTTGATGCCGCCCTGTAGCCCGTCGCGCAGCCCCTCGTTGCCCGGACCGACCTGGCCGGCGCCGGTCACCGTGTAGCTGGTGCGGGGGCGGGTGACGATCAGGTTCAACCCGACGTAGGCCTGCCGCCCCAGGCTCGTGAAGGTGTAGTTCCCGTTGAAATCGAGCGATGCCGAGCGCCAGCGCTTCAGCGGGAGATAGAGGGCCGGGCCCAGCGAATAGTCGCGGCTGGCCTCCTGCCGGCGGTAGGTGCCGACAAGGGACAGTCGCCCCTGCCCGATGCGATAGCCCACCGCGCCGCTGAACTGGGTGTAGGCGCCCGAATAAGGGGCATATTCAAGGCCGCCCGGTGCCGGCAGGACCAGGTCAGTGGTCGCCAGCAGCGGCCCTCCGCCCGGGTTCGCGATATGGCGGGCGTCGAGGTCGAGACTGAGCCGCCCCGCGCTTGTGCGCGAAATGTGGCCGTAGAGCCCCAGGCCGCCGCTGTTCGAGACATGGACCGAAGCGTCCAGTTGCCAGTCGCCCTGGAGCACCGTGGCGCCCGCCGCGCCCCATTGGCGCTTGTCAGTGCCGATCACGGCCAGGTTGACGGCCAGAGCGGGCGAGATGCGCCGCGCCCAGCCTCCCTGGAGCAGCGGCGTATGGGTGATGTCTCCGATCAGGCCCCGGTTGTTGCGCACCAGCGCGCCCGCATAAAGGAAGAACGCGTCATGCCCCGTCATCGGCAAGGTGCTGCTGCGCGAGAAGAAGCGCTGCTCGTCGCGCGTCGCGCCCGAAGCCGAGGTAATCCGCAGGATCACCGTGTAAGAGCCTTCCGGCAGTGCGGACGTATCGAGGGCCTGGTTCCCCGCATCGTACATCTGCGATGCCATGATGCGCCCGTTCACCAGAATATCCACCCGCGCGCGCTGATCGAGGAACAGGATCAGCGGGCTGCCCATCAATTGGTCGCGATCCAGCCTGGTGTTGAACTGCGTGGCGAGGCCGAGGCCGACCATCTTGACGCGGTCCAGCAGGGTGTCTCCCGGAATCCAGAAGGCGCCCGCGGTATAGCGCAGTCCGGGACGGTCGAGTTCGCCGGCCAGCGTGTCGGTCTGGAACCCGGAATAGCTCGCCTGCTGGAAACTGGCGCGGATGCGGCCCGTGCCGATCCCGATGACGGCGGTGTCCTGAAGGTAATACTCGGCCGCTTGCCCGCGCGCGCCGGTGATGGTTCCCGAGATGAAGTTGACCAGCGCGGGCGTGTCGGCGGGAGGCGGCAGGTTCTGCATCCGCACTGCCGCCTGAACCGAGAGGAAGCGCGGGGCGACGATGATATCCACCCGGTAGCGCGCGGGATCGAAGACGATGGCAACGACGTCCGGCTTGGGCCGGGGGCAGGGGCTGGAACTCTCCACCGGGCAGATCGCCTCGGGATGGGGATCGAGGTCGGGCGCGCCAAGGGCGGCCGTCAGCCGGGGGCGATCGCTGATGTCGGGCAGGCTCTCTACCAGCTTCTGCGCGTCCACGAAGCGGAAATGGCCGGGCTGCACGACCGCCACGGCCTCGCCTATCCGCACGCCGCCCATGTAGACATCGAGCACCACCTGCTGCGGACCGGTCAGGTCCTCGAAGCCGGGCGGCGCGTCCACCTTGAGGGCGGGGGCGGCCGCGGCCGGGCTTGCGATCGCTCCTGCGCCGGTGATGGCCATGCCGCCCAGAGCGACGAGAAAGCGTGCCCGCGCCATGCCCCGCCGGTCAGTTCGGCGACACCATGAGCGTCAGCGTTCCGGTATAGGTTCCGGCCTGGGCGGCACTCAGACTGGCGGCGGGCAGGGAGACGATGAGACTGGCGCTGCTCGCCAGCAGGCCGCCCAGCGAACAGAGAATGTTGATCCCGTTGGGCGAGGTGAGGGGCTGGCCGGATGTCATGGCCATGCCGCTCGTCTGCCCGCCGGAAAAGGACCATTGCACGGTATAGGCCAGCAGCGCCGCGCCATTGGCGGTATTTGCCAGCGTGAAGGCATTGCTCGCGCCCGATCCGGTGGCCCTGATCGTATATCGCGACAGGCTGGCATAGACGCACACCGTCTGCGATCTCGTCTGGCTGGCCGTCAGGGACGAAAGCGTGCCGAAGGAGACATCGCTCAGCGCATTGATCTGGAATTGCTGCGCCTGCACCTGGGAGACAGGCAGGAGCAGGCCGGTCAGCGCAAGAGCGCAGCCTGCCGCCCGCCCCATCGACGAAGCCATGAACGGTCCTTCCCTTGGAGAGGCCGCTGCCGCTTCCGCATCGGGCGGGACCCGATGTGCCGAAGCGGCAGGCCCTGGTGAGCGCGCCTTACTGCGGCGTCACCAGCAGGGTCAGTACGCCGGTGTAAGCCGCATTCGCGATCATGGAGTTCTGGTCGGTGGCAAGGATGGTCACGAAGAGCTTCGCGGTCGGGCTGGCGCCGGCGGCGCAGAGCGGGGTGACCGCCGTGCTGGTGAAGGCGGCGGACGTGACATTGGTCGTCAGCCCGGTGCCCGAAGTCGCGCTTGCCGAATTGGCCCAGGCGACGGTGTAGGGCACGGGCGCGTTAGTGCCGCTGGCGAGTGTGAAGGCGCCAGTCGTGCCATTGCCGGTGGCCCTGATCGTATAGCTCTTGCTGGAAGTATTGCTCCACACGCAGACGTTTTCGGTCTGCTGCGCGTCGGCGGCACCCGTCAGCGCGCTGAATGTGATGTCGGTCAGGTTCGAGATCTGCACCAGCCCCGCGATGGTGGCGTTGATGGTGACGGTGCCGGTGGATGTCGTTCCCAGCGCGCCCTGCGTTGCCGCATGGGCCGAGGCGACAGGAAGAATAGAGCCCATCATGGCAAAGATCATTAAGGAACGGCGCAAGCGATTGTTGTTAATCACATTCATGGCCTTCAATCCTATCAGGACCACCGAAGATGGATATGATCCAATATGACTTCGATTGCGGTCGTTGAAGACCACCTATCTAACTCAATAAATTCGTTCAGTGCCATAGAGATCCCGAATATATTGGATGTCAGACCGGCTGTAATTTTGCACCGATCCAGTTCCATCATTAATAATGACGAAAATCTGTTCATTCGATGATCTGGCGGGGGTGCCGCGAGCCCACGCGGGACGGCTGCGATTGTGGCTCGTCAACCCGGCGTAAGGCGCGGATCGACGATGGTGCGGATCGGTGCCGATGGGCCGGACATGTCCGCCATGGCCTGCGCCACTCCGGCGATGCCGATCCGTTCTCCAAGCCAGGGACGCACATCGATGCGCCCATCGGCGATCGCGCGCAGGGCAAGCTGCATGTCCTGCGGCTCCTCACCCCCTGCGAACTGGATGTTGAGCCGCTTGTTCTGGGCCGCGAAGACCAGCAGCTGTTCCGGCTCCATGCAGTAGCCGCCCATGACGATGCGCGCATCGAACCCGACCGAAGAGATGATCTGCTGCAGCATGCCCGGCATGCCCACGTTCTCGTAGACGAGGTTCACGCGCCAGCCGCCAAGATCCGGCAGCGGCGCATAAGGAGAGATCTCGCGCGGATCGACGGCGATTTCCGCGCCCATGGCGATGGCAAGGTCGCGGCGATCCTGATGGAAGTCGGCGGCAACGACGGGCGCGATGCCCAGAAGCTCCAGCCCGGCGATGACGCCCAGGCCGATCGCCCCGCAGCCCAGCACCAGGACGACATCGTCCTTCGTCGGCCGCCCGCGCCGCGCATGCTCCAACCCCACGGCGAGCGGTTCGGTGAGGGCCGCAAGATCGTCGTCCAGGTCCGACGGCACTTCCAGCATCATGTCCTCATCGAGGAGCATGTATTCTCCGAAACCGCCCGGGCAGTCGTGGCTGAAGCCGACGATGGCATGGGCGCCCGACTGCCGCATGATCGGGATGGAGGTGACCTTGCGCCCGGGCTTCACCTTGCACGCACTGCCGGGACCGTAATCGATGACTTCGCCGACATATTCGTGCCCGGGCACGAAGGGCCGCGCGAAATCGAGACCGGCGTAAGGCCCGCCGTGCGACCGGGACAGGGCGATGATCGTCTCGCCGGCGTGGAGGAAGTGCGCGTCGGACGCACACATTCCGCAGCTATGCGTTCGCACCAGGGCCTGGCCTTTGCCGGGGATGGGGTCGGGCATGTCGCCAAGGCGGACCAGGCCGTTCTGGATGTAAGCGGCTCGCATGGGACGGGGCCTTTCGGATCAGGATTGCGCGCGGAGCACCGCGTAGGAAGGATCGTTTGCATCGCGCCGGGACAGCGGGTCGGCGGAGAGGCCGCCTATGTCGCGCATCTCGTCGAAATCGCGAATGGCCATGCGGTGATCCAGCGCCCAGTGGCCATCGCGGCGCGACCAGCGGTCGACGTAGCGGGAGCAGGTCGTGATCTGGAACGGCGTCTCTCCGCGCAGGCCTTGAAGCGTGGCGGTGACGTAGGACTCGCTGCCGGCGGTGTCGCCGCGCAGTTCGATCAGGATGTTCGCGATCTGGTGCGAATGGCGTAGCAGTTTGCGGTGATCGGCGCAGATCCTGTCGATCACATCCCGCCCGCGCCCGCTGTGATAGCCGCCGCCGTACTCGGCCGTCGCATCCTCGTGCCAGACCGAATGCCCGAGCGGAATGTCGAGCCGGTCGACGGCCCGGCAATAGCGATGGATCTGCTCGGTGATGGCCTGCTTGTCCAGAAGGGCCTGAATGTCGCGGGCCTGGAGGTCATCTCGCCCCGTCATGCCGAATACCTCAATTTCGCGTGCTCCCGGCCATGTCCGCCATGGCCTTTTCGACCATCAAGATGCGCTCGCGCCGCGCTGCCGCCGATTGGGGCGCGTAGCCCTGCTCGTCATCGGCCAGCCCCCAGTTATGGACGGGGCCATGGGGCAAGCGCTCGAGCCCCACCCGCGCGACGTCTTCGGGCGAGGCGAGGCCGACGGGGATGGGCGCGCCGCGGCTCTCCAGCAGGCGCCGCAGTTCCGGCGTATCGGTGCGGCCGAGCAAGAGGTTCAGCACATCGACGCCGTGCCCGCGCAGTTCGGCCCAGAGGCCCTCCCCGAAGCACAAGTCGAACGCTTTCGTGCCGGAATAGACACCAAGCCCCCGTGCACCGCCGTAGCAGGCCCCGGAGCCGACCAGGATGATCCCTCCGCGCTTTCGGGTCCTCATCGCCCCTGCGAAATGATGGCAGGCCAGCATCGTCGTCACGACATTGCGCTTCACGAGATCGAGCCAGGCCTGCGGATCGTTCGAGAGAAAGCTGGAACTGTTGGGATCGGCACCGGCATTGCTGACGAACAGGCCGATTTCCCGTCCTGCGCTGACAGTCTTGAGCTGTTCGGCGGCACTGTCGGAAGCCAGATCGATCGTTTCGGCGGTGCATTCGATGCCGTGCGTCGCCGCCAATTCATGGGCAAGCGCGTCAAGCGGGGCGCGCCTTCGGGCGATCAGCACCAGGTTGAGACCGCGCGCCGCCAGTTCGCGGGCGAAAGCCGCGCCGGTTCCTTCGGATGCACCGGCGATCAGCGCCCAAGGGCCGTACTTCTCGGTAAATGCCATGGCAGGCCGCTCCCCCTCGTGTTGTTTCATGGGGACATAAAATGGCTGTACCCATGCATCCATTTCAATTTACGTGCTCCTGTCATCGCAGAATGAGATAGGTCGTCATATGGAAATGCGCCGCCTGAGCTACTTCGTGCGGGTCGCCGAAGATGCCTCGCTGACCCGCGCGGCAGGGGTTCTCAATATCGCGCAATCGGCCCTGAGCAGGCAGATGCGCTTGCTTGAGGAGGAACTGGGCGTCGCGCTGTTCGCCAGAACGCCGCGCGGCATGCGCCTGACGAGCGAGGGCGCGCAGCTGCGAACCGCCGTTGCCGGGCCGCTGCGCGAACTGGAGCTGGCCATCCAGAACATGCGCGCGCTCCCTTCGCAGATCGACGGCAACGTGGCGCTCGGCCTGACGCCGGGGATCGCCGATCTGATTGCGCGGCCGCTGGCCGAGGAACTTCACGCGACTTTCTCGAGAGTCCGTTTCCGACTGAGCGAAGGGCCGACGGGCAGCCTGGAGGATTGGCTTCGGCGCGGGATGATCGACCTGGCCGTGCTGGAGCAGCCCTCCCAGAGCGAGCAATTGGTGGTCGATCCGCTGGCCGATCTGCCGTTCTGCCTGTTCGGCGCAAGCGCGGCCTCCGAACTCGGGTCGCAGGCGCCGGACACGCTTCTGAGCCCGGATGCGGCCTTCGCGTTCCCCCTGATCGTGCCTTCCCACCATATGGGCATGCGCCCGGCCATAGACGATGCCGCGATGCGAACGCGCGTGCAGCCCCGGATCGCGTTCGAGGCGGACTGCACCCGGCTTATCAAGGATCTGGCGCTTTCCGGAATGGGCCACGCCCTGCTGCCGCTGGCCTACATCGGCGCGCAGGACGGGAATATGCGCGTGCAACGGATCGACGATCCCCTGTTCACGCTGAGGATTTCGCTCTGCACCCGCAAGGACAGCCAGATCTTCGGCAGCAAGCGCGCGATGATCGATGCCGCCATTGCCCGAATCCTGCGCGAGAAGCTGGCGCTGGTTTAGGGCAAGGCCTGCAGCTTTCCCCGTATGGATGCTCACCGAGACGAGGGGCGCGAGATTGTCGCCCCGTCACCGCGCGGTCCCGACGCTTTCCGGACATGCAGTAAAATATGCTAATGAGAATCGGTTGCAATAACTGACCTGTCTGGCTAGAGGCCGCCCCAACAAAACAACAGGGGTCGCCCAATGCATATTACACTCGCGCGAGCGTTGCTCGCGACGGCTATGGTCGTGCCTGCCATTCCGGTGCAGGCGCAGGACCAGTCCGCCTCCGGCACGGTCGAGCAGCAGTTGCCGGCAGTCGTCGCGGACGGAGAGCGGGCCGATGAAAGCTATGTCATGGGCACCGGCGCGGAGGCCGGGACGACGCGGATCACCGAGAAGGAAATTCGCGCCCGCGCGCCGGGCTCCGGCGATGCCAACCAGCTCCTGAAAGCGTTGCCCACCGTGCAGTTCCGGCGCGACGAGTACATGGCAACGCGCGAGGATATCCAGGATATCCGTCCGTCTGACATCTCGATCTCTGGCGGGCGCTACTACGAGAACCTCATTACGCTTGACGGCATCGATGCCAATGCGCGGGTGGATATCACGGAGAACAAGGCCGCGAACTTTGCCGAACCCGTAGGCGCGTCCGCGCAGGCGCTCTGGGTCGACACCAATCTGATCGGCGAGATCACGCTTCGCGATTCCAACGTCTCGGCAGAGTACGGCCGTTTCACCGGCGGCGCGCTAGACATCAAGACCCGCGCACCGAAGCGCGAGTTCGGCTTTACCAGCACAGTGTCCTACAGTTCGGACGCGATGACCCACTTCAGGATCTCCGAGGGATCGCGCGAAAGCCTGGACGGAGAACTTCCCGCAAAGCCCTCGTTCGAGAAGTGGCGCTATGGTGCGACCGTCGACCTTCCCGTCAGCAGCGCCATCGGCCTGCTCCTGGGCTACAACCGATCGCAGTCGCGGGTCACTTATACCAAGGCGGAAGCCTACGGCAGCAAGCCTTACGGCCAGTCCAGCACCAGCGACAACTTTCTCGCCAAGGCGGATGCGGATCTTGCCGGCGACCTGAAGCTGACCGGGCAGTTCTCCTACACGCCTTACGAGAGCGAGGCCGAGGTGAACAATTCCATCGATTCGCAGATGGTGTCACACGGGGGCGGCGTGACCAGCCGGCTTGAACTGGCCAAATCGGGCGAGACCAACTGGTCGCTTTCCGCCAGCTTCTCGCACAGCGATACGAGCCGCGACGCGCCCGGCACGCTCTACAGCATTTCTTCGTGGACCGAAGTGGGCAGCGGATGTTCCACCTCCGCCAACTGCGCGATCGGCAGCTTCGGCGATATCCGGCAATGGCAGAACAATTATGCGTTGACCGGGCGCTGGTCGATGCCGCTGGGGCCGGGCCGTCTTGCCGCCGGCTTCGACTACCAGCGGATCGAGGCCATGCGCAGCCGCCTGGAGGACAATTATTCCTACCGGGGAACGACGGACCAATCGGACGCGGCGACCATCGCCTGCGCACAGCCTGACAGCCTGACTTGCACCACCGGTGAATATGCGCTGACGACCGCTTCGCTCTATCAGGCCTATCGCGCCCGCGTGAACCTGGACAGCGTGTCGGGATGGGCGGAATACACGGCCGAGATCGGCGATTTCACGCTGCGCGGCGGGCTGCGCTACGATTACGAGAGCTTCCTCGGCAATAGCAACTTTTCCCCGCGCCTTTCCGCGACGTATGCGCTGCCGTGGGACGGCTGGAGCGTGACGTTGGGCGCCAACCGCTATTACGGACGCTCCATGCTGGGTTATGCGCTGCGCGAGAAGTACCCGGACAACTACATCTATACGCGCACCGGCGTCACGAGCAGCGGGATCACCACCTATTCCGACGAAGACTGGTATCTGTCCAGCACCAGCCATACGGCCAGCTATTCGGACGGCAAGAAGAAGACGCCCTATTCGGATGAACTTTCGGCCGCACTGTCGGCACGCCTGCTGGGCGGCAGCCTGAGGATCAAGGGCATCTACCGCGAGGGGCATGACGAGTTCACCCGCTCGGCGGGTGAGAAGGTGAGCAAGACTCTCGATAACGGTAAAATCTCGACCTATACCCAGTACGTTCTCACTAACGACGGCTACAGCAAGTACCGGGGCGCGTCCTTCGAATGGACGCGCAGCTTCGGCAAGCACTCGGTCGCCTTCAATACCAACTTCTCGAAGACCACATCCACCAACGACGACTATACGGTGGAGGTGGACGACGACCTGGCGAACCTGATGGTATCGTTCCAGGGACAGGTCCTGAGCTATTCCGAGGTCATCGCCCTCAACCAGCGGCCCGACATGGCGGTGYCGTTCATGGCCAACATGACCTGGACCGCGCTCTGGCTGGACGACCGGATCACCACCAACGTCAATCTGCGTTATACGGACAAGTTCAAGCGTATCGAGGACACCGGCAGGAACGAGACCGTCGATGGCGCCAGTTACGATGTCTACGACTATGTGAAGTATCCACGCTCGATCGACGTGAACCTCAATGCGCAGGCCGAACTCGTCCGCTCCAGCTATGGCGTACTGACTGCGGACGTGGGCGTGGCGAACCTGTTCGACCGGATTCCCTCGCCGAACAGCACGGCGACCGCGCAGCCCTACCAATATGGACGCTCGTTCTGGGTCGGCCTCAACTACCGGTTCTGATCGTCTCGATGTCCGGTTTCCGCCTGCTGCCGCGTATCGTTCTGACGCTCGCGATCCTCGCGGTCGGGGGGAGTGTCGTGGGCCGCGCGCAGCAGGCGGGCGGGGAGGGAGTTCCGGCAGTGGGGGCACTGCGGGCGCTCTATGCGGGCGGTCCGGCAACATGGCCGCGCCCGCGCCTGGGGGAGGGGGCTCGCTTCACCGAGTTCGGCCCGCTTCCCCGGCTCCCCGAAGCCTCTCCGCGCGAACAGGCGCTGGCGGAGATCGGCAGGCGCATGTTCGACGATCCGGCGCTGTCGCGTTCCGGCCAGATTGCCTGCGCCTCGTGTCACAGCCCGGAACTGGGCCTGGCGGACGGGCTGCGCACCGCGTTCGGGCATGACCGGCAGCGGGGGCGGCGCAATGCCCAGTCGCTCTATGCCGCGGCCTGGATGACGCCCTTGTTCTGGGACGGCCGCGCGGCAACGCTGGAAGAGCAGGCGCTCCACCCTCTGCTCGACGGCAAGGAGATGGCGGGCAGCGCGCGCCTGATCGAACCGCGCATCAATCGCGACAAGGGCTACCGCGCCGCGTTTCGTGAATTGAATGGCCATCGCCGCGTGACCTTGCAGGACGCCGCTGCCGCGATCGCGGCGTTCGAGCGGACCTTGCGGCCCCCGCGTTCGCGTTGGAGCCGGGTAATGGAGCGGGGCGTCTCGGTGCTGACCGATCAGGAACTCGCGGGCCTGCATCTGTTTCGAACGAGGGCGGGGTGTGCTGCCTGCCACAACGGACCGCTGCTGAGTGACGGGCAGTTCCACAATCTCGGCATCAGTTTCTACGGGCGGTCTCGCGAGGATCTGGGGCGCTACGAGGTTACGCGCGATCCGGCGGATGTCGGTCGGTTCCGCACACCCTCCCTGCTGGGCGTAAGCCGCAGCGCGCCTTATATGCACAATGGTCTGTTCCCCACGCTCGAGAATGTCGTTGCGCTCTATAACGGCGGGGGCGGACGGGATCGGGCGAGGCGAATGGGCGAGGCACCCGCGCCGATACCAGACCCGCTGGTTTCGAAGCTCGGTCTGACGCGAGACGAGCAGGCCGCGCTCGCTGCCTTTCTCAGGACGCTTTAGCGTGAGCGCGTCTGGCTACGAGATAAGTGAGCGCGGGCGGCAGGATCGCAACCGGCGCGGTCCACGCGAATGGATCGGCAAAGCCGAGCAGCAGGCCGAACAGGCCGAAAACCAGCGCGGCGCCGTTCACGAGGGTCTGAAACAAGATGCGGCGGCGAAGCGGGCACAGGATGCGGGCAACATTGCCGAGCCAGAGCAGCGCCAGCAGCGCGAAACCCGCCACCAGAGCATGCTCGGGAGAATTGCCGAGCGCATGCAGCGACAGCAACTTGCCGACGAACCCGAGGCAAAGCAGCGCGTAAGCGCCATTCACGGAAAGGGCCAAGGTATCCAGCCAGCGCAATTTCATCGCAGTTTCCCGATATGCTATTGCGACACGATAGCAATAAACATAGGCGACGCGCAATGAATTCGTTTCGAATCTCGTCGCTTGCTCTGACTTGCGCCGTCCATGTGACCGTTCTCGGACTGGCGTGGATGGCGTTCGGTCCCTCCAGACAAGTGGGCGAACCCGGGCACCGGGGCGTCGTGTCGTTCCGCTCCGTGGACCTCTCCCGGCCGGACGAGACGCCGCAGGCCGAGCCCGCGCCGGATCCCCCTCGCAAGTCCCTTTCCGTGGCGAATGCGACCGATGCGCCCGCGCCGACCGTCAGGCCTGTGGTGCAGGTGGTCGCCCCGGTTTCCCCGCTGCGCCTGTCGGACGACATGGCGCCGGCACCTGCCGTTCCGCTTCTCGCGGCATCTCGGCCGCCGTCTTCGAACCCTGGGAGTGGAGTGACGGCGGGGTCGTCATCCGGCGAGGGCAAGGCAGCCGCGCAGGACCGTGCCGCGCCGCCGTCTGCGGGTAGCCGGGGCGAGGATTCCTATGCGCGCCGGGTCTTTGCATGGATCGGCCGCCACAAGGGTTACCCGGGGCGTCTGGCCCGCAAGGGCTGGGAGGGCACGGCCTTGGTGCGCCTGCTGATCGACGAGAATGGCCGCCTCGAAACGGCCGAACTGGTTGGCTCCAGCGGCCATCCGCCCCTGGACGGCCTCGCGCTGAAACAAGTGCGCGACGCAGTGCCCTATCCGCGTCCCCCCAAAGGCCTCCCGCGTGCAGGACGGCAGTTCCTTGTGCCCATGACTTATCAGCTGGAAGGATGAGCGGGCCGGTTGATTCCTGTGATTCAGCCGGACGAACTCAAACCGCGGGTTCCAGTTCGACATGGAGGTTCGCGAGGCCTCGCATGCTATAAGTGGGCTCGAAATCCAGGATGCGGTTCTCGGCGGTGCCGTGGCGATCTTCCGACAGCGATATCCAGCGCGTGTGTTCGAGGAACTTCTCGAAGATGATGCGGACCTCATAGCGCGCGAGCGGCGCTCCGGCGCAAGTATGGGCGCCGCGGCCGAAGGCCAGGTGCTGTTTGATACCCGGCCGCCCGAGCCTGAACGCGTGAGGTTCCTCCCACCGGCGTGGATCACGATTGGCGGCGGAAATGGCGATCACCACCTTGGTCCCCGGCGCGATCTCCATGTCGCCGACCCGCATGGCACGCCTGGCAAGGCGCTTGACCACTTTCGTCGAGCCTTCGAGCCTCAGCACCTCCTCGAGAAACGCCGGGATCAGGCTATGATCGTCGCGGAGTTGCTGCTGCAGGCCCGGCACGTCGACGAGATAGCGCATGGCATTGCCGATCAGCTTGGCGCTGGTGTCCTGCCCCGCTCCGAACAGGAAAGTGGCGAGACGGATCAGTTCCGGGATGTCGGGCTGGGTGCCGTCCGGATAGCGGGAGTGGGCGAACTCGGAAAGGACGTCTTCCCGGGGCGGCTGGGCCCGGCGCTCGGAAATGTAGCGGTAGAAATAGGCGGCCATATATTCGAGCGGATTGACTTCTTCGGTCTCGCGCGGCCTTGCAGCCCATTCCGCTTCCTTGCCCGGAGGCGGCGCGGCCTCCATGTTTCCGGGCGGCGGGGCAAGGTCGATGATGCGGCGAAAATCGTCCCGGTCGGCTTCCGGCACGCCGAGGATATCCGATACCACGAAAGTGACGAAGGGGCTGGCGATCGCGCCGATCAACTCGCATCCGCCCTGCGCGACGACGCCGCGAACCATGCGATCGGCGAGCGCGGTGACGTAGGCCTGGTTGGCCTTGAGGCGCGAGGGCGTGAAGAGGGCGGAGATCAAGGCCCGCGATTGGGCATGCGGCGTGCCGTCCTTGGCCACGAGGAGATCGGCAAGCGGGATGTCGCCGCGGTGCTCCTCGATCTGCCCGGAGATGTCCTCGGCGTCGGGTTCGAACGGCAGCGGCAGAAGCGGGCCGCTGACACTGATCGCGTTCGACCAGTCGGCCGCGTTGTTGAGCAGCTCGACCGCTTCCGCAAAGCCGGTGACGAGGACAAGATCGCGGTTGGCCATGCGGCATACCGGTCCCTTGGCGCGCATTTCCTCGAACCAGTCGTAAGGATCCAGCAGGACCGTGCGGTCGGTGTAGTAGTCGCGCTCCGTCGTGTTCATGATGCTCTCCCGTCAGATAGGGCCAGGGTCTCGGTCCGCACGGGGCAGGACCGCCGCCCATCGGCGCCGCTTCGAATGATTTTAGGCACATGAAGGCCGGCAAATGCCTTGACGCGGCGGGCCATTCGATGATGACGCTGATACCACCGCGTCGATGAATGAGCAGGCCGCCTTGCCGTTTCGGCGCGCCGCGTATTACCGTCAGCGTGCAACAGAGGATTGTTCGAGTGTCGATTCCAGACCGCGCCCGCGAACGCATCAGCAGACCGCACGACGCCCGCGTGACGCGCTCTCGCGAAGCGCTGAAGACAGCGCTGCTCGAACTCATAGACACCAAGCCCCTCGATCTCATCACCATCAAGGAGATCACGGCGCAGGCGAAAGTCAGCTACCCGGTGTTCTTCCGGCAATTCGCCAGCAAGGAAGACTTGCTGGCCGATGTCGCGACCGAACAGGTGCGCCATCTGCTGCGCCATTCGCAGCCCGCGTTCGAGCGCAAGGCCACCAGCTCGCTCGATGACTTGTGCCGCTACGTGAACGATCATCGCAAACTCTGGTCGACCCTGCTGACAGCCGGCGCGAACGAGAAGATGCGCGCGGAATTCTCGCGCATCGCCAACGAGATCGCGGAGAGCAGGCCCCGCGCCAACCCGGCCCTGCCGGCCGATCTCGTTACCGAACTCGTCACCAACGCCATATTCGACATATTGCGCTGGTGGCTGCGCCAGGACGAGGACTATCCCGTTGGCAATGTGGTCAAGTTGCTGGACACGCTGGTCGTGCGCGCGTTCACGCGGCCGATCGCGATCCATCTGGACTAGGCTGCCCGTCATCGGCCGGCTCAGGAGTACATGCCGCCGTTCACGTTGATCTCCTGCCCGGTCACGTATCCGGCATGGTCCGAACATAGCCAGTCGCAGGCAGAGGCAATGTCTTCGGGCATGCCGATCCGCTTCAGGGGGACGCCCTGCACCATCGCATCGATGCGCGGGTTGCTGCCGTCGACCTCGGTACGGCGGCTCAGCCCGGTATATACGATCGCAGGCGGGATCGTGTTGGCCGTAATGCCCAGTTCCGCGAATTCGCGTGCCACCGCCTTGGTCAGCGACGTGACGCCGCCTTTCGATGCCGAGTAATGCGCCATGCTGGGCGCGCCGACTTGCGCGCTCATGGACGAGATCGTGACGATCCGCCCCCACTTGGCGGCGATCATGTCGGGGATGGCCAGTTGGATGCAGTGAAACATGCCGGTGAGGTTGACGTCCAGCATGCGCTGCCATTCTGCCACGGTCATTTCGACGAAGGGCTTGTATTCCGAGATGCCGGCATTGGCGATCAGCAGTTCGATCGGTCCGAACGCCTGGCGCGTTTCGGCGACAGCCGCTTCCACCTGATCGCGATCCGCCACATCGACGGTGAAGGGACGCGTGTCGAAGCCCCCCGCATTGAGCTTGTCCGAGGCTGCCCGCACCTCATCCCCATTGCGGTCCATCATCGCCACCCGGTGCCCCTTGGCGGCAAACCACTGCGAAACACCCAGGCCGATGCCGGAAGCAGCGCCCGTCACGATTGTCACTCGTCCCATATCGAGTCCTTTTACATTATTAGGAATAACGTAAAATCCGAAACCTCGCAGGTCAATCCACGCCGGAGCGCGCGATGGGACTTCGCCCCGGCGTTGTTTCACGGTCGGGCCGGCTCGCTGATCCCGATCAATCGCAAAGCGCCTGATCTCCCCGCAGCAGCCAGTTCATCAGACAGTCCGCAGCCCGTCACGGTTGGTGCGTCCGGCGGCGGGACATTCCAGAGGGTGGCGGCATTCCGGTCATCAGCACCGGGCCGCTACCCTTCAAAGATTTAATCCAACAGCCGCCGGGCCGGAGCCGCCGCCTTTGTCGCCACTTCGATGGCCTGTCAGCGCACGGCTTTGCGACATTATCTGACTCAGGCGATATACTCAGACTAATTTTTGATTGTCGAATCGATTTGAGAGCGATAAATGAAACTCAAATAAACAGATATTCCCAATCCTACGGACCTTTAGTGGGTCGTCGGATCAGCGGAATTGGGGAAACGGGGGAGATGCCAGATGCTTAAAGTCGGACTGTATCTATCGTGCGCCTGTGCCGCATTCGCGGCGCCTGCTTATGGTCAGGACATCGCACGCGATGAGGCCAATCAAACGGATCAGAAGTCTTCGCAGCAGGATAAGGCCGATACTGCGGCTTCGGATCCTGTCTCGGCTGAGGACATCATCGTCACCGGCTTCCGGGCCAGCCTGTACAATGCGGCGCAGATCAAGCGGGAATCCGATGCGATCGTCGATGCCATCGTTGCGGAAGACATCGGCAAGCTGCCGGATAACAACGCAGCGGAATCGCTTGCGCGAATATCGGGCGTCCAGGTCAGCCGGTCCGGCGATGAAGCCAACCAGGTTCTTGTCCGCGGCCTGCCCGATGTCGCCACGACTTTCAATGGACGCGACATATTCACGGCGGAATCTCGCGGGGTGGCGCTCTGGGATTTCCCTCCGGGCGCGTTGCGCGCGCTTGAAGTCTTCAAATCCGGCACGGCCGATCTGGTCGAGCCCGGGCTGGCCGGTCTCATCAACGTCCGCACCTGGCGCCCGTTCGACTTCAAGGGCTTCGAAATCGCAGGCGCCGTTCGCGGTACTTACAACGACCAGTCGAAGAAGTACGATCCGGCCAATGCCAATCTCCAGATCACCGACCGCTGGCAGACCGGTATCGGCGAGATCGGCGCGCTCATCAACTTCGCCTATACGCAGCAACAGTTCCGTAATGCTGCCCGGTGGAACAGTGCCGACGTATTGGCGCCAGATGTCGCCAATACGGTCGAACCGGAATCGGTCGGCCGCGACTTCGTGTTTCCCGAGGCCGTCGGCGTCTTCTACAACAGCGGCATCCGCAAGCGTCCGTCGATCAATGCCTCGCTTCAGTGGAAGCCGGCGCCCAATCTTGAAATCTACGTCGACGGCCTGTGGCAGGCCTATCGCGGCCGCGACGCCAACGACTTCTTCGCGACATCGCTTCGCTTTGCCGGCGCGCAGCTCAGCAATATCGTGCTCGATCCCGACGAACCGAACAAGGTCGCAAGTCTGACCAAGACCGGAGGCTGGCGCCCGGACATCTATCGTTCGACCGTCAATGGCGACACCAACACCTACCAGGGCGCGATCGGCGCGATCTGGACGACCGGCAAGGCGACGATCTCGACCGACTTCGCTTATACCGACAGTACCTTCAAGCAGACCGAATGGAGCCTCGATTCCGCCCTGACATCGGCCCCGACGGTGGATGCGGCGTTCGACGTGAAGGGATCGGCTGCCTTCTCACTGCCTGGCTTCGATGCGACCGACCCCAGCCATTACCAGTTCCGCGGGTTCTTCGACCGCACATATGTCGGCAAAGGAAACGGCATCCAGTGGCGGGGCGACATTTCGCTCGAAACCGACATTCCGTTTCTTCCGCAGTTGCAGGTCGGCAGCCGCGTGACCACGCGCAATTCTTCGGTCCGTTCAGGTTCGCGCTATGCCTACCTCATGGACCTTGGCATCGGCATGAACGAACTCGGCCTGGGCGCCATGTCGCTGGTGGACGACAGCTTCCGGGGCGGCGTGCAGGGCTTCACGCAATGGCTTGCCCCTGAACGGTCGGCCATCCGCAGCAACATCGATGGCCTGCGAGCGATCGCCCTTGCCGGGTTGCAGCAACTCTCGGCTCTCAATCCGAATGACGCCGGGCTTGCCGACAACGTCGCGCGTTGGTCCAGCACCGACGTGCCGATCGACCCATTGGCATCGTGGGAGGCCAGCGAAAAGACATATGCCGCCTATGCCCAGGGCAAATACGCTTTCGACATCGGCGGAGTGGACGTCGGCGGCCTTGTCGGCGTGCGGATCGTCAACACCGACGGCGTCTATTCGGGCACGTCACTGGTGGACGGAGTTCAGACCCCGGAACAGAACCGGCAGAACTACGTCGACGTCCTGCCCAACGTCAGCATGCGCATTCGTCCCACCGACAAGCTTCAGGTTCGACTGGCCTATACCGAAACGCGGACCCGGCCGACTTTCGGCCAGCTCAATCCGGCGGTGAACATCACGCGCGCGCAGAACACCGGCGGCACGYCGGGGCGCTATGACGCTTTCGGGCGCGCCGGCAACCGCGATCTCGCGCCGCTGACCTCGCGCAATTACGATGGCACGATCGAATACTACTTCTCACCCCGGGCGGCGGCAGGGATCTCTGTGTTCTATCGCGATCTCGACGGCTTCATCAGCGACTATACCCGCGATGTACAGGATCCGGTCTATGGCCTGATCCAGGTCGTGCGCCCTGAAAACGCGGGTTCCGGACGTATCAAGGGCATCGAGGCCGGGTTCCACAGCTTCTTCGATTTCCTGCCGGGCTGGCTTTCCGGATTTGGCGTTCAAGCGAACGCAACTTATCTGGACGGCAAGAACCAGCTTCCCAACGCTCTAGGGCAAGACACCAAGATGGTGGCCATCCCCGGCGTGTCGAAGTGGAGCTACAACGCCGTATTGTTCTACGAGCGTGGTAAGCTTTCGACCCGCCTTTCTTACAACTATCGCTCGAAATTCACCAATTTCTATTCGCCGGATGCCAATGGAAATCTTTACGTAGGCGAAGGCACCAAGCCGATCGCACGGTTGGACTACTCCCTTTCCTACACCGTCATTCCGGCCATCACCATCACGGCGGACGTCAGCAACATCCTGGGCAAGCCGTTCAACAACTACCGGTACTTCAACCAGACCCAGACCTACCCGCGGGATATCCGATACGAGGGTCGCTATTTCGGATTGGGCACGCGCTTCCGCTTCTGAGGACTTGCAGGCGCCATTCAACCTTCCGCGCCTGCAGCCACTAACCCGTCCGGTTCAATGATCGGACGGGTTTCTTGTTTGAGCAGATGATCTTGTGTCCTTCGCATTCTGCCTTGTTCGGCCGCGCTGCGCCTGAAACGCTCAAGCGTGGGAAGCCTTTGCCCGGGATTGCGGAGGGCAAGCCGGATCCGCAGGAACTTGTCCATGCCGATCGAATTTTGCACGCATCGCGGATCGCTGCATCATTCACGATGGACTTAAGCGCTGCCTCTTCGTAGCAATTCCTGACGAGGCGGAAGCGGTTGGTCTTTGGCCGGGAGAGAGCATCGTGAGCGAGAACCAGGGCAGCGCCAGATCCGCGATCACCGTGTTATCCCCGCAGCATTTGCCATCTCCTTAGGTGTCGTGGATTTTTCCCGAGGCGGCTGATGGGCTGAAGCTGGGGCGTATTGGAGTGCGTTCGACCTTGGCGGGAAAATTCGGCTCCAAATCGTGAGTTTGGTTGGAAAGGACACATCCTGATGAATGCGACGCTTTTCCGAGGCGTGCTGGTCGGCGCGCTGGCCGGGCTCCTGTTCGGGTTCGATACGGCGGTGATCGCCGGCACCACGGAAGGCATCCGGACCGCCTTCGGTCTCGACGCCACCGGCGTCGGGGTAACCGTCTCCAGCGCGCTCTGGGGCACGCTTGCGGGCGCGCTGCTCGCAGGCATTCCGGGGGACCGCTACGGTGCACGCGCGTCGTTGTCGGTGATCGCGCTGCTTTACCTGGTGTCCGGGATCGGCTGCCTGCTGGCGGTGAACTGGCCGATGCTGCTCATCATGCGGGTGCTGGCGGGCTTTGCGGTGGGCGCGTCGTCGGTACTGGCGCCGGTCTACATCGCCGAGATCGCCCCGGCCGAGCGGCGCGGCATGATGGTGGGCGCGTTCCAGCTCAATGTCGTGCTGGGCATTCTGGTCGCCTATCTCAGCAACTATTTCGTATCGGGCCTTCATCTCGGCGCGCTCGACTGGCACGTCAAGTTCGGCGTCACCGCGCTTCCGGCCGTGCTGTTGCTGGTGATGATGCGAACCATCCCCGACAGCCCGCGCTGGCTCTTCGCCAAGGGCCGCGAGGCGGAGGCCGCCGCCGTGCTCGGCAAGCTGGGCAATGCCGATGTGGCGGGCGAGATGGCCGTCTGGCGCCGGGCGGAGGAGCAAAGCCACGCCCCGCGGCTCAGCTGGAAGCGCCACCACCGGCCGATGCTGCTGGCGATCGCCATTGCCGCGTTCAACCAGCTCTCCGGCATCAACGCGATCCTCTATTACCTCAACGACATCTTCGCTGCCGCCGGCTTCACGGGTGTTTCGGCGGACCGGCAGGCCATCGTCATCGGCGCCTGCAACCTGCTGTTCACCGGGCTGGCGCTCACCGTGATCGACCGGATCGGCCGCAAGACCCTGCTGTTGATCGGTTCCGTGGGATTGACGGCCGCGCTGGCAGGGGTGGCGACGATTTTCGGCAGTGGCACCCATCAGGGCTGGCTGCTCTATTTGCTGATCGGCTTCATCGCCTTCTTCGCTTTCTCGCAAGGCGCGGTGATCTGGGTCTATATCAGCGAGATCTTCCCTACCGACGTGCGCGCACGCGGTCAGAGCCTCGGCTCCTCGGTCCACTGGTTCATGGATGCGGTGATCGCCTTCGGCTTCCCGCTCGCTGCCGCGCATGCCCGCGCCCTGCCGTTCTGGCTGTTCGGCGCGATGATGGCGCTGCAGTTCGTGGTGGTGCTGGCCTTCTTCCCGGAGACCAAGCGCAGATCGCTGGAAGCTATCGGCGAGGCCATGTAAGGCAGGATCCGTCCGGGACTGGCTGTCCTCCCCGCGCATTCGCAGGGACCGCCGAGCAATCGGGATTGCCATCGTCACGGCCGAATTGACCCCGCCGCCCATCGCGGCGGGGTTTCGCATGTCGGGCCTCTCGTGCATCCTTTCGGGCGATCACGGGCCCCGGCTGATCGGGCAAGGCATGGAGAGCATCATTCACAAGCAGCCATCGGACGCGCCCACCGCTTCGGAACGGGCGGCGAAACAGGGCGAAGCTTCGGGCGGCCGTCGGCGGCTGTCGCAGGCGCGGGCCGAGGCCACGCGGTCGCGCATCCTGCATTGCGCGCGCCAGGTTTTCGCCGCGCACGGATTTGCCGCGGCCAATGTGCGCGACATCGCGCGGGCCGCCGGCACGACCCATTCGATGATCACCTACCACTTCGGCAGCAAGGACGAACTCTGGCGCGAGGCCGTGCGCGACATGTTCGCCCTGCTCCAGCGTCAGGTCATCGACCCGGTGGAAGCCGAGGCGGAACTCGATTTCGAACAGCGGTTCCGCAAGCTGGTCCACCTCTACACCCGCTACAGTGCCGAGCATCCGGAGCATGCCCGCATCACCGTTTCCGAAACGATCGCGGGCGGCGAAAGGCTGGAGTGGATGGTGCGGGAGTTCGTCAGCGCCAACCAGGCCGCCACGACCGGAAATCTGACGCAACTGCTGGACCGCGGCCTGGTGCCGGACATGCCGCTGCCCTCGCTGCTCTACGCGATGGTCGGCATGATCCAGCTGCCTTTCATGCTGCAGAAGGAGGCGCAGCTCGCGATGGGTTACGACTTCATGACGGACGAGGCCGTGGAAGCCCATGCCGAGGCCGTGGTCAGGCTTCTGACGGGCTCGGTTCACGGCCCCGCGACAAGGAAATCTCCGAGCTGATCCTTTGACCGGCGGCGCGGCGCAACAAGCCGCTTGACGCGGCTGGCGTTCGCCCGCATCTCTTTTCGTCCAGATGGACGAAAACAGGGGAGGGGGTTTGTGATGTCGCGATCGGCTGATCTTTCGGCGCGCTTGTCCGCCTTCACCGATGGTTTCGAGACACGCCATGGCGGCGTTCGTCCTGCCATCCGGGCCGACCACCGCCGCTTGAAATCAGGATCGCCGACATGACCCTTCGCCATTCGTTTCTTCTCGCCGGCGCGGTTGCCGCGTCCACGGCCATGCCGGCTGCCGCGCAGGATCGCGGCGCGGCGGCTTCCGCGCGCGCGGAACGGACGCTTGAGGCGATGACGCCGGAAGAGAAGACCGTGCTCACGGCGGGCATCATGCCCATCAAGCTGACGCCGACTTCGCCCGAGCCGCCGGCCGAAGCGGTTCCCGGCGCGGGCTATATCACCGGCATTCCCCGGCTCGGCGTGCCCGCGCTTCTGGAAACCGACGCCAGCCTGGGTGTGTCCTATGTGTTCGGCCTTCGCAAGGACGGCGCCACGGCGCTGCCTTCGGGCCTGGCGCAGGCGGCCACCTGGAACCCCGAACTGACCGAGCAGGGCGGCCGGATGATCGGCGCGGAGGCCCGCGCCAAAGGCTTCAACGTGCTGCTGGCGGGCGGCGTGAACCTGATGCGCGATCCGCGCAACGGTCGCAATTTCGAATATTTCGGCGAGGATCCGCTCCTGGCCGGTACTCTGGCCGGCCATGCCATTCGCGGCGTGCAATCGAACCACATCATCGCGACCATCAAGCACTTCGCGCTCAACGGGCAGGAAACCGCGCGCAAGGAAGTCGACAGCGTCATCTCTCCGGCGAATGCCCACGAAAGCGACCTTCTGGCGTTCAAGATCGGCATCGAGATCGGCAATCCCGGCGCGGTGATGTGCGCTTACAACAAGGTCAACGGCCATTCGGCCTGCGACAACGACTGGCTGCTCAACAAGGTTCTCAAGCAGGCCTGGGGCTACAAGGGCTTCGTCATGTCGGACTGGGGCGCGGTGCCTTCGCTCGGCACGGCGCTGAACGGACTGGACCAGCAGTCCGGCTCGGAGCTGGACAAGGACGTGTTCTTCGCCGCGAAGCTGGGCGCTGCGGCGAAGGCGGACCCGGCCTATGCCCGGCGGCTGGATGACATGAACCGGCGGATCCTCTGGGCCGTCTACGACAACGGCCTGGTCGAAAATCCGGTGAAGCCGGGCGGTGCCATCGATTTCAAGGCGCACGGCGACGTTGCCGAGGCCGTGGCGCGGCAGGGCATCGTGCTGCTGCGCAACGCGCGCGGCGTGCTGCCGCTGGCGGCTTCGGCCAAGCGCATCGCCGTGATCGGCGGCTATGCGAACAGCGGCGTTCTGTCCGGCGCGGGCTCCAGCCAGGTGCAGGGCGAGGGCGGCGCCGCCGTGAACGTGCCGCAGGGGGGCGAGGACGATTTCTCGCCCTTCCTGTTCGAAGCCTATCATCGGTCGGTGCCGATCAAGGCCATCCGCGCCGCCGCGCCTCAGGCCCAGGTGAACTATCGCAGCGGCCGCTACATCTCAGAAGCCGTGACTCAGGCCAAGGCGGCGGACATCGCCATCGTGTTCGCCACGCAGTGGTCCAGCGAGGGCTTCGACCAGCCCGACCTGTCGCTGCCCAACGGCCAGGATGCCCTGATCGCCGCGGTCGCCGCGGCCAATCCCAACACCATCGTCGTGCTGGAAACCGGCGGGCCGGTGCTGATGCCCTGGCTGGACAAGACGGCGGCGGTGCTGGAAGCCTGGTACCCCGGGGCAAGGGGCGCGGAAGCGATTGCCGCGGTGCTGTTCGGCCAGGCCAATCCTTCGGGCAAGCTGCCGATCACGTTCCCCACCGGCATCGACCAGTTGCCGCGCGCCACGATCGAGGGCTTCGATACGGTCGAGCCGGACTTTGCCGGAGCGCCCGACGTGCACGGGCAGAGGCTGGTGGCGGACTACAATATCGAAGGCGCGAATCTCGGTTATCGCTGGAACGCGGGCAAGGGCCAGAAGGCGCTGTTCCCCTTCGGCTACGGCCTCAGCTACACCCGGTTTGCGGCTGACGCGCTGAAGACCGACGGCGCGAAGGCGACGGCCCGTGTCACGAACACCGGCAAGCGCGCCGGCGCCACGGTGGCGCAGCTCTACCTGGTATCCCGCGCGGGCAAGCCGGTGCAGCGTCTGGTCGGCTTCCAGCGCGTGGAACTGGCTGCGGGGCAGGGCAAGGCAGTGGCCATGACCATCGACCCGCGTCTGCTCGCCGACTGGCGCGAGGGCAGCTGGGTGCTCGCTCCCGGCGATTACGGCTTCGCGCTGGGTGAGGATGCCGAACATCTCGGCCCGGTAACGACGGCGCGCCTCAAGGGCCGGACCTGGAAGGACTGATCCCGGCCAGCCGGCCCCGTCCATGAAAAAGCGGCCTGGATGTGCATCCAGGCCGCTTTTCCCATTTGCTTGCGGGCAGGCAGCGAAGGCGGCTTACGCCGCCCCCTATGGTCCCGGGGTTCAGCCGGCGGCCTTCTGCGCCGATACCCAGTTGTCGACCACGCGTTCCAGGACCGTCAGCGGCATGCCGCCGCCGGCCAGGGCGGTGTCGTGGAAGCCGCGAATGTCGAAGCGGCTGCCGAGCGCCGTGCGCGCCTTTTCCCGCAGGCGGACCCATTCGTTGTGCCCGACCTTGTAGGCACAGGCCTGTCCCGGCCATGAGCAATAGCGCTCCACTTCCGAGGTCGCCCCGCCTTCGGCGCGGCCGGTATTGTCGATGAAGTAACGGATGGCCTGTTCACGGCTCCAGCCCTTGGAATGGATGCCGGTATCGACCACCAGTCGCACTGCGCGGAACAGCAGGCTCTGGTAGAAGCCGACGCGGCCGAGGGCGTCGTTGTCGTAGGCGCCCAGTTCGTCCGCCAGTTGTTCGGCATAGAGGCCCCAGCCTTCCGCGTAGCTGGAGAAGAACATGAGGTTCATCAGCTTGGGTGCGGCGGGGCTTTCCTGCTGCAGGGCGATCTGCAGGTGATGGCCCGGAATGGCCTCGTGATAGGTTAGGGTGGGCAGGCCGAACTTGGGCCAGTTGGCCGTGTCGGTCAGGTTGATCCAGTAGATCCCCGGGCGCGTGCCGTCGAGGCTGGGCGAATTGTAATACCCCTGCGAGGCGCCTTCCTGGATCTCCGGCGGCACACGCTTGATCTGCACGCCGGACTTGGGCAGGCGGCCGAAAGCCTTGGGAAGCAGGGTCTGCATCGCCGCCATCTGTTCGTTGAGATGGGCGACGAGTTCGACTTTGGCGGCGTCGGTGTTGGGATAGACATTGGCCGGGTTCGCGATCAGCGAGGCCATGCGTTCGCCCACCGTGCCTTGCGACATGCCCTGCTTCTTCAGCATTTCGTCCGAACGCGCGGTCAGGTCCGCCACCTGCTCCAGGCCGATGCGATGGATTTCGTCGGCAGTCATGCGGGTGGTGGTGATGTAGTTCAGGCTATTGGCGTAATACTGCGCGCCCTGGGGCAGGCGCGATACCGAAGCCTCGTGGCCGGCCTTGGGCAGAGCAGCCTTCAGGGCGTCGTTCTGGCGCTGGAGGGCGGGATAGACCCGCTCGGCAACCAGCTTCTCCACCCGCGCGCCCCATTCGCCGGGGATCGACTGTTCGTGCGTGCGCCGCACGATCGACTGGACGAGCGTGGATTCTCCGGGTTTCGTGCCCAGCATGCCCGCCTGCAATCCGATGGTCTTCTTCAGGATGAAGTCGGGCGGGATCACGCCGCGGCCGAAGTCTTCGCTCATCCGGTCGGTTTCGGCGGCAAGGACATCCGCGAAGTCTCCGACGCGGGACACATAGGCTTCGGCATCGGCCGCAGTCTTGATGGTGTGCTGGTTGTCGAGGAAGTCGCCGGTGTTGAGATAGGCGCCGCCGCCCTGGCTGACGCGGTAGACCTGCGGCCATCCGCCCTGCCCATAGGGGATGGCGTAAGTCTTGATGATGGCATCGAGGTTCGCCGCGACGGTGTCGTAATAGATGGCGTCCTGCGCCGTCATCGAGGCGCGGTTCAGAGTGCCCAGTTCGGCGCGTGCCGCGCGGACGCGGGCGCGGTCCTTCTCCTCCTGCTCCAGCGTAGGCACGGTGAGGCGGGACTTCAGCGCGGCGCGGGCCCCGGTATCCAGCCCCAGCTGCGTCGCGGTTTCCGGCGAGGCATCGACCTGGGCTTCGAAATACTTGTCCATGAAGGCGGCCAGGGCGGGATCGGCCGAACCGGCAGCGGCGCCCTTGGGCGCGGATATGCGGGCAAATGCCGGACCGGCGGCGGCGAGTGCGGCCCCCGCGGACGCGGTGGCAAGGAAATGGCGACGGTCGATCATGGCGGCTCCCGCTTTGTTGCGGCGGAAGCCTACGCCACTTGCCCGCACGAATGCAATTGAAGCCACGCCGAAGATTTCCATTGCCTCATCGGTTCGGGCCGGTGCGCCCCTATCCTTTCGAGGAGCGCATGGGGCGGCGATGCGTTGGGAAGGTTTGGTCATTCGAGGAGCCATCATGTCGAAAACCGTTGCCGAACTTCTGGTCGATACGCTTGCACAGCTTGGCGTGGAACATGTTTTCGGGGTGGTCGGCGATGCCCTCAATCCGTTCACTCACGCACTCGATGCCGATGACCGGGTGGAATGGATCGGCGTGCGGCATGAGGAAGGCGGCGCGCTTTCGGCCGCCGGGCAGGCCAAGCTGACCGGGCGGCTCGGCGTGTGCTGCAGCACCACCGGTCCCGGCGGCAATCACCTCGTCGCCGGACTGTACGAGGCGCGCAAGGACCATGCGCCGGTGCTGGCGATCACCGGCGGCGTGCCGGCGGAGAAGCGCGGCACGGACTATCTGCAGGAAGACGATCCGGCGCTGCTGTTCCGGGACGTGTCGGTCTACAGCCAGGTCATATCTGCCGCGGAACAGGCGCCGGCGGTGATCCGAGAGGCGATCGCGGCGGCTTATGCCGAGCGCGGTGTGGCGCATATCAACGTGCCGCCGGATGTCTTCTCCGCGGCCGTGCCGGGACCGGTGCAAAGCCTGGCCACCCTGCGCCCCCGCCCCCAGATCGCGCCGGCACCCGCCGACATTGCCGAAGCCGCGCGCCTGATCGGCGAGGCGAAGACCGTCGCGGTGTTCTGCGGCAACGGCTGTCACGGCGCTGCGGCCGAGCTGGAGCAACTCTCGGAACGGCTGAAGGCGCCGCTCATGCACACCTTCCGCGGCAAGGACATCCTGCCGTTCGATCACCCGCACTGGATCGGCGGCGTGGGGCTGATCGGCTCCCGCGCCGGTGTGGACGCCATCAACGAGGCCGACCTGCTGATCATGCTGGGCACGCACTATCCTTATTCCGAGTTCCTGCCCGGCCACGGCCATGTGATCCAGATCGACGAACGCGCGCTTGCGCTGGGGCGCCGGGCTCCGGTGGCGCTCGGCATTGTCGGATCGGTTCGCCCCGCGCTGACGATGCTGCTGGAACAGCTTCCCGCGCGAACGGACACGGCGTTCCTGGCCAAGGCGCAGGCCGCGCGGGCGGATTGGAACACCATGCTCGACAAGCGTGCGGACACGGCGCGGACGCCGGGCAAGTTGCATCCCCCGGCGGTGGCACGCGCCGTGAGCGACCACGCCGCGGATGATGCGATCATCGTCACCGATACCGGGGAGGTTACGCTATGGGCCGCGAACTGGTGGCGCCAGAGCGGGCGGCAGCGGGGCACCGGCTCGTTCAACAATGCAGCGGTCGGCACCGGGCTGGGCCTCGCCAACGGGGCGCAGTTGCTCGATCGCGGGCGGCAGGTGATCGCCCATGTCGGCGACGGCGGCATGACCATGCTGCTCGGGGAGTTCATGACCAGCGTAGAGCACGACTTGCCGGTGAAGATCGTGGTCTATGACAATGCCCAGTGGGGCCTCGTCCATCTCGAAATGGAGGCGGCCGCGCTCCCGGCCGCGAAAGGAACCACTTTCCCCAACGTCGATTTCGCCCTGTTCGCGCGGGCCTGCGGCGCGCAGGGCTTCACCGTCAGCGACCCGGCGCGGCTCGACGCGACGATGGCGCAGTTCCTGGCGGCGCCGGGGCCGGCCATCCTCCACGCCATCGTCGATCCCGACGAGTTGCCGACGATGCCGCACATAGAACCCGCCCAGGTCATGCGCTTCGGCATCGCAAAAGTGCGGGAGGCCTGGCGGGGGCTGCGCAAGACCGGCACCTGATCCGGGTTCAGGGCGTCACTCGAACTCGCTGCCGACCGGCTGGCCATCCACGAAGACCTGGCGGCGCGTGACCTTGCGGATCTCGACGCGTCCGGCCTTGAGCGCGGTTTCGAGGCGCTCGACGGCCTCCTGGCCGGTGACGTTGGGCCGCCCCGGTGCGGGGTTCCAAGTGCCGTTCTCGCCCTTCCAGAGGAAGCTCCGGTCGTTGGTAACGATCACGGCCTCGTCGCTGTCCTTCTCGAAGAGAACGGTACAGGCGCCGGAGAATCCGCAGGCATTGTAGCCCTGGAGCTGGCCGTGAAGCGCCTTGGGCAGCACCGTGCCGCGTGGCAGCACCAGCAGGCGCGCGGGGTCGATGGGCGTCTGCCGAGGTTCGATCGAGACCGGGTCGAGCGACCAGCGGTTCTTGGCATCCCGCGCCTTCTTCGCAGCGGCGCGGATTTCCGGCGTGCGGCCGGTTTCGGCGAGGCGGCGGGTGGCAGCTTCACCGGCGCGGCCGAAGTCGAAGCGCATGGCGCGCCAGTCGAACCTGGCCAGCGGTGTCCGTCCGCTCTGCAGCCGGGCGAGTTGGTCGCGCGTGGACAGGGCGCCGAAATTGACCAACGGCGTGGAGAGTACCAGCGCCACGAGGCAGAGCCCGGCCGCCAGGCGCAAGTTGGCCGTGCGCAAGTGCGGTGCCGCGCGGATGCGCCAGCGCACGAGGACGACGAGATAGGCCAGGCCATAGGCGCAGGCGATGGCCGTGAAGACCACGGCCCAGAGCCGGTCCGGCGTCAGGCCATATTGCTGGATGCGCAGGCCGGTGGAGATCGCGGCAATCGCGCCGAGCGGCAGCATGGCAATGCCGAGCGCGGCCACGCTGCCGCGCAGCAGGGGACTGCGCGCCTCGTGTGGTGCCTCGTCCCCGATCACGGCATTGGCCAGGGAGAGTGCGCCGATCACGCAGCCGAGCAGGATCGGGCTGGTCGAACGGGTCGCGTCCCACAGCGGCGCGAGGCCGGTGAAGGGGATCGCCGCCAGGAAAACGACCAGGCCAAGCGCGAGCACCGGCGCCAGCACGGACAGGATCGTCGTCACCACGCGCTGCAGCAGGCGCAGGATGCCGTCACGCTCGCGCAGGAGGCCGATCCCGGCGCCGAGTGCGGCGCCTGTGAGCAGGAGCGCTGCCCAATCCTTTGCCAGCAGGTCCTTGAGCAGGCTGATGCCGATCAGGCGGAACAGTTCGGACAGCAGCAGCACCATCGCCCAGACCACGCCGACGAAGACCCATGCCGCGCACCACAGCACCACATTGGTCCACGCGTGGCCATGCGCTTCCGGATAGGGAATGGTGATCGACCGGGGGCGTCCCCGCTGCCCATCCGCTGACGAGCCCGGCATCAGGCGCGCGTCCCGCCAGGCCTGGAAGAGAGGCGCGGCGATCACCACGGCCAGCACGGCGCAGACGATCCGCCAGGGCTCTTCGCCATGTTGACTGCCGAAAGGGCCGTTCCAATAGATCGTCAGCGCGACCACCGCTCCGCCGATCGCGGCACAGGCGGCGCTCCAGTGGATACGCGTGCGCTCCACGAGGAAACCGAAGATCAGCGACCCGATGCCCAGGAACGTGGCCAAGGCCACGCGGGTCTGCATCAGGTCGAAATCGCCGTGATGCTTGTCCGGGCGGACGATCCAGTAGATCGCCAGGCCCACCACTGCCCCCAGCAGGGCAAGGCCCCAGGATCGCAGCGGCCATTCGCCCGCCTCGGCTTCGGGAGAGGCGGCCGCATGTTGCGGGATCGCGGAATCTTGGGGGCTGTTCATCGCTGTCCTCTCGCGAAGGTCAATTGACGGTGCTCGGGAAGGTCTCCCAGGCCCTCGCCCGTTCGTTGCGCCTGGCTGGCCGAGGCAGAGACGGCCAGCGACCTTGCGGAGGCCGCAAGACCGCAAAGGGCTTTGCGGCCCGTCCGAACGGGGAAACGGGACATGCGGCATTCCTCGATCTGCTGCTTGTCACGAGAGTTATCGCAAAATTAAGCGGCGTTCAATATCTTATTATACGCTGTGTATTTCGGAGCACGAGAGTGCATTCGCTATAGGGGAATGCTCGAAACCTATCGGCGCGAACTTGCCGCGCTGTCGGCTGACGGTGCTCCCGCGCGGTAAAGGCTGCGTTTGCCCGGTGACGGCGAAATGGGCCTGACGCGACAATCGCGAAAGCGCCGGCGGGCGCTCTCGCGATCTTCTGTCGGTCATGCCGGGCGCGAAGCCGGTGCTTAGACGTTCGCCACTACGACGGCGCGCGTGTTGAGGTAGTTGTCCAGTGCTTCGGGGCCGCCTTCGGTGCCGTAGCCTGAATCCTTGATGCCGCCGAAGGGCAGTTCCGCCGAGGAAGCCGCGGGCGTGTTCACCCAGAGCATCCCGACTTCGACCCGCCGCGTCAGCAGGTCGGCATTGGCGAGCGACCGCGTGAAGGCATAGCCGGCCAGCCCGAAGGAGAGGCGGTTGGCTTCGGCGATCGCTTCTTCCAGCTTGTCGAAGCCGCGAATCCCGGCGACCGGACCGAAGGGCTCGTCGTTGAACAGGCGTGCATCGAGCGGGACATCGGCCAGCACGGTCGGCTGCCAGAAGTTGCCGACTTCGCCGATCCGCTCGCCGCCGGCAAGCAGGCGCGCGCCGCGTGCCACGGCGTCCTGCTGGAACTCGGCCATGGCCGTCAGGCGGCGGTCGTTGGCGAGCGGGCCCATCTGGGTTTCCGCGTCCAGACCGTCACCTACGGAGATGCCCTTGGCCAGCTCGGCCATGGCCTGCGCGAACTGCTCCTTCACGCTGTTGTGGACCAGGAAGCGTGTCGGCGAGATGCAGACCTGCCCGGCATTGCGGAACTTGGCGCGCCCGGCGCTGCGCACGGCGAGGTCGACGTCCGCATCCTCGCAGACGATCACGGGCGCATGGCCGCCGAGTTCCATCGACACCCGCTTCATGTGCTTGCCGGCGAGGCTGGCGAGCAGCTTGCCGACGGGCGTGGATCCGGTGAAAGTGATCTTGCGGATCACCGGGCTGGCGATCAGGTATTCCGAAATCTCGGCAGGGTCGCCATAGACCAGGTTGAGCACGCCTTCGGGAAGACCGGCATCCTGGAACGCGCGAATGAGCGCGGCCGGGCTTGCGGGAGTTTCCTCCGGCGCCTTGACGATCATCGAGCATCCGGCGGCAAGGCCCGCGCCAATTTTCCTGACGACCTGGTTGATCGGGAAATTCCAGGGCGTGAACGCGGCGACCGGGCCGACCGGGTCCTTGATCACCATCTGGCGGACCGACAGGTCGCTGCGGTGCGGCACGAGGCGGCCGTAGACGCGGAAGCCTTCTTCGGCGAACCATTCGATGATGTCGGCCGCTGCCATGGTCTCGCCCTTGGCTTCCGCCAGCGGCTTGCCCTGCTCCAGCGTCATCACCCCGGCAATGTCGGAAGCACGCTCGCGCAGGAGCGCGGCGGCCTTGCGCATGATCGTGCTGCGCCTGGCGGGCGTGAAATCGCGCCAGACTTCGAACCCGCGCTCAGCCGAGGCGAGCGCGAGGTCCAGATCCGCGCGGTCGGCATGGGCAACGCGGCCGATTTCCTGTCCGGTTGCGGGGTTCTGCACCGCCAGCGTCCGGCCACCGGCGGCATCGCGCCAGGCCCCGTCGATGAAAAGCTGGGTATCGGGATAGGCCATTGCTGCACTCCTTTAGGCGGGGCCGGCGCCGGAAGAAACCGCGCTCGGCCGGACCGACCATATCGGGAGCCGAGGCCATGGCCGCAACCGGCGCAAGGCCGGATGGGCCGTGCAATTGGAGTTTCGGGACTTGCCCTTTTCTCATCGTTCGGCGCGCTGGGACAGCCGGCGCGCCGCCGATGAAAACGCGGGCGCGAGGACGTCAGGGCAGATTGCTGTCCCGCCGCTTTTCGCTGAGTTTCCGGGCCGCATAGGCGCCCACGGCCGCGGCGGCGATCCCGGCAAGGCCGAAGCGGCGCAGCACGGTTGCGGCCACGACCCCGGCAATCGCGCCGCCGGTTTCATCGACACCCGCCACATTGCGGGCGATCCGTTTGCCCGCGATTCCTCCGATGATCTTGCCTAGCATTCAACAGTCTCCTTCTGAGAAAATAGCGAGCGGGGCCGCCGATGGTTCCGTGCCCGACCGGCTGCGATCCCGTCAGGACCGACCTTGGGTTCTGTCCTTTCGCCCCGAACCTGGCTAGGGCGGCGGGAATTGGAGATAGAGATGAGCGATCCGTCGAAGGCATGGGATGGGGAACAGGTCCGCAAATGGCTGGAGCGCCGGTTCGAGGCTTCCCGGCTGGATCAGGCCGCGGCGGATCGGCGCGGGTATGAAGCGCAGGACGATTACGACAAGGCGGCGGCCGAGGAATGGGTTTGCCGCACGTTGAAGTCTGCCGACTGCACGAACGAGCAGGCCGCCTTCGCCCAGCGTATCAAGGAACTGATCGCTCAGGACGAGTACAAAGTGACAGGCATCTACGACGACACGCGGTTCGAACGGAACGTGCGCGGTCATCTGAGGAAGCTGGCGAAGATGACCAAGGCCAATGAAGGCTTCGAGAAAACCCTGCGCTATCAGTGAGCAGGGCCGAAGGGCCGGGCGCGTCCGCGCTCCAAACCCGTCGGCCCCGGCGCTGCATCAGGTCTCCCGGCGGATCGGATAGACCCCGGTTTCCCGGTTGGGCGCGGGCGTGCGCTCCATCAGCCATTCCAGCCGCGCTTCGGGGTCCTGCGCGAAGTGAGCATCGCTTGCCACCCGCGCTTCGAAAGCGGTGCGGATTTGCGCATCGCGGGCCAGCAGCGCATCGGCGATCGGCGCCAGCACGAAGTCCTCGCTTCCCGCCGGCGGGGAAAGCACCTCGGGGAAGAAGCCCCAGGCCAGGAACGAGTCCTGGCTCTCCGGCTCCAGCAGGGCCGCGGCCAGAAGCCCGAGCGGCTGGTCGGACGGTACGCGGATGGTGCCGGCGGGCACGGTCTCTGTTGCCCGGGCATGCTCGAACCTCGCCTGCAGCGGCACCCGGCCGTCGTGCGGGGCCTGGAGGGCGGGATCTTTCAGGCGCACCCGGTCCAGTTCCAGCGCGCGGGCCTGTTCGAGAATTTCCATGCGGATCCCGTGAAGGCGTAGGCGGTCGATCACTTCGGCTTGCGCGGCCGGCACCAGCCAGGCCTTGGGCAGGGTTACGGTTTCCACCGGCTCCTGGCCGACGATCGGCATGCGCAGGCTCTTCGGCCGGGCGGTCCAGCGCTGCTCCATCCGTCCCGAAGCGGGCGAGGCATAGCTTTCGAAGGCGACGCCCTTGAACCCCTCGACCCAGCCCACCGGCTCCTTCGCCGGTTGCCAGCGGGTCAGCAGGGTTTCCGGGCGGGCGGCACGGTCCACCGCTTTCGCCGCGGCAATGGCGGGGGCATCTTGCGCCGCCAGCGTCATCGCCCTTTCCAGCAGGACGTAAGTGCCGAGCACCCGCTGGCGATAGGGCTTGAGCATGTGGTTCTCGACCAGCACCGTGGGCACGCCGATGAAGTCTCCATAGCCCGTCGAGTAGCGCGGCCCTTCCGGGCTCTGGCGGATGCCGCTCTCCGGGCGGCGCGTGTCGATCGGGCTGGGGTAGATCGTGGGGGTGTGGCCCGCCTTGGCAAGCGCTGCGGTGACGCCGGGGCCGAAGCGCTGCTCCAGCCAGTTCGCCGTCGCGCGGTGGCGCGCATAGCGGCCCCACCCGGCATAAGTGAACGTGATGTCGTACTGCATGTCGAAGCCGCCGCTGACGTGGCAGTCGATGTAAAGAATCGGATCGAGCCGCCGCAGCAAGGCGATCATCGCACGGGTTTCAGGCGCATCGGCCTTGGCATAGTCGCGGTTGAGATTGATGCCGCGCGCATTGCCCACGGTGCCCTTTTCGTCCGGCCCGCGCACATGGAGGAAGTTCCAGGCGCTCATGCGCTCGTGGCCGTCGATGTTGAGGATTGGAACGAAGACCAGGTCCACCTTGTCCAGCAGGCGGTCCTTGCCGCGCAGGGCGATATCGCGCAGCAGCATCAGGCCGGCGTCCTTGCCGTCGATCTCGCCCGCGTGGATCCCGGCCTGGACCAGGACCACGGGCTTGGACTTGCCATCGGCGGCAGGGCCCTTGCTCGCGCGGACCAGCAGCATGTCGCGCCCTTCGCCGGTCTTGCCGAAGGTTTCCAGTGCAATGAGCGGCGACGCCTGGGCAAGGCGTTCGAGCCAGGCGCGCACTTCCGCGTAGCGCGGCGTGGCTGCGAAGTCGGACACTTCGGCCGGGGTGATCCAGGGGTCGTCTTCGCGGGCGACCAGTTTCTCGCTGGCGCCTGACCAGGCGAGTGCCGGGGGCAGGACATGGGGCGGCGCGTGGCTGGCCTGCGCGGAAGGCTGCGCGAGTGCGGGCGAGGCAAGTATGGAGAGCGCCGCGAAGGCGAGGGAAGTCTTCAGCATGAGGAGGGTCTCCCGGAGGATTTCAAAAGCGGGCGCGCAGGCCGACGGTGGCGGTGCGAGGGGCGCCCGGCTGCACCCAGAGCGGGGTATAGCTGTTGGCGTACCAGTCCGCGTCGAAGAGATTGGTCACGCTGCCGAACAGGGCGACTGTTTCCGTCAGGTCCAGCTCGCCGAACACGCGGGCCAGCGTATGCGCGGGCAGCGTGAAATCGGTGCCGGTTTCGCCGCGCCGCCGGCTGACATGCTGCCCGCCGCCGCCCAGTGTCGCTTCGCGCGAACCGATGGCGAATGTGCGCGCGATCTGCATGTTGACGTTGTGGTCCGGGATGTTCGCCAGCGGATCGCCGGGATTGACCTGGAAGGAATAGGCGGGGTCGAGAACGCTCGAACGGGCCTCCGCATCGATATAGGCGTAGCTCAGCAGAAGGTCGAAACCGCCGGGGAGCCGCCCGGCAAGGTCCAGTTCCACGCCGCGGCTGCGGGCCTTGCCGATCGCGACCGAGAAACCGGGGTTGTTGGCGTCGCTGGCGAGCACGTTGGACTTTTCGAGCTGGAACACGGCCAGGGTTCCATTCAGCTTGCCGCCCAGCAGCGAGAGCTTCACGCCCGCTTCCAGGGACTCGCTGGTCTCGGGATCGAAGATCAGCCCGGCCGCGTCGGTGCCGACATTGGCGCGGAAACCCTGGCCGTAAGCGGCATAGAACGTGACCGGCGCGCTCAGCTTGTAGACAAGGCCGGTCTGGGGGCTGAATCGACCCTTGGTCCGTTTGCTCCGGGTGGCGGTCAGGCGGTTGTCGGTTTCCGGCGTCACACTGTCGTAGCGCCCGCCCAGACGAACCTGCAGGCGATCGGTCAGTTCGATCTGGTCCTGGACATAAGCGCCACCAGCGCGTTGCCGGTCGACCCTGTCAGTGATGACGGCGGTGGCGGGCAGGGGATACTGTCCGTAGACGGGATCGAGAATGTCGATCACGTAGCCGGCCGCTGCGCCGGGGTTCGACGCCAGGAGCGGCGGGCGAAAGCGGCGGAACACCTGGTCGTACGTGAAGGAGTCGTAGTCGGCCCCGATGAGGGCGCGGTGGCGCAGGCTGCCCGTATCGAACAGGCCGGCGAGTTCGGCGCGGACGACGGAATGGTCCGCATCGTAGTAACGCGAGCGTCGTTGGCGCGACAGCGAGCGACCATCGCTGTAGATCGCCTGGCGCGAAGCCACCGTTTCCGCATCGGAGGAAAAGCCGGTCAGCAGGGTCTTGCGGATGCTGCCGCCGACAAGCAGGCTCCAGCCGCCGCCAAGTTCGTGCTGAAGGCGCAGTTGATGGCCGGTGGCGCGTGCGATCGTGTCTCCGTCTCCCGGCTCGCCCAGAAAGCGGGAGCGTGGAACGGTGTGGAAATTGCCGTCCAGAACCACGATACCGCGATCGAACGGCACTTCCACGCGGCTCTTCTCGAAATCATAGGTCAGGCGGGTGCGCTCGCCCAGCGAGAGGCCGATGGACGGCAGGAAGCCCCAGCGTTTCTGGTGGACATGGTCGCGGAAGGTGTCGCCGTCCTCGGCATAGCCGATCAGCCGCGCGGTGAGGCCGCCGGTCAGCGCCAGATTGACGTCCGCCTCGCCGCGCAGCCGGTCGAAGCTGCCGTATTGCACCGAGGCAGTGCCGTAAGAGCGGCCCAGTTCGGCCTGCTTGGTCACCAGGTTGATGGTGCCGCCCGGCTCTCCGCGCCCGATGAGGGCAGCCGCCGGGCCCTTGAGCACTTCCACGCGTTCGATCCCGGCCACGTCGCGCGGGCCGCCGAAGCCGCGTCCGCCGTTGAAGCCGTTGACGAGATAGCCGCTCGGCATGTTCTCGTCGCCGGTGAAGCCGCGAATGGCGAAAGCGTCCCACAGCCCGCCGAGCGTGTTCTGGCGGGCGACCGATGCGTTGAGGTCCAGCGCGTCGCTGAGCCGCTGGATGGTGTTGCGTTGCAGGGTCTCGGCATCGATTTCGGCAATCGACTGCGGTATTTCGGACAAGGCGAAATCGCCGCGATAGGCCTGGCGCACGCCGGTGACGGTAATGGCGCCGCTGCGCTCTTCGCCCGAAACCTCTTCTTCGCGGCGCTGCTCTTCCTCGACCGTTTCCGCAGAGACGGGAAAGGGCGCCATCGCAAAGGCGAGCGGCAGGGTTCCGGCCAGCAGGCGGCCGTCCTTGGCGAAACGAAACATGATGACCCCCGGTAGTGACGTTGCGGCGGAAGCGCGCAAACGCTCCTGACGGAGGGGCTTCTGTCAGTGCGGCTTTCGCGCGTCAATGATATGTTGCAACATCACTTAAATTTCGGAGGTGATCCCGTTGCCGTCCCGGCCACCGGTCTCTTTTGCAAGGCCCGCTTACAGCTCAGGCCCGCGACCGGAAGTTATGGGGAATAACCTCGGTCACGGGCCTGAAACTGCGCCGCTATGTCGATCGTGCGACCCGAAGGACTGCGGCGGTGTGGTTCTCCCGGCCATGGGACGGGAGAGGGTCATGAGGCAGCGACTCTTGTCAGTCGGCCCCATGCGGAAAAACGCGTGTCAGGGCATCAGGACGGTGTCGACGACATGGATCACGCCGTTGGACTGCATGACATTGGCGATGGTGATCCTGGACTTGCCGCCCTTGGCATCGGTGAGCCACCAGGCGCCGGCCTTGTCCTTCCAGGCGGTGAGCTTCTCGCCCTCGACCGTGGTCAGCATGGCCTTGCCGCCATGCGCCATCGCATTGGCGGCGATGTCGGCGGCGGTCATCCGTCCGGCCACGACGTGATAGGTCAGGACCTTGGTGAGCATCGCCTTGTTCTCGGGCTTCATCAGCATGTCCACGGTTCCGGCGGGCAGCTTGGCGAAGGCGGCATTGGTGGGTGCGAAGACGGTGAAGGGCCCCGGTCCCTTGAGAGTGTCCACCAGCCCGGCAGCCTTGACGGCGGAGACGAGCGTGGTGTGATCCTTGGAATTCATCGCATTGTCGACGATGTCCTTGGTCGAATACATGGCAGCGCCGCCGACCATCGGATTGCTGGCCATCGACTTGCCGGCCATCGCCTTGTCGGCGGGTGCCTTGGCGCCGACCGAAGCGGCGCCGGAAAGCAACAGGGCGGCGGTGAATGCGGTTGCAAGCGTGCGGGGTAGGGCGTGCATGTCTGACATCCTCTCTTCCGTTTCGCATTCCGTTTCCTGGGATGCGCTCCAGATACGGTACGGCGACCGGCCCGGATGCAGAGGGGATCAGATTTCCGAGATTTTTCCGGTCATGACCGGCGCGGCGCTGGGCGCCTGGTGCGGTGCGGTGGCCGGATCCTCCATGGTGATGGCCAGCGTAGCCCCGGTTTTCAGGAAGGGCCGCATGGGATCCGCGACCGGCATTTCGGCGCTTCCGGCGTGAATGAGCCCCAGCGAGCGCGGCACGCCGTCCTTCGGGATAACCCATAGTTCCGGACTCTTGCCGGTGCCGGTGGGAGAACCGGCGTCGAAGCGCAGGACCCCGCGGCGGGGATCGAACGCAACGGCCATGATCGCGCCGCCTTCCACGCCGGACATCTGCGACACCGCCATGCTGCCGTCGGGCACGGTGGGTGCCGGTCGCATCGCCACGAACAGCGCCAGGCTGGCGGCAAGGGCGCCCGCGCCCAGCGCGGTGGCCCGCCAGGCACGCAGCCCGCGCGGAGCCGCGGCGACCGGCGCGCCGATCCGCGCCGCAATGGCGTTCCACACCCTGGATGAAGGCTCGGCGGCGGGAACTGCGGTCAGCATGGGCGAAAGCCGGAGCTGCCACTGTTCCACCCGCCGGGCGAAGGCCGGGTCGCTCAGGCAGAGGCGCAAGGCGGCGGCGCGATCAGCGCCGTCAAGCAGGCCGAGCGCAAGTTCGGCCGCCAGGCCGTCGCGATCCTGATCTTCGGGCATCTCAACCATCGCCCAGGCAATCCTTCAATTTCTGCATTCCCCGTCTGATCCAGCTCTTGATCGTCCCCAGCGGCGTATCCGTGCATTCCGCCAGTTCCTGATAAGTCAGCCCTTCCAGGAACGCGCGGCGGATCGCCTGCGCCTGCTGCGGTTGCAGCCCTTCCAGGCAGAGCCGCAAGCGCCGGTGCTCGTCGTCTCCCTCGATCACCGCATCCGCCAGCGGGCTTTCATCGGCAATGGCTTCCACGACACCCTCGGGCGCCGCGTCGAAGCGCCGGTCGGAGCGGCGCCAGTCGATCGCGGCATTGCGCGCAATGGCGGCGAGCCAGGTGATCGGGCTGGCTTTCGCCGGATCGAAGGCCGAGGCGCGGCGCCAGACCTTGACGTAGACGTCCTGAAGCACGTCTTCCGCCGCCTCCCGGTCTCCGCAGATGCGCAGGCAAATGCCGAAAAGCTTCGCGCACGTCATGTCGTAGACCCGGCGCAAACCCGCAGGATCGCCGGCGGCGGCCAGATCCATGGCCGAAACCAGTCTTGTCCGCTCGTCTGCCACGGCTGTTTCTCTCATCCGTCCGTCCTGACCTCAAGCCTTCCCCGATCAACGGCCGACGGCGCAATTGGCTGCCCGGGCTTTCGGGCGAATTCGCATGATATACGCAGCGGGCCGGTGCGCGGATGCACCCTTGTCGCAATCCGCAATTTCAGCGCCTTGTCGCGCCGATCTGCGCGCTTCGTCAAATGCCTGTAACCGAAGGCGGGAAGGGGCCTTGCGCCAGACCGGCATTTTTTCGGAGCCTTCATGACCCTGTCCGTCCTCGTCCTTGCCGCCGCCGCGATTGCCGCCCAGCCTGCCCCTGTTCCTGCACATGCGCCGAAGATGAACGATATCCAGGTCGTTGGCACGCACAATAGCTACAAGCAGGCGATGAGCGATGCCGTCCGCGCCCGGATCGCGGCGCAAAGCGAGAAACTGGAAATGGCGCTCGACTATTCCCACCGCCCCTTGTCCGAGCAGCTCGACCATGGCGCGCGCCAGTTGGAGATCGACGTCAACTACGATCCCGCGGGCGGCTACTACGCCAAGGGCGCTGCCGACGCGGAACTGCTGAAGCCGGGCTTCAAGGTGCTGCACATGGCCTTCAGCGATGCGGCCAGCAGCTGCGAACGGCTCGTCACCTGTCTGACGGAGATCCGCGACTGGTCCGACGCCCATCCCGATCATGCGCCGATCATGCTGATGTTCAACGCCAAGGAAGACGCCGATCCCGAGCACGGCAAGGCGGCGCTGCGCTTCGACGAGAAGGCCTTCGACGCGCTGGACCGCGAGATTCTCTCGGTCATCCCGCGCGGGAAACTGATCCTGCCTGACGACGTGCAGGGCCGCTATCCGACCCTGCGCGAGGGCGTGCTGGCCGGAAACTGGCCCAGCCTTGCCGCGGCGCGGGGCAAGATCTTCTTCGCGCTCGACGAGCACGAAGCCAAAGTCGCGATCTACCGCGGCAAGCGCAAGTCGCTGGAAGGGCGGGTCTTCTTCGTGAACACCGATGAGAACTCCCCGGCCGCCGCCTATCTCACCCTCAACGATCCCATCGCCGAGGCCGACCGCATCGCGCGCGACGTGAAGGCGGGGTTCATGGTGCGGACCCGCGCCGATGCCGATACATGGGAAGCGCGCGCGGGAACGCTGGCGCGTCTGCGCGCGGCCCTGGCGAGCGGCGCGCAGTACATCTCGACCGACTATCTCTGGGAAGACCCACGCCTGCCGGGATACCGCGTGTCGCTGCCGGGCGGCGCGCCGGTTCGGTGCAATGCGGTGCGGCTCGCCGGTCAGGACCTGGCGGACTGCACGGCGGACCTCGCATCGGTTCGGTGAGGGCTTGGAGGCCTCTCAGGCCTGAGCAGACGGCTCGCCCGAGGGCTGGTCGTCCCGCTCGCGCAGCAGGAGCAATGCTCCTGCCGCGACGAGCGAGCCCATGCCCATCAGCACGGCGACGATCGACAGGCCGAACCCGGCATTGAACAGGAAGCCCGCGACGATCGGGCCGAGCGCGGCACCGCCCCGGCCGATGCCGATGACGAAGCCGGTGCCGCCCGCGCGCACTTGTGTGGGGAAGACCTTGGCGAAAAGGGCGTAGAGGCCGACCACGCCGGCATTGGTGCAGAAGCCCGCCGCTCCGGCGATCAGCGCCAGTCCGGCGAGGGTCTCCTGTCCCTGGCCGAACAGCGAAACCAGTACGGTGGAGGCCAGCATGGCCACGATCACCAGCTTGCGCACCGCGATCCGGTAAGTCAGCAGGCTCAGCAGCGTGGCTCCGGCCAGGCCGCCGACGTTCGCCCAGACCAATACGTCGCCCGCCTTGGATGCGGCATAGCCCATGTCCACGACGATCTTGGGGATCCACTTCAGGATGAAGTAGAAGGTCATGATGTGGCAGAAGTAGCCGAGCGTCAGCAGGACGGTGCTGCGCGCGAGGCCGGGCGCGAAAAGCTCTGCGATGGACGCTCTGGCAGCGGTGAGGGGCGCAGGCGGAAGCGCGTCGACGGTTTCGTGGCCGAGGCGGCGCAAGGTGGCGTTGATCCGCTCCAGCGCGCCGGGGCCGCGCTTCTGCAGCAGGAAGCCGATCGATTCCGGCAGGAGGAACCAGGCGATCGGCAGGAACACGGCCGTAACCACCGCGCCGAACATGAAGACGTCGCGCCAGTGGCCGGTCGCGAGCAGGCCGGTGGCGATCGAACCGCCGACGATGGCGCCCATCGGATAGCCTGCCGCCATGATCGCAACCGCCAGGTTGCGATGGCGGTCGTTGGAGAACTCTGCCACCAGGGCATTGGTGCAGGCCAGCATGCCGCCGATCCCCAGCCCGGTGACGAGCCGGATGATCGAGAGGTTCACCACCGAACTGGCCGTCGTCGCCATGGCCATGCCGCCCGCCATGATGACCAGGCAGGCCAGCACCGTTGGCCGCCGTCCGATCCGGTCGGCCAGGTTGCCCAGCGCCACCGAGCCCACCGCCATGCCGATCAGTTCCATCGACAGCACCAGGCCAAGGGCGGCCCGGTCGATCCCCCATTCCGAGGCGATGCCCGGCGAGGCGAAGCTGATGGCCAGCACGTCGAACCCGTCAAGCGCGTTGAGCAGCACGCAGAGCGTCACTGCCGCGATTTGCAGGGGGCGCATCGTTCCCTTTGACAGGATAGTCTGGGGCGACAGGATGGATTGGGGATCTCTGGTCATCGTCATGTCCGGTCTTGCGCGTTTACGCCCTAAAGCGACGGCGGATGGTGAACGGCGCGGTCGATCCGGCCGTAGGTTCGTTCCAGGCACCCCGCGGCCATCATGACCAGGGGCACCGGCAGCGCGAGGCACAGCAGCGCGGTGCCGCTTTCGACATCGCGCATCGTCAGGTAGCCGATCAGCAGCGGCCCGCAGGCCGCGCCGATCCGTCCCAGGCCCAGTGCCCAGCCCAGGCCGGTTGCGCGCGCGGCGGGGGGATAGAACAGCGAGGCGGCGGCGATCATGCCCTTCTGCCCGCCGCCGATGCCGACCCCGGCCAGCATGGCGGCGGCATGGAACGGCGCGCCGCCCCTGGCCGCGAAAGTGCCGAGGAAGACGATGCCGGTCAGCCCCACCGCGCTCATCGCCACGAGGGCGCGGAACGGGCCCATGCGGTCCGCCCACCAGATCATCGGCAAGGCGCCCAGCGCGGTGCCCAGCGTGAACATGCTGGTTGCCGCGACGGCGCTGGAATAGGACAGCCCCTCGCGCGAGGTCAGCAGCGGAAGCCAGGACTGGAGCGCGTAGAACAGGCCCAGCCCGATCGAGAACATGATCCAGAACAGCACCGTTCCGGCGCGCAGGCGCGGCGCGAAGAGGGCGGCGAGGGGGCTGGCGCTCCGTGGCTTGATCTCCTCGACGGGCAGCGCTGCGCTGAGCATCGCGGCGATGAGCAGGGCCAGGGGCACGGTCGCTCCCCAGGGCGCGCGCCAGCCGGAGCGGGGGACGACCCAGCCGCTCACCAGCCCTGCGGCCAGGAAGCCGAGCGAGAAGGCGACATAGATGCCCACCACTTGCGCGCCGCGCCAGCGCATGCGTCCGTGCTGGCTGGCGATGGAAACCGCGCTGGGCAGGGCGGCGCCGATGGCGATGCCGGTCAGCACCCGGCCGAGGAACAGCACTTCGAACCCCGGCGCGACCACGCAGACCATCGTTGCCAGCGCCAGGCCCAGCATGGCCCCGCAGAGCACCGGCCTTTCGCCCACGCGATCGGCCAGCGGCGCGACGAAGATGTAGCCCAGGAGCAGTCCGAAGATCGCGGAGGACAGCAGCGGGCCGATCAGCGCGCTTTCGAGCTGCCAGTCGTGCACCAGTCCGGGCATCGAGAAGCTCAGGGCCTGGAACGCATAGCCGCTGACGAACAGGGCCATGGCGCAGTAGAGGACCACTTGCCGTTCGCGTCCCTTGGACCGCACCACCCGCACACCGTCTCCCGCCGCCCGGCCGCGCCACGGGGGGCAGGCCCCCGTCCCGGCAGATGCGACCATCGGGAAAGCGGAACCGGCCACCGCGTCAGAACCGCAGGGTCATCATTGTCTGGACGAACAGGTTATCGCCATAACCCGCGCGGCGTAAGACCTTTCCGGCGTCTACGTAATTTACGAAGCCGGTGAGTGCGACATGCGGGTTCAGCGCCCAGTTCGCCTTGAGGCGGGCGACATTGGCGACATGCTTGCCCGCCACGTTCTGCGTGCCGGCGTAGACTTGCGAGTTGCCGCGAAAGACGGCGTCGTTCCGGTCCGGGCGCCAGTAGAACCCGGTTTCGCCGGTCAGCGAGAATGTCTTCGTCACTGGCACCACCAGCGTCGGCGCCACGCCCATCAGGTTGACCGCGCCCAAGTAGTTGTCGTCGCTGAAAATGATCGTGGCGTTATAAAGGAAGTTGAACGAGCCGACTTTGCCCGAACTGTCGAAAGTGCCGCCGCCCGAGGCATAATCGGCATGGAAACCGAGCCGGGGCGACGAAGCGCCCTTGGCCAGCGCGACCGACTGGTTGGTGCTCACGGCCCAGGCATCGACCGCGCGGGCGCCGAAACGGCCGTCCTGCTTCATCGCCGTCCAGTCGAAGGCGACCGGGCCGAGGTGGCCCCAGAGCCGCGCGCCGTAGGTCTCGCGCCGGTCCTTGCCGGAAAGGCGGCCTAGGGTGCGGTCGTCGTCCTCGAAGTGATAGTAGAAGGGATCGAGGTAGACCGCCGTGCGGCCCTTGGGCGCGCCGCCGGCAACCACGAAGCTGGAGTAGATACCGCTCAGGGTCTCGCCGTTGCCGATCTTGTCGTCCAGCAGGCCGGTGCCCTGCTCGGTCGGCACGAAGTGGAAGGCGCTGAAGCGGAACCGCCGCCAGTCCATCGAGAGGCGGGCGCCGTTCATCGAGACGCGGATGTTGGGATTTTCGCGCGGGCTGATGATGAAGCGCGGGCCGTCGAAGAACTCCTGCCGGCCCACCGTCACCCGTGCCGTGCCCGCGCCGACCGGCGCGCGCACTTCGGCGAAGAGCTGCTGGACGATCAGGTCGTTCTGCTGGATCGCTATGTGCCGGTTCTCGTTCTTCCCGAAGATCCGGCCCGACGCCAGTTCGCCGTAGAAGCGCACCGCGGGGCCGATCCTGAGATCGGCGCCCAGCGTCGTGCGCGAGAGCACTTCCACGCGGTTGGTCGTGTCGGAAAGCAGGGGCCGGGTGGAAAGGCTGACGCTGGCGCGCTGGTCGCCGTTCAGGGTCAGCGAGACGTCGCCGTCCGCCGCCAGCGGAATGAACTTGAGCGGAGAGGCCCATTCCCGCTTCGCCTTCTGGCTTCGCAGGAAGCGCCAGTCTTCCGCCCCGCGCAGCATCATGTAGTTGGGTCCGGTGCGCGGCCCCTGTCCGTCCGCTTCGGCCGGATAGGGCGACTTCAGCGGATCGCGTGCCGGGGTGCCGGCGGGAATGACGGGCTGCGGCGACGCGGCGACCACCGTCTGCGCGGGAACCGGCTGCACGTCATCGCCCGTGGCTGCGAAAGCGCAGCCCGGCAAGAGCAGTCCGATCGTCACGCATCCGGTGAGGCCCCGATCGCGCAGCGGAAAAGTCCGGTTGCGCATGATCGTCCTCTCGCGGCTTATCCGAGGGGGATTTCCATGAGATCGCGGCCGACCACGATCTCGCCCTTGAAGTGCCTGGCCACTTCGCTGCGCCACATGTCGTCCGTGATCCACTCCATGTCGCCGGGCACGAAGTGGCTGAGCACCAGCTTCCCGACTCCGGCGCGGGCGGCGATCCGGCCGACCTGTTCGGCGGTGGTGTGGCTCTCGATCAGGTGGTTGCGGAAAGTGGGAGTGCCGTTGGCCCGCTTCACCAGTTCGTCCACGCCGGGGACGTAGAGCACTTCGTGAACCAGCACGTCGGCGCCCTTGGCGAAATCGGCCAGGGCGGGATTGTAGGCGGTGTCGCCCGAATAGACGACACTGCCGTAAGGCGTTTCGAAGCGATAGGCCAGGTTGTCTAGCGGGGGATGGGGGGTGGTGAAGGCGGAGACCTTCACGCCGCCGTCCGACATGACCGGCCCCTGCTTCGGCGCGAAATCATGCGCGCGCAGCAGCGTGGCGGGATCGACGCGGCCCTCGTCCGACATGCGGGTGGCGATGTCCATGTGATTGAGGCGCCAGAAGTCCGCCGCCATCGCCTCTATGCCGACCGGGCCATAGGCGTCGACCGGGCTGCGCAGCGCGCCTGCGGCCCACATGTTGTAGACGAGATTGCCGAATTCGAGCTGGTGGTCCGAATGCATGTGCGAGATGAAGATCGCGCGGATATCGGCGAGGCCGAGCCCGGCTTTCACGATTTGCGCGGTCACGCCCATGCCGGTGTCGATGACGTAGACCTTGCCGTCCACCACCAGGGCATTGGCCGGGTTGGAGCGGGTGCCGCCCACGCGGGGACCGCCCTTGGTGCCGAGCAGCACGAGCTTCGCACCCTTTGCCGAAGCCTTGGCGGTGCTGGCCGGCTGGGCGAGCAGCGAAGAGGCGGAACCGGCCAGCAGGCCGCCGGCAGCGGTGGTCATGGCCGCCTGCAGCAGGCCGCGGCGGTTGAGCATGGGGATGCGCGACGCGAAATTCATGAAACTCCTCTCCACTCTGGGATCCAGCCCTGATCGGGCTTGTTGGCCTTCGCCTAACATCGCCCCGCAGAGCGAGTCAACAAGAATGCGAATCTCATTCTGTTTATCGAAACGTGGACAAGCGGCGCGCTATCGGCAATGCCTCTGTCCATGACGGAGGCGGCGGTGGCGATCGAGATCGAGGATGACCTGGCGAAGGTAGGGGTGACGCCCGCCGTGCAATCGCGCAGCCGCGCCTTGCGCGATCGCCTCATTCGCGAGGCGCTTGCCATCGCGCGCAACCAGCCCTTCGATGATGTCAGCATCATCGATATCTGCGCGGCGGCGAGCTGCTCGACGGGGGCTTTCTATTCGCGCTTCCCGGACAAGATCACGCTGTTCAAGGCGGTCATGGTCTTCGCCGCCGCGGAATCCGGCCCGCTTCTGGAAGGTATCGTGCGCGAGGCGCCCTTCGAGGAGATCCTGCCCAGGCTGGTGAAGGCGCAAGTCGATCGCTATCTGCGCCAGTCGACGTTCTTCAGGTCCGCCTTCAAGGTCAGCCTCGACGCCGAACAGGCGTGGGAGCCTTTTCGCCGCAATGCCCAGAACCTGGCGAGCGCCTATATCGAGCGCCTGCTGGCGCTGCCGGCAATCGACGCGGAGCACGTGAGCCTGGAACGGGTGCGCTTCGCCTTTCAGGTGATGTACGGGGTGCTCAACAATACCCTGATCAACCGGCCCGGCCCTTTCGTCCTCGAAAGCGACGAATTTCCCGCACTGCTCGAGGACGCGATGCTGGCGACCATGAAGTTGCCGCCGATCCCGGCCTGACTCACGGCGCCCCGGGCTTGGCTGGGCGTGCCTGTGCGAAAGGGGGGCGCCGAAGCGCGCCCATCCCTCGCGCGCGCGGTCAGAACGGCTCGTTGAGCCGCGCCAGCGCGCCTTCCAGCAAGGCCTTGTGCCGGTCCGGTGAGCCGTGCTCCAGTTGTAACCTGCCGATGCCCACGCTGCTTTCGATCACATCGCGGCACCGTTCGAAGCGGCGTTCCTCGTAGGCAGCCAGACCTTCTGCGACCGTATCTGCCCGGGCCAGTTCCTCGGCCAGGACGACGCCGCTTTCCACCGCCATCCCGGCGCCGGAGGCCAGATGGGGGGTAGTGGCGTGAACCGCATCGCCTACCAGCACGATCCGCCCGTTGCTCCAGGACCGGGGTTGGAGCGCGGCGGAGAGCGGGCGGTAGTTGATCCAGTCCCCCCGCGTCATGTTGTCGCGGATCCATCCGGCATTGCCGCCGAAGTCCGCGAGCAGCCCTTTCAGGGTCGTATAGAGTTCCTCTTCGTCCATGAAGGTTTCGCGCGGTTCGTGAGGCGTGAGCATCCACATATAGACACTGTCCGGGCTGCAGGCGGTGATGCCGCAGGGGTTGTCGTGGCCCAGGAAAAATTCGCCCGCCTCCAGACCGGGGGGCTTGCGGATCGAGATGCGCCAGCAGCCCTGGCCGGTCGGCTGCGCCGGGGCCATGTGGGGAAAAGCGATCTCGCGCACGGTGGAATAGACGCTGTCGGCCCCGACAACGAGGTCGTAGCGGCCCGTGCTATCGTCCGAGAAGGTGACGTCCACGCCGGTTTCGTCGGTTTCGAGCGTGGTGACCGTCAGCCCCAGGCGGACGGAGATGGCAAGGTCCTGCACCCGGCGCTGCATGATCCGGTGCAGCACCGGGCGCATGATGCCGCCGGTTGCGGGCAGACCTTCCTCGATCACGGGTTCGTCGAGATCGTGGAGATGCGTGCCGTCATGGCGGAACAGGCGGGTCTTGTTCGTGATGGCGCCGGCTTTCTTGATCTCCTCCAGCAGGCCGAGCCGCCGATAGGCCCGCAAGGTCGGCCCGGTTATGGTTATGCCCGCGCCATAGACCCGCCATTCCGGATCGAGGTCGATCAGGTCCACCCTGACGCCGCGTTCCGCAAGGCTGATGGCCGTGGCCATGCCGCCGATCCCTCCGCCCACGACCAGTGCCGTGGCGATGCTGCTGATGCTCTCCCGTGTCATGACGACGAGAGGTAGCGCGCCCGCTCCGCCAGACAAATCCGAACTGTGGATGCCTGGCCATCGATACAATCGGTGTGACCGGGAGCGATGGCTTGGCTAGCCCTGTGGCCAAGAACAAACACAACGGGAGGAGCGCCATGCGCAATCGACTTATCCATTCATCGAGTCTGGCCGTCCTGGCGCTCGCCGTTTCCGCAGCCGCCGCCCCGGCCGCGGCGCAGGAGGCAGCACCCGCCGCGAGCCCGCCGGCGCCGGACAACGCGGGAATCGGGGACATCATCGTCACCGCGCAGCGCCGCTCGGAAACGCTCCAGAGCGCCGGCATCGCCATCGATGCCGTGGGCGGCGAGAACCTGATCCGGCAGGGCATCACCCAGGCCGATGCCCTGAACAAGGCGGTTCCCGCGCTGACCGTGACCAATGGCGGCGGCTCCAACACCTCGATCTTCCTGCGCGGCGTCGGCAATATCACCAACAACAGCTACAACGATCCCGCCGTCACCCCCAGCTACGATGGCGTGGTGCTGGGCCGGGCGGCCGGTGCCTTCGGCTCGGCCTTCTACGACCTCGCGCGCGTCGAAGTGCTGAAGGGGCCGCAGGGCATTCTCTATGGGCGCAACGCTACCGGCGGCGCGGTCAACATCATTCCCAACCGTCCCGAACTCGGCCGCAATTCCGGCGGTTTCACGCTTTCGGTGGGCAATTACGACGCCGTGGGCGCGGAAGGGTTCTTCAACCTTGGCCTGGGCGACAACGCCGCCTTGCGCGTCGCCGCCACCCACCAGTACCACGACGGCTACAATCGCGACGGCAGCGACGATGCCAACCGCAGCGGCATCCGCGCGCAACTGCTGTTCGAGCCTACCGACAAGCTCAGCATCCGTTTCGGCGGCGATTATACCCATGTCGGCGGCGTGGGCGCGGGATCGAGTTATATCGGCGCCTTCACGCCCGGCCCCAACGGCTTCACTTTCGCGCCCGCGACGGGGCTGGGATCGTCCGAGGGCTTCAACACGGATGCGGCCGATGCCTATCGCCAGACCCAGCTCGGCGCGCCCGGCTTCGGCTTCCTGAATGCGCTTAACCGGCAGCAGATGATCGACGCCACCTATTGGGGGCTCAATGCCGAAGTCACGCTGGAAACCGGGATCGGCACGCTGACGGTGCTGCCAGCCTATCGCAAGACGGACTTCACGACCTACTTCTACGGACCCGCCTTCAACACTGCCTATAACGACGAGCAGGACCGCCAGGCCAGTCTCGAAGCGCGCCTTGCGGGCAAAGTGGGGATGTTCGACTACGTCGTGGGCGGCTTCTATTTCGACGAGAAGATCCGCAACGTCGGCGAATACAACCAGGAATTCGTGCTGCCTATCCAGCGCTATACCCACAAGACGACCAGCTGGGCCACCTTCGGCCAGCTTACCGCCCATGTCACCGACCAGTTCCGGCTGATCGGCGGCCTGCGCTATACGCACGACAAGAAGTCGATCAACGGCATCATCAACAACTTCATCGCCTATTGCGGCGGGCTGCCGCCCGTCACGCCGCCGGGATCGTTCGCGCAGGGCTGCGCGGTGCCGGGCAATCTCCCTCACTTCCCCAATTTCACCACGACGGGCGAGACGGTGAACTGGCTGATCGAAAACGGCTATATCGCGCCCGGCAGCACCGACGATGCGAACGGGCAGTTCTATCCGCTGCTGAACGGGGCCGGGATCATCCAGAAGACTTATTATCCTGTGGTCGATTCCGGCAAGTTCAGCCGCGTGACCTGGAAGGCGGGTGCCGAATTCGACATTGCGCCGGAATCGCTGCTCTATGCTTCGGTGGAAAGCGGCTACCGTGCCGGCGGCTTCCAGCTCTCCGAAGGCAATCCGAGCTACGATCCCGAATTCATCACGGCCTATACGATCGGATCGAAGAACCGCTTCCTGAACGACCGTGTCCAGCTCAACCTCGAAGCCTTCTACTGGAAGTACAAGGACCAGCAGATCAACTACTTCACGGTTTCGCCGGATTCCGTGCTGATCAACACCATCGACAATGCCGGCCGTGCCGACATCAAGGGCTTCGACGTCGATCTCATGGTCAAGCCGATGCGCAGCACCACGCTTTCCGCCAAGGTCCAGTACCTCGACACCGAGTACAAGGAGCTGACGCTGACGACCGCATCGCCGCGCAACAATATCAATTGCCCCTATACCGCCACGGGCAACTTCCTCAGCGACGGGAGCACCCCGATCCTGGCGTTCGACTGTTCGGGACGTCCGCTGCTCTATTCGCCCAAGTGGACGATCAACCTGGGCGCGGAACAGATCGTGCCGCTGGGTGACAAGTACGAACTGGTCGGCAGCGTCAACACGTCCTGGCGTTCTTCGCAGTACGGCGCCTTCGAGTACCTCGATTTCGAGAAGATCCGGCCCTACTGGCTGACCGACGCCAACCTGACCCTGCGCATGGCGGACGGCGGCTTCTCGATCGGGGCCTATATCCAGAATATCGAGAACAAGCGCCGGATCGCCACGCCGCAGTCTTCGCCCATCGGCTTCGCCGTGGCGCGCTATACCGCGCCGCGCACTTACGGCCTGCGTCTCTCGGCGAGCTTCTGAGAATATGGCCGAGGAAACGAGGATGCCTGCCGATCGCCGCCGGGTGCTGGGATGGCTGGGCGCGACGACCGCACTCGTCGCGCTTGCCGGGCCGGGAAGGGCGCTTGCCCGCCCGGCCCCTCCTTCGGGACGCCTGCCGAACATCGTCTACATCATGGCTGACGACCTCGGCTATGCGGACCTTTCCGCCACCGGATCGCATGCGATCCGCACACCGGCCATCGACAGTCTCGGCCGTGACGGGATGCGGTTGACGCAGGGCTATGCCAGCACGCCGATCTGCTCGCCCACGCGCACGGCGCTGCTGACCGGGTGCTACGCCCAGCGTTTCGCCATCGGTATCGAGGAACCGCTGGGCCCCGGCGCGCCGCCGCATATCGGTGTGCCGCTGGACCGTCCGAYGATCGCCTCGGTCCTGCGCGACCGGGGCTATCACACCAAGCTGATCGGCAAGTGGCACTTGGGTGAGCCGCCCGAACACGGCCCGCTCCAGCACGGCTATGACGAGTTCTTCGGCGTCGTCGAAGGCGCGGCGGACTATTTCCGGCATCACATGGTCATGGGCGGCAAGGACGTCGGCGTGGGCCTTGCCCAGAATAACGCAGCGGAGCAGCGGGAGGGCTACCTTACCGACTTGTTCGGGGACGAGGCGGTCAAGACCATCGAGGGGGCAGGCGACAGGCCGCTGTTCCTGTCCCTCCACTTCAACGCCCCGCACTGGCCCTGGGAAGGGCGCGAGGATGCGGCGGTGGCCAAAGTCCTGCCCAATTCCTTCCACTATGACGGGGGCAATCTCGCCAAGTACAAGGAAATGGTGGAGGCGATGGACCAGAACGTCGCCAAAGTGCTGGCCGCGCTGGAACGCACCGGCAAGGCGGACAACACCATCGTCGTCTTCACCAGCGACAACGGGGGCGAGCGCTTCTCGGAAACCTGGCCGTTCATCGGCCACAAGGGCGAAGTGCTGGAAGGCGGCATTCGCGTGCCGATCCTGATGCGCTGGCCCGGGCAGATCGCGCCGGGATCGATCTCCGATCAGGTCATGGCCTCGATGGATTTCCTGCCGACATTCCTGACGATGGCGGGCGGCAATGTCGCCAAGGCGGGCAAGTTCGACGGTGTTGACCTCTCCGCCCAATTGACCGGCAAGGCGGTATCGGTGCCGCGCACACTGTTCTGGCGCTTCAAGGCGAACGAGCAGGCCGCCGTGCGCCAGGGCAACTGGAAATACGTGAAACTCGGCGGGAAGGAACACCTCTACAACCTGGCCGAGGACGAGCACGAACGCGCCGAACGCGCTGCTGCCGAGCCCGTCAAGCTGGCCGAGTTGAAGGGCCTTTGGGACGGCTGGAATGCCCAGATGCTGCCCTACCGCGTCGATGGATATTCCGAGGACGTGCGCAAGGCGTACTCGGACAGATACTAGGAGAAGAACGTGAAAGTGCTCGTCACCGGCGCCGGCGGTTTCGTCGGCCGGCAACTGGTCCGCCGCCTGCTGGATGCGGGCCACGCGGTCGTGGGGATCGACAGCCATGCAGGGGCCATTCCGGCCGGCGCGCAGGCGGTGGAAGGCGATCTGGGCGATGCCGCCGTGCGGGCGCAAGCTCTGGCCGAGGGCTGCGATGCGCTCGTCCACCTCGCGACCGTGCCGGGCGGTGCGGCGGAGGCCGATCCTCTGGCTTCTCGCCGGATCAACGTCGATGCCATGTACGACCTGCTGCTGGAGGCAAGCGCGCGCACGCCGGGCTTGCGGGTCGCCTATGCCAGTTCGATCGCGGTCTATGGCGATCCGCTGCCGGCGCATGTCGACGACGGGACCCCGCTTTCGCCCAGGATGATCTACGGCGGGCACAAGGCGATGATGGAGCATGCCGTGGCGATGTTCTCCAACCGCGGGCTGATCGACGGCGTGACGGTGCGCCTGCCCGGCATCCTCGCGCGGCCGAAAGGGCCGTCGGGCATGAAATCGGCTTTCATGTCGAACCTGTTCCATGCGCTGAAGGCGGGCGAGCCCTTCACGTGTCCGGTCTCGGCCGCGGGCACGATCTGGGCGGAATCGCTGGAATGCGCGGCGCGAAACTTCGTACACGCCCTGACGCTCGATACCGCGCTGCTGCCACCGACCCGCGCGGTGACGCTGCCGGCGCTGCGCCTGACGATGGGTGAGCTTGCCGCCGAGATCGCGCGCCAGTGCGGCGTCTCCGCCGATCTCGTGCGCTACGAGCCTGACGCTGCGCTGGAGGCCGCCTTTGCCGCGCAGCCCCCGCTTGCCACGCCGGCGGCGGATCATGCGGGCTTCGCGCATGACGGCGATGCTGCTAGTCTCGTCGCCAGCGCCCTTTCGACTTTGGAATAACCACTAGCGAAACGGGGAGCGGGAGATGGCAATGCGTTTTGGAAGACTGGACCTCAACCTGCTGGTCGCGCTCGATGCGCTGCTGAGTGAGAAGAGCGTCTCGCTCGCGGCGGACCGGCTCTGCCTCTCGCAATCGGCAACCTCCAGCGCGCTGGGCCGCCTGCGCGAGTATTTCGCAGACGATCTGCTGGTGGTGAAAGGCCGCAACATGATCCTCACCACCCGCGCCGAGGAACTGATCGAACCGGTCCGCGCGGTGCTGGAGCAGATCCGCACGACCATCTCGGTCGCCCCGGCCTTCGATCCCATGACCGCCGACCGGCAAGTGCGGATCATGGCCTCCGACTATTCCACGCAGGTCCTGCTGGCCGAGGCGCTGTCGGAATTCGAGCGCGATGCCCCGCAGATGCGCTTCGAGATCCAGCCGATGAATGACTTTCCGATCGAGGCGCTCGAACGCGGCTACATCGATCTCCTGCTGACCATCGACTACGCGATTTCCGCCGATCACCCCAGCCTGATCCTGTTCGAAGACGACTATGTCGTGGTCGGCTGGGAGGGCAATCCGGCGATGCAGGGGCCGATGACCAAGGAGGTCTACTTCGAACTCGGCCACGTCACGGCGCGGTTCGGCAAGGCGCGGGTCCCCGCCTTCGACGACTGGTTCGTGCGCCGCCAGAAGCAGCAGCGGCGCGTCGAGGTGGTGGCGCCGACGTTCCTCTCGATCTCGGGCCTGGTGATCAATACCAACCGGATCGCCACGATCCACCGGCGCCTGGCCGAGCAGGTGGTGCAGAACATGCCTCTCATCATGCGGGAGATCCCGTTCGATTTCCCGCCGATCCGCGAGGCTCTGCAGTGGCACTTGTCCAACAGCAATGACCGCGCCCTGCGCTGGATCGTCGAGCGCCTCCAGCTCATCGCCGCGCGCAAGGTCGACGAACCCGGCAATGTCGTGGCGTTCGCCGCGCAGCGGATCGACCGCGACGCGCTGGAAGTCGAGTATCGGATGAACCACCCTCAGCCGCCGCGCTGAGCGGCCTGCGGTCACGGCGGTGCCGGCCTAGTCCTCCGCCTCGCGCGCGTCGAAAGCGACGCGCGCGGCAAGGATGGAACCTTCGTTGGCATTGACCCAGTCGATCATCGCCCGCGCCTGCAGGGCCAGCGCCCTCCCCAGCGGGGTGAGGGCATAGCTGACGCGCGGCGGTACGTCCGCACTGATGCTCCGCTCCACGAAGCCGTCGCGTTCCAGGGCGCGCAGCTTCAGCGTCAGCACACGCTGCGAAACGTCGCCTTCGTTGGACAAGTCCGACAGCAACCGGCGCAGCGCGGCATGGCGGCATGGCCCGGTGGTCAGCACCAGCAGCACCAGCGTGGTCCAGCGGTCTCCCAGCGCCCCCATGACATTGCGCACCGGCGCATCGCGGGCGGTGCCATGCGCCGCCATGTCGGCCGCCAGCGCGACGATGCCTGGCCGGGCTGGCAGGTCGTCCTCCGGCTCTGCCATCATCGCGCCGCTCCGCCCGAGGGTACAAAAAAGTGCCGTCTTCTCACCATCGAAGGCCACTTTATGACCAGTGAGGACAGGGTCAATCGCTGGCTCGCAAACGGGAGAGAAACATGGCCATCGACGCCATCCGCCTCGACGGGAAAGTGGCCGTCGTCACCGGCGGGGCAGGAGGGATCGGCTCGGCGACAGCGCGGCTGATGGCGGCGCGCGGCGCACGGGTCGTCATCGCGGACATTGCGGAAGAGGCCGCGGCGGCGCTCGCCGGGGAACTGCCCGGTGCCATTGCGGTGCCTCTCGATCTGGAGCAGGAAGCCTCGATCGAGGCGATGATCGCCGGCACCGTGGCCCACTTCGGCCGGCTGGACGTGCTGCACAACAACGCCGCGCTGCTCGGCCCCGACATCGCCCGGAACGACGGCGACGTGGAGCACATGGCCACCGCGCTCTGGGACCGGACTTATGCGGTCAACGTGCGCGGCACGATGATCGCCTGCCGCGCCGCCCTGCCGCACTTGCGCGAGACGCGCGGCAATATCGTCAACACCGTCAGCAACCTGGCGCTGCAGGGCCACCTGATTCAGGCGGCCTATTCCTCTTCCAAGGCGGCGGTGATCCAGATGACCCGCGCCATCGCCGCAAGCCACGGTCTCCACGGCGTGCGCTGCAACGCGGTCGCCCCCGGCATGACCATGACCCCGGCCCTGCGCGAAGCCTTCCCGCCCGTGCTGCGCCAGGCGGTGGAGGACGAAACCCTGCGCGATCGCCTTGGCGAGCCGGAGGACATTGCCGAGGCAGTGGCCTTCCTCGCCTCCGACGCGGCACGCAATATTACCGGGCAAGTGCTCGTCGCCGATGGCGGCTGCGCCAGCCACGTTCCCGGAATCGCACAGTTCCGGGCCTTCTTTTCGGGAGAACAGTGATGAGCCAGTACGACATCGTCGTCATGGGTGGGGGCCACAACGGCCTCGTCGCCGCCGCCTACATGGCCAAGGCGGGCAAGAAGGTGATCGTGCTGGAGCGTAAGCCCCACTACGGCGGGGGCGTTTCCACGCGCGAACTGATCCAGCCCGGCTTCTGGCATGACGAGCACTCCAACGTGCACATCATGATCCAGGGCAACCCGATGCTGCGTGAGGACGAACTGGGCCTGCTGGGCAAGTTCGGCCTGGAATACATCTACCCCGAACTGCCCCACGCCTCGATCTGGGAAGACGGGACGATGGTGCGATCCTGGCGCGATCTGGACCGCACATGCGAGGAAATCGCCATGTTCTCACCCCGCGATGCAGAGGCCTATCGCAAATTCGCCACCGCCTCGATGGCGGCGCTGCCGATGTTCATGTCCGGCCTCTATGCCCCGCCGTTCCCGATGGGCGCTTTCGTGGCGATGATGGACCAGTCGGACGAAGGGCGCTTCCTGCTCAACGTCATGCAGCGTTCCGCGCTCGATGTGGTGAACCAGTATTTCGAAAGCGACCTGCTGCGCCTTCACATCGTCCGCATGGTCACCGAGAACCTGCAGATGCCCGACGAACTGGGCACCGGCATGGGCGCCTTCCTGATGCCGGGGATCATCCACGCCTATGGCTGTTCGATGCCCAAGGGCGGTTCCGGCCAGCTGAGCCACGCGCTGGTCCGCGCGATCGAGCATTTCGGCGGCGAAGTGCGCTGTAATGCCGAAGTGCGCCGGGTGATCGTCTCTGGTGGCAAAGCCACGGGCCTCGAACTGATCGACGGCGAGACTTTCATGGCGAAGGACGGCGTGATCGGCGCGATCCACCCGCACGTCCTGCGCAAGTTCGTGGCCGAAACGCCCGAACCAGTGCTTGAGCGGGCGGAGCGGGTGACGCAGTCCACTTTCTCGATCAACCTCACGCACCTGACCTTGAAGGAGCGCCTCAGGCTCAAGGTCGGCAATGAAACCAATGCCATGATGACCGAGCTGATGGACTTCTACACCATGCGCGACATGCTGCTGGAGTACGACAAGTTGCGGCGCGGCGAAGTGTCCGAACGGCTGATCGCGGGCGGGGACAACACGATCTTCGATCCCAGCCGCGCGCCGGAAGGCGCGGGCGTGTTCTACGGCGTGAACTTCGCGCCTTACGACCTCTGGCCCGGCGGCCCGGCATCGTGGGACGAACGCAAGGAAGAGATCGCGGACAAGGCGCTGGCGCAGTACCGCAAGTTCTACGCGAACCTTGATGACGACAACATCACCGGCCGCCTGATCCGCTCCCCCGTCGACCATGAGCGGGACAGCCCGGCCAGCTTCCTGAAGGGCGATATCCACGGCTGCGCGCCGTTCTTCTACCAGTCGGTGGGCCACCGTCCGACGCCGGATCTCGGCTCGTTCCGGGTGCCGCAGATCGACGGACTCTACCTCGTCGGGCCGTTCATGCACCCGGGCGGCGGCGTGTTCGGCGCGGGCCGGGCGACGGCGATCCAGATGATGGACGATCTCGATATCGAATTCGACAAGGTCTGCGGGGAGCGGGTGTGATGGCCGATGCCAAGAAGAAAGCGCCGGTCATGCGCATCCTCGACGCGCAGGACAAGGAACTGATGGCGGTGCGCCGGATCGAGCGGGACGGGGAGAACCTCGTCATTCGCGGAAAGATTTTCGGGGCCATGCCGATGGTGGCGAAAGTGACGCCCGAGGAGGCGCGCGCCGCGCTGAAGCTGCTCGATGCGCGGACGATCCTGTTCATCGTCAGTCTGCTGTTCCGCAGGAGCCGGTGAAGGCTGGCCGCATCGGCCCGCTCGATAGCACCGATCCCATTCCATGCGTTTTTCGGCGCGGCCCGCGGCCTCCATAAGGAAGGCTCAAGCAGCCGGGATAGAAACAAGCATGAGCATTCTGGGAGTTGAGAGCGTCCTGTTCGGCGTCGCGGACGTCGCGGAGCACACGCGGTTCTGGACCGATTTTGGCCTGCCGCTGGAAAGCGCCAGCGCGGACGAAGCGGTGTTCCGCCTGGCCTCGGGCAGCCGGGTTATCGTCCTGCGTCACGGCGATGCCCGCTTGCCGAGTCCGGATCCCTTTCCGGGGGACGGCCTCAAGGAGACCGTCTGGGGCGTCGATACCGCCGAAAATCTCCAGACGATCGCGGCGAGCCTGGCGGCGGAAGTCCCGGTGACGCGGGATGCGGACGGCACCGTCCATGCCGTCTGCCCGGACGGCCAGCCGCTGGCGCTGCGGGTCTGGAACAAGCGCGCGTTCCATTCGGAAGCCAGCCCGGTCAATACCCCCGCCAGCTATCCGCGCTTCAATCAGCACCGCATCTGGCGCAGCAAGGCGGTTCCCAAGACGATCAACCATGTCGTGTTCTTCTCGCCCGACTATGTCGGCAGCTTCGAATTCTACGAACGCCATTTCGGCTTCCGCTACGTCGATCATTCGAAGGGATCGGGCATCTTCGCGCGGGCCGGGGGGACTTACGAGCATCACTCGATCTTCTGGGTGAACTGCGACCTGCCCATCGCACCGGACCACTTCAAGTTCATGCACATCGCCTTCGGCATGGACGATATCGACGAAGTGATGCTGGGCGCCAACATCATGGAGCGAAAGGGCTGGAAGAACGAGAGCATGAACAGCTCGGGCGGTATCTCCCGCCACCGCATTTCCAGCGCGATCTACTATTACTGCGACATGCCCGGCAAGGCGGGCGAGGCCGAGTATCACGCCGATACCGACTATCTCGACGACAACTGGGTGCCGCGGGCCTGGGACTTCCGGTTCGGTTCGCTGCTCTGGTCGAACAATGCGCCGCCGATCTTCAGGGGCGATAACATTCCCTGGGACATGGCTTTCGACGCCGACCGCGCCAGCTTCGAACCGTTTCGCAAGGACAGGCCCGGCAAGCGCCCGATAGAAGGCAAACTGAGCGAGTTGACCGAGGACGATGAGCACGCCCTCTGACGGCGTTCACAAGGCTGAAAGCGGATCGAACGCGGCCCATTCGCCCGGTAGCAGCGGGACGAATGCGGCCGGGTCGATCCCGCGTTCCACCAGCCCCGCGCGCAGCCGCAGCGCGGGGTCTTCGCGGGGCTCGTCGGTCAGCTTGAAGGTGCCCCAGTGCATGGCCACGGCAGCGCGGGCGCCAAGGTCGCGCATGATCTGGATCGCCTCTTCCGGGTCGGTGTGCTGCGCGGCCATGAACCAGCGCGGGTCATAGGCGCCGATCGGCAGCAGGGCGAGATCGGGCGGGCCGAACTCCTCGTGCAGGCGGCGGAAGATATTGCCGGTGCCGTATCCGGTATCGCCCGCGAAGTAGATCAACCGCTCCCCCACGCGCAGCATGAAGCCGCCCCACAGCGCCATCCGCCGGTCGCCCATCCCGCGTGACGACCAGTGCAGGGCAGGGACGATATGCGCCCGTGCGCCGGGGGCGATGTCGAAGGCGTCGCCCCAGTCGCCGGCCGATACCCGCGCTTTGGGAATGTGGCGCAGGATGGTACTGTCGTTGCCCAGGGGCGTGACGATCAGCGGCGCGTGCCGGGCATGGAGGGCCTTGAGCGTCGGGATGTCGAGGTGGTCGTAATGGTTGTGCGAAAGCAGGACCGCATCGATCGGCGGCAAGTCCTCGATGCGGATACCCGGCGCCGTCACCCGCTTCGGCCCGGCGAACTGGACCGGGCTCGCGCGGTCGGACCAGACGGGGTCAGTGAGGATATTCAGTCCGCCGACCTGGATCAGCAGCGTGGCATGGCCCACCATGGTGACGCGCAGGCCCTCCACCCGGCTTTCGGGAACGACGGGGGTAACGGCTATCGTCTTGGGCCATTTCGTGGCGGGCGCGGTACGGCGCCAGCGCAGGATATCGCCGAAGGAACGGTCGGTTTCCGGCTCACCGGCAGGATTGAGAAAGCGCGTTCCGTCGAAATGGTCGGTGACGGGTCCGGTATAGTAGCGATTGCGATCTGGCATGTGGGGGCGACCTCCGCACGCCATGTAGGAACGGCCTGCGGAAGTGCGAGGGCAGAACCGCGTTAAATCAACGCGAAGTGCTCGACCGAAGGTGTGCCCACGAAAAACGGCCCCGCCAGCGCGCGCCAGGCCTGGAAACCTTCGGACTCGCGAAAGTCGACCATGTGGGCCTCCACGCTCTCCCAGCCGACGACGAGGTGATAGCGTTCGGGATTCTCCACCGAGCGATGGAGCGCGAAGGAGACGTACCCCTTTGCCGCTTCGAAATGCGGCCGGGCTTCTGCCACGGCAGCCTCGAATTCGGCGGCGCGGGCAGGGTCGATGGTCAGAGTGGCTATCTCGTGGATCACAGGTTCGGCTCCTCGACGAATTCGATCAGATTGCCCGCACAGTCGCGGATGAAGCAACCCTTGCCGAAAGCTTCGCGCACGACGAAGGCGATGTCGGCCTGCTTCTCTTCCATCTCCGTCAGGAATGCTTCGAGGTCTTCCACCCGGAAGGCGACGTGCTTGTTGCCGTGCGTCTTGAGATCGCGCGGCGGGAAGCGGCGGTCTTCGGGGAGGGGGGCGGCGCCTTCCACCTCGAAGATCTCGAACCGCAGCCGGCCCTTACGGACCATCGCAGTGCGGGACTTTGCCGCCTCGATATAGAACGTCTTCTCGACCTCGAACCCCAGCACGCGGCCGTACCAGTCGATCGCTTCGTCAAGGCTGGGGACCGAGACGCCGCCGTGGTGGAAAGTGAATTCAGCCATCGTTCTTCTCTTGCGCAATGAAGCGTTCCAGCAGCCGCCGCGCGCGGGTGGCGCCCTGGTCGATGCCCAGCGAGAGTGGTTTTTCGCTCCAGAAATCGCGGCCCTTCACGTTCTCATAGGCCGCCTCGATCATTGGTTTGTCCTCCAGGTCGAAAGCCTCTCCGAACAGAGCGCGAAGCGCAGCGTCGGTCTCTTCGGAATCGAGATCGTCGTAGCGGGTGGAGGACCAGAAATAGTGGGTTTCGTGCTCGCTTGCCGGTGTCAAAATATGCGCCTGCGGCACTTCGAAGCCGCTCTCCCGCCCTGTGCCATGCGGACAGACGCCGACCGTGAGCCGCATCGCGGCGGGTGCGTTCCAGCGCATGTCCAGCCAGTGATCGACTTTCGCATCGGCCGGGAAATGCGGCCGCGCGACGGAGGGCGGCGGGATATCGGGCATCCACCAGTTGGAATGGAGCGTGCGATCCTCAACCTCCACCGCGTGCTTGCCGGCGAAGATCACGCCTTGCCCGGCAAAGGTGCCCTTGTGGACGAACTCGATGTGGGAGAGGTCCAGCAGGTTGTCGGTGCCGTATTCGTAATTCGCCTTCATCAGCGTGTAGCCGCGTACGGTGCGGCTGTACGGGGTATCGGGCACGAAGGAGAAGTCGGGGATCAGCGCTGCATCCGCCGTGTCCGGATCGCCGCCCCAGAGCCAGACGATGCCGTCGCGTTCGGCGGCGGCGAAGCGCGGTATCGTCGATCCCGCCGGGATGCGGTCGGCAAAGGGATTGCGTACGCAGTGCCCGTCCGGTGCGAAGGCAAGGCCGTGATAGCCGCAGACCACCACATCCCCCTCGCGCGATCCCTTCGACAGCGGCGCGAAGCGGTGCGGGCAACGATCCAGCAGGGCGGCCGGCGAACCGTCTTCCAGCCGGTAAAGATAGACCGGCCGGTCAAGGATACGGCGGGACAGGCCGGTTTCGCCTAGTTCGTCGGACCAGCCTGCCATGTACCAGCAATTGCGCAGATATCGTTCCATTCGTGGCCTCTCCCCAGTCCTCTTTTATCGTTGTTCAGGCCGGACGGGTCAGCCCATTTCCGCGAAAGTCTCGGCGCACCAGTCGGCGATGTAGTCGCGCATGCCGGTGCCGTTGTCGGCGCCGCAGTGCTCCACTTCGAAATCCTTCTTGGTGAAGACGCGCAGCGTGCGCTTGGGGCTGTTCACGGCCTGATCGTAGCTGAGCTGGGCGTTGAAGGCGGGGATCTGGCGATCGTTCTCGCCATGGGTGATCAGGAAGGGGACGCGGATCTTCTCCACCTGACCGTCCAGCGTGATCTGGTCGGCATATTCGAGGAAAGCGTCGCGGTCTTCGATGCCGAACACCCACATGACGTGATCCCAGTAGTGCGGCACCGGGTTCTCGCCCTCATTGGCGAGGCGTTCGCGCTGGCGGCGGCCCCAGACGTGGTTGGCGCCCATCACCGCGCAGAGCGCATAGCGCGGCTCGTTGGCGGCGATGCGCGGGGCGTGGTAGCCGCCGAAGGAGAGGCCGAAAATGCCGATCCGGTCATGGATCACGTCATCGCGCGTCAGCAGGTATTCGAGCGCGGGCGTGCCCCAGCGTTCGCCGTCGAATACGGCCGGAAGGTCGCGCTTGCGGATCGCCTCGCCAGTGCCGGGCTGGTCTACGAACAGGGTGTTCATGCCCCGCTCCAGATTCGACTGGCCGTGGCCCGCCATGCAGACCTGCTCCTTCATTGAATCGAGCCCGTTGACCGAAACCAGCGTGGGGCGCGGCGTGCCGGAGCCGTCGTGGACGAAGATGCCGGTATAGGCGCCGTCCTCGTATGGGATTTCCACCTTGTCGATGTGCAGTCCGCGCAGCTTGGCGCCCTTGTGGAAGAGTTCCAGCCCCTTGTCATAGGCCGCCCAGCGCGGGGCATAGTCGCGGCTCTGCATGCGCTCGGCAGCGAGGTAGTAGCCCGAGGCGCGCAGGTACTTGGTGCCGGCGGAGAGCAAATAGCCAGCCGCCTCGTCGGCCTCGGCATTGGCGCAGACCTGATCGGCGACGGCGATCCAGCTATCGAACATCTGCGCGGAGCCGGCATCGGCGCCGGCCTTGCTGGCTTCCATGATCGGGCGGTTGGCCTCATCGATCTCGCCATAATTGCCGCCGCAGGCGAGCGCGAGGTTGGTGGCGAGGTTCCAGACGTAGTTTCCGGGAAACGGTTCGAACATGATCTATCCTGCGATTTTGAGATGATTATTCGGCAGTCCAGCCGCCATCGACGATAAGGCTGGTGCCGGTCATGAGCGCGGAAGCGTCGGAGGCGAGGAACAGCACCGCGCCCATCAGATCCTCCACCTGGCCGATGCGGCCCAGCTTGATCTTGGAAAGGACGCTGGCCTTGAACGCTTCGTCTTCGAAAAACGGCTTGGTCAGCGGGGTCTCGATGAAAGTCGGAGCGATGGTGTTGGAACGGATGCCGTGGGGGGCAAGGTCCAGCGCCATGGCCTTGTTCATGCCTTCCAGCGCCCATTTGCTGGCGCAGTAGAGTGAGCGGTTCGGCCCGCCGACATGGCCCATCTGGCTGCCCATGTGGATCAGGCTGCCCTTGGTGTCGGTGGCGAGCATCCGCTTCACGCAGGACTGGGCCACGAAGAAGGCGGACTTGAGATTGAGGTCGAGCACGGCGTCGTAATCGTCCTTGCTGACCTCCCACATCGGCTTTGGTCGGTTGGTGCCGGCATTGTTGACGAGCACGTGAAACGGAGCGCGGTCTGCGAAGAACGCGGAAACGGCATCGAGGTCCGAGACATCGAGCGTCGCGGCCTCCGCGCCATTGCCGATTTCGGCGGCAGCGTCCTCGATCTCGGCCGAGGTGCGGGCGACGAGCGTGACTTCGGCACCCGCCCCGGCCAGCGCAGCGGCGGCGCCGAGGCCGATGCCCCGGCCCGCTCCGGTCACCACAGCCCGTCGCCCGTCAAGGCGCAGGCTCGGCGTCTTCGGCAGGCTCACGGTCAGGCCGCCGTTTCGGGCGTCGGCTCGGCCTGCCCGGCATAGGGTACCTTGCGGCCGCCGAAGCGGCGTACGCGGATGTTGGCCTGTTCGCCATGCCCAGCGAAGCCTTCCAGCGCACAGAGGCGCGAGCAGTATTCGCCGATCAGCGCCGAAGCCTCATCGGTGGTGACGCGCTGGTAGGTGCAGGTCTTCAGGAACTTTCCGACCCACAGACCGCCCGTGTAGCGCGCCGACTTCTTCGTGGGCAGCGTGTGGTTGGTGCCGATCACCTTGTCGCCGAAGCTGACATTGGTGCGGTTGCCCAGGAACAGCGCGCCGTAGTTGGTCATGTTGTTCAGGAAGTAATCCGGATCGGCGGTCATCACCTGCACATGCTCGCTGGCGATCTCGTCGGCGACCTTGACCATCTCCTCGTAGCTGTCGGCCACGATCACTTCGCCGAACGTCTCCCACGCCTTGCGGGCATGGTCGGCGGTGGGGAGGATCTGGAGCAGGCGGTCGATCTCGGCCATGGTCGCGCGGGCGAACTTCTCGGAATTGGTCAGCAGCACGCCGGGGCTGTCCGGGCCGTGCTCGACTTGCCCGAGGATATCGGTGGCGGCGATTTCAGGATCGCAGCCGATCTCGTCCGCGATGATGAGGGTTTCGGTCGGTCCCGCGAACAGGTCGATGCCGACGCGGCCGAAAAGCTGGCGCTTGGCCTCGGCGACGAAGGCGTTGCCGGGGCCGACCAGGATGTCGACCGGATCGATGCTCTGCGTGCCGATCGCCATGGCGCCCACCGCCTGAATACCGCCCAGCGCATAGATCGCATCGGCCCCGGCCATGGCCTGCGCGGCGACGATGGCGCGTGCCGGCTGGCCCTGAAACGGCGGGGCGCAAGTGATGACGCGCTTCACGCCCGCGACCTTGGCGGTGATCACCGACATGTGGGCGGAAGCGAGCAGCGGATACTTGCCACCGGGCACGTAGCAGCCTGCTGAACCCAGCGGGATGTTCTTGTGCCCCAGCACCACGCCGGGCAGCGTCTCGACCTCTACGTCCTTCATCGAATCGCGCTGGATCTGGGCGAAGTTCTTCACTTGCGCCTGCGCGAACTCGATGTCCTTGCGCTCCTGCGGGGTCAGGCTGTCGACGCAGGCGTCGATTTCGGCCTGGCTGAGGCGATAGTCGTCGCGGTCCCAGCCGTCGAACTTGATCGACATGTCGCGCACCGCTTCGTCGCCGCGCTTCTCGATATCGGCGAGCGCCGCCTCGACGATGTCGCGGACCTTGCGGTCTGCGTCTGCCTTTGCCTCGGCAGTGGCGCCGCGCTTCAGCCAGATGGCCATGATATTCTCCCGATCCGGTGTGACGTGATTTTCATCGGACCTAGCGCCGGGGAGCGAGCGGGGACCATCGCATGTTATCGATGCCTTGCTATCGATCCTATGCCGTTGTTGCCGCAAGGGGGCTTCGCTAGCCCGGTTCTCAAGCAAAAAGCTTTCGACACGGCATTCTTGGGAGAACAAGGAACAATGCGCCTCGCCACTCTCGATGACGGCACCCCGGACGGGCGCCTCGTCGTCGTTTCGCCCGAGGGCGATCGTTATGCCCACGCGCCGGTGGATACGCTGCAACAGGCGATGGAAAGCTGGGCTTTCGTCGCGCCCGTGCTGGCCGAGATTTCCGAATTTCCCGAAGCGCTCGACGCTGCGCTGCTGCGCGCGCCGCTGCCGCGGGCGTGGCAGTGGCTCGATGGTTCGGCTTTCGCCTGCCACGGGGAACTGATGGACAAAGCGCTGGGCGTGGTGCCGGTGAAGACCGGCAAGCCGCTGATGTATCAGGGCACGTCCGACAAGTTCTACGGTCCTGTCGAGGACGTGCGCTACCTCACCGAAGAGAACGGTATCGATTTCGAGGGCGAGTTCGGCGTGATCGTCGATGCCGTGCCGATGGGCACTTCGGCTGACGACTGCCTGAAACACATTCGCCTGATCGTGCAGATCAACGACTGGTCGCTAAGGAAGCTGGCCGGGCCGGAGATGAAGACCGGCTTCGGCTGGGTGCAGGCCAAGCCGCCGTGCTCGATGGCGCCCTTCGCGGTCACGCCGGAGGAACTGGGCGACCAGTGGCGCGGCGGCCGCGTCTGCATGGACCTGCTGGTGGACTGGAACGGCAAGCGCTTCGGCGCCGCCAATGGCGAGCCGATGGGCCATGGCTTTCATGAGCTTGTCGCCCATGCCTGCGCCACGCGCGATCTGGTGGCGGGCACGGTGATCGGATCCGGTACCGTCTCCAACGAGAATTACCGCGAAATCGGTTCCTCCTGCATTGCCGAGCGGCGCGGGATCGAACTGGTCGATTTCGGTGAGCCGAAGACCGAATTCATGCGCTTTGGCGACAGTGTGCGCATGCAGGGAACTCTTGCCGACGGCCGCGCGCCGTTCGGCGTGATCGAACAGAAGGTTGTGAAGGCATGAGCGAGGTTCTTTCCGATTCCGGTCTGCCGCCGGTCCAGCGCGTCGTCACCGGACATGACGAGAATGGCCGTGCCGTGTTCCGCTCCGAAGATGTGACGCCGACCAGGATGGTGCCCTCTGGCGATGCCTCGTTCCTGACGATCTGGACCACCGCCACCGTCCCCGCCGATAACAATGACGAGACCGAGGGCCGCGAACGCCCCACCGGCACGACGCTGGAGGGCGGCTCGGTGATCCGCGTTGTGGACATGCTGCCAGGCAAGCAGAGCCCGATGCACCGCACCAACTCGATCGACTATGGCATCGTGCTGAAGGGCGAGATCGAACTGGAACTGGAAGACGGCCGCAAGAAAACCGTGCGCGAAGGTGGGATCATCGTCCAGCGCGGCACCAACCATCTGTGGCGCAACACCACCGAAGAAGTCTGCCGCATCGCCTTCATCCTGATCGAAGCGCCTGCGTACCTCCATGACGGCGTGCCGCTGGATGAGGCCAAGCCCGAGCAGGTCGATCCGGTCTATAACGAGGCGGCGAGTAAGGCCTGATGTTCGACCTTACCGGCAAGAGCGCGATCGTCACCGGCTCCACGCGCGGGATCGGTCGCGCCATTGCCGAGGGGCTGATCGCCCAAGGCGCGCGTGTGGTGATTTCCAGCGAGGATGCAGGGGATACCGCGCGGGTCGCCGCCGAACTCGGCATGCCCGGCCAGCCTTGCGACGTGACCGACGATGCCGCGCTGGCCGCATTGGTGGACCGCGCCGTGGCGGAGTTCGGCGGGCTGGACGTGCTGGCCTGCAATGCCGGGATCACCGGCAAGGCAGGGCCGTTCGCCGATCTCGACATGGCCGACTACGCGCGTGTCATGGCGATCAACCTCACCAGTCAGGTTGCGCTTTGCAACCTTGCCCTGCCGCAGATCGCGGCGCAGGGCGGCGGCGCGGCGGTGCTGGTGTCCAGCCTCTCGGGCCTGAGGGGCAATGGGCGAATCAACGCCTATGCCCTTGCCAAGGCGGGCGTTGCGCAACTCGCGCGCAATCTGGCGGTGGAGTGGGGGCCGCGCGGCGTGCGCGTCAACGCGATCTCGCCCGGCTTCATCGCCACCGAACTGTCCGGTCCGCTGCTGGCCGACGAGACTTTCATGGCCCGCCGCATGGCGATGACGCCGCTGCGCCGACCCGGCACGCCGCAGGAGGTGGCAGGCGCCGCCGTGTTCCTCGCCTCCGATGCCGGGGCTTTCGTTACCGGACATAATCTCGTCGTGGACGGCGGTACGCTCATCACCGACGGAAGCTGAAAATTGTGTTTCTATCGGCCCGGAGACAGGCGGCCGAAGAAAGGGAGAGAATGACACGCCATCCCGAGCCAGGCCTGCTGACCGGCATATCGCTGCTGCTGCCGATCACGCTGACGACCATGGCCATCGTGCTGCTGGCGCCGATCATCCCGGATCTGATGGCGCACTACGCCGCGGTGCCGGGTCATGAATACTGGGTGCCGATGATCCTCACGCTGCCCTCGCTCTGCGTGGCGTTGCTCTGTCCGCTGGCGGGGATACTGGGAGACTGGTTCGGGCGGCGCCGGCTGCTGCTGGCGGCATTCCTGCTCTATGCGGTCGTCGGCGTGATGCCCGTGTTTCTCGACGACCTCACCCATATCCTGATTTCGCGCGCAGGCGTGGGCATTGCCGAGGCCCTGATCTACGTGCTCTCGACGACGATGATCGGCGACTATTACAAGGGCGCCTCGCGCGACAAGTGGCTGGCTGCGCAGACGGCCTTCGCCTCGATGTCGGCGCTGCTGTTCTTCAACCTTGGCGGGGTGCTGGGAGAAGGCGGCTGGCGGACGCCGTTCTGGGCCTATGCCTCGGCGCTGGTCATGTTTGCGCTCGTCTGGAAGTTCACATGGGAGCCATCGCGCGATGGCACCGCCGATGTCGAGGCCGATGCGCCGCCGCACAACCGCTCCTGGGCGGGTTTTCCCTGGGCGACGATGGCGATGATCGTGGCGATTACGGTCTATGGCTCGGTGTTCTTTTATACGGTGCAGATCCAGGCGCCCAGCGGGCTGGCCGAACTCGGCATGGCCAGTCCGGCGGAGCGGGGGTTCCTGACATCCATCGCCTCTATTGGCGTGCCGCTGGGGACCTTCATCTATTCGCGCATCGGCACGCGGCTGGCAGTGGGGCGGCTGCTGCTCCTCGAGTTCGCCCTGCTGGCCATCGGCTTCATGCTGATGGCAAGGTCCGGCACCGTTCCGGGCTTCCTGGCCGGATGCTTCGTCAATCAGATCGGGGCGGGGCTGCTGCTGCCCACTTTGCTGGTCTGGTCAATGTCGATCCTCAGGTTCGAATTTCGCGGCCGGGGGACGGGCTTCTGGCAATCGGCCTTCGCGTTCGGGCAGTTTCTCTCCCCGCTGGTGGTGACCTTTGCGGGACGGCACACGGGCGGCCTGCTGGGGGCCTTTTCGGTCCTGTCGCTCGCCGCGCTGGGCGGGGTCGTCGTGGCGCTGATCGCTTCGCGCGCATCGCACGGCGGCAATGGGGCGATGGCGCATGGCTGATCGTCTCGCGGGCAGGATCGCCGTGGTCACCGGTGCTGCGAACGGCATAGGCGAAGGCGTCGCGCGCATCTTCCGGCAGGAGGGCGCGCGGGTGATCGGCGTCGACCTTTCGGGAACGGACGAGGCCTGCGACCTCATCGACGAGGCAGCCACCAGCGCGCTCTTCGCCAGGATCGGCGCGGAGCACGACCGGATCGACGTCCTCGTCAACGCGGCGGCATTCGCAGTCTTCTCGTGGATCGAGGACCTGAGCTATGCCGACTGGAAACGGACGCTGACGGGCGAGCTGGACATCGTCTACCTGGCGACCCGCGCGGCCTGGCCCTGGCTCAAGGCGAGCGGCACGGCCAGCATCGTCAACTTCGCATCGGCCAATGCGCGCCATGCGCTGGAGGGTTCCCCGGCGCTGGCGCACTGCGCGGGCAAGGGCGGCGTGCTGGCGATGACGCGGCAACTTGCCATGGAAGGCGCCCCGCACGGCATTCGCGCGAATACGATAGCGCCCGGTTTCATCAGGACGGCGGCCACGGCCCGGCACCTGGAGGCCGATCCCGACTTCGGGCGCCGGGTCCTGGCCGGAAACATGCTGAAGCGGCTGGGCGAGCCGGAGGACATCGCCTGGGCCGCGACCTGGCTTGCGAGCCCGGAGGCGCGCTACGTCACCGGAGCGGACATCGCCGTGGATGCGGGGGCTACGGCTTGGTAGATCTCACGATAGCCGCGCGCCGCCGGTGCATTCGGCTGCCATTTCGCCGCCCTGGCGTGCCGCGCTCCGGCCGCTCGTCAGGAGCAGCGCCGCCAGGCCGATGACGGAGGTTGCCGCGCCGGCCAGCGCTACGGCAGGATAGCCCAGATCGAGAGCGATCACGCCGCCGCCCAGCGCCGCGCCCAGCGCATTGCCCAGGTTGAAGGCGCCGATGTTCATGGACGATGCCAGGTTGGGCGCGTCGCTGGCTGCGTCCATGACCCGCACCTGGAGGGGCGGCACCAGGGCGAAGCTGGCGATGCCCCACAGGAAGATCACGATCGCGCTAGGCGCGGCATGGGTCATCGTCATGGCGAAAGCGATCAGGATCGCGGCAAGCGAAGCCAGGGTGACGATCAGCGTGCGATCGACCGAACGGTCCGCGAACTTGCCGCCCAGCCAGTTGCCCACCGTCAGGCCGAGGCCGTAAGTCACCAGCATCGCCGTGACGAAGCCGAGAGAGGCGCCCGTCGCCTCGCGCAGGATCGGGGTGATATAAGTGAACACGGTGAACATGGCGCTGGAACCCACGATCGTCAGGGCCAGCGCGCCGAGAACGGGCTTGCGGATCAGGACGCGCAGTTCGGCCGCGACATCGCCGCCGTCCGTAGAGGGCAAGGGAGGCAGGGTCAGGCGCAGCGCCGCCATCGTGACACCGCCCAGCGCCGCGATGCCCCAGAACGAGGCGCGCCAGCCGAGGTGCTCGCCCGCCCAGGTCGCCAAGGGCACGCCCACGACATTGGCGATCGTCAGCCCCATGAACATCGCGGCCACCGCGCCGGCCTGGCGGTGCGGCGGGACCAGGCTGGCGGCGACCACCGAGCCGACGCCGAAGAAGGCGCCGTGGTTGAAGGAGGTCAGCACGCGGGCGGCCAGAAGCATGCCGTAGCTGCCGGATACCGCTGCCAGCAGGTTGCCCAGGGTGAAGATCCCGGCCAGGGCGATCAGCAGCGTGCGGCGCGGCACCCGTCCGGTGGTGAGCGTCATCACCGGCACGCCCAGCACCACGCCCAGCGCATAGGCGCTGATCAGCAGCCCGGCGGCGGGGATGGAGACGCCCAGGTCTCCGGCAATGACGGGCAGCAGGCCCATCGGTGCGAATTCGGTGACGCCGATGCCGAAAGCGCCGACGGACAGGGCCAGAAGGCCGGGATTGAGCTTCATCGGATGGTCCTCAGACCAGCGGCGGGTTCAGCCGAGCGAACCCTTCCTGCTGGCGATAGGGGGTGTGGGGATAGGGCGGCAGCACCTCGCTGGCGGCATCGAGCCGGGCGACCTGCTCGGCAGTGAGCGACCAGCCGACCGCGCCGAGGTTCTGGCGCAGCTGTTCCTCGTTGCGCGCGCCGATGATGACCGAGGAGACGGTCGGGCGGCGCAGCAGCCAGTTGAGGGCGATCTGCGGCACGCTCTTGCCGGTTTCCCCGGCGATGGCTTCCAGAACGTCGACCACGGCGTAGAGCAGCTCCGTTTCGACCGGCGGCGCGAACTGCTCGGTATCGTGCAGGCGGCTCCCCGCCGGTACGGGGCGACTGCGGCTGATCTTGCCGGTGAGGCGGCCCCAGCCAAGCGGGCTCCAGACCAGCGCGCCCAGGCCCTGGTCCGCCGCGAGCGGCATGAGTTCGTGCTCGTAGGCCCGGCCGACCAGCGAATAATAGACCTGGTGGGCCACCAGCCGCGGCATTCCGTGGCGGTCGGCGACGGCCTGTGCCTTCATCACCTGCCAGCCGGGATAGTTCGAGACCCCGGCGTAGCGGACCTTGCCCGCGGCAATCAGCCGGTCGAGCGTGATCATCAGCTCTTCCGCGGGCGTATGGGCATCGAAGGCATGGAGCTGCAGCAGGTCGATCCGGTCGGTATCGAGACGGCGCAGCGCGGCCTCCACCGCGCCGATCAGGCGCGAGCGCGAGGCGCCCCAGTCCTGCGGTCCGTCGCCGGTGGGCAGCCCGGTCTTGGTGGAGATCAGAGCGTCGTCGCGGCGGCCCTTGAGCGCCTGGCCCAGGATTTCCTCCGAGGCGCCGTTCGAATAGACATCGGCCGTGTCGAACAGCGTGACGCCGGCCTCCAGGCAGATGTCGAGCAGGCGCCGCGCTTCGGCGGTATCGCTGCTGCCCCAGGCGGCGAAGAGCGGACCCTGGCCGCCGAAAGTGCCGGTCCCGAAGCTCAGGGCGGGGACACGCAGGCCGGATGAGCCGAGTTGACGATATTCCATGAACAATCCTTCTCGCGGCAGCGGCGAATTTGCTATGCAGGCGCATAGATGGCGGCAAAATACCGAAGGCGGTACTGCCCACGAACGCGAAGGAATTTTGACTGTGGCGCAAAGATGCTGAGCGAAGCCAAGCTCGCGGGCGGCACTGACCGGGCCCGTGCGCTCGAACTGTTCGTGGCGGTGGTGGAGCAGGGCAGCTTTTCGGGCGCCGGCCGGCTGCTGGACCTCAGCCCTTCCGCCGTCAGCCGCGCGATCGACAGGATCGAGGCGCGGCTGGGCGTGCGGCTGCTGCTGCGCTCGACCCGGGCGCTGGCGCTGACGTCGGAAGGTCAGTCCTATCTCCAGATGGCGCGCCGTATCCTGGCCGATCTCGACGATGCCGAACAGCTCATCGCCGATCAGGGCGCGCCGCGCGGGCGCTTGCGGATCAGCGCCGCACTCTCGCACGGACGGCTATGCGTGGTGCCCTTGCTCGGCGCGTTCGCAGCGCGTCATCCGCATATCCTGGTGGACATTGCGCTTACCGACACACTGGTCGACGTGGCGGCAGGGCAAGCGGATATCGCCATCCGGTTCGGACCGCTGGCCGACAGCACGCTAACGGCGCGGAAGCTGGGCGAAACGCGCCGGGTGATCGTGGCCGCGCCGGACTACCTCGCGCGGAACGGCACGCCGCAGGAGCCCGAGGATCTCCACGGCCATAACTGTCTCAACTTCAACTTTCGCAGGGCCGAGCCGGTCTGGCCATTCCTGCGCGAGGGGCGCGAATTCGCGCTTTCCGTGAAAGGCAGCATCGAGGCCAACAACGGAGAGACGCTGGGGCAGCTCGCGGCGGCGGGGGTCGGCTTGGCGCGGGTGGGGCGGTTCAGCGTGGATCGCGAGATCGCGGACGGGCGGCTGGTGCCCATTCTGGAGGCGTTCAATCCCGGCGACGTGGAGTTCATCCACGCGGTGTTCGTCGGCGGCTACAGCACCCCGGCGCGCATCCGCGTCTTCGTCGATTTTCTCGCTGCGAACCTGCGCTGACACGGGCGAGGCGCCGCGAGGCGACCGCTATCCATAGGCCGGCCGCCGATCGGCCCCGGGCCCCGCAAGGTCCGTTTCGTCAAACCGTCACGGTTGGCGTGCCAAGCCGGGCACTGGCGAATTATGATCGGGGTGCGACAGATGGATGACCGGACGCATGGCTACGACGTCTCGGTAGGCTACACTTACGGCTATTGCCGGGAAATGGCGCCTGCCTGGATGGATCTTGCCGCGGGAGCAGGCGAGACTTCGGCAGCAGGGGGCGGGCGCTTTCTGGAACTCGGGTGCGGGCAGGGCATCGGGCTGTGCCTGCTGGCGGCGGCCAATCCGGGCAGGGCGTTCGTCGGCATCGACCTGATGGCCGAGCATGTCGACCACGCGAACGGGATCGCGGCATCGGCCGGTCTTGCCAATGTGCAATTCGTCCAGGGAGACTTCGTCGAGCTGGCACGATCCTGGCCGGAGGCGCTCGGCCGCTTCGATCATGTCGCGCTCCACGGCGTCTACAGCTGGCTCACGGCGCCGGTGCGCCAGGCGCTGCTGCAGTGCATCGGGCAGGCGAGCGCGCCCGGGGCGCTGGTCTACATCGGCTACAATGCGCAGCCCGGCTGGCTGGCGACGATGCCCTTCCGGCACATCGCGCGGCTTATCCACGAAGAAGGGGCGGCGCCGGTGGCGGAAGTGCTGGACCGTTCGATCTCGCTGTTCGAACAGCTGCGCGGCGGGGGCGCCGCCACCTTCCAGCTGCTGCCCGGGCTCGGCGCGAGGCTGGATTCGCTGCGCAAGCGCGACATTGCCCAACTGGCCCACGAATATCTGCACGAAGGGTGGGAGCCGATGTGGCATTCGCAAGTCGCCCGCGAGGTGGCCGGGGTCGGGCTGGCCTTTGCGGGCTCGGCAACGCTGCCCGAAGCGCTGCTGCCCGCCTTCCTGCCCTCGGCCCTGCGCGACACAATCCTGGCACAGGGCGATCCGCTGCTGCGGCAGGACGTGCAGGACTTCGTCATCAACCAGTTCTATCGGCGCGACATCTACCGACGCGGCGAAGCGCCTCCCACGCCCACGCTCACGCCCACGCCCACGCCCACGCCCGGCGAGCGGGCGGCGCAGACCCGCTTCCTTCTGCTCGATGCCCCTGCACCCGGGGCAACCCTGTCGGTGCGCACGCCCTTCGGCGAACTCGCGCTGCAACCGCCTGCCTATGCCGGGATCGTCGAGGCTCTGGCGGAACGATCGCTGACATTGGCGGAACTGGCGGTGCTGCCGAAGGCCGGCGGCAAGGATCTGGCGGAAGTGCTGCAACTGGTGCTGATGCTGCTACATGCCGGAACGCTGGGCATCGAGGCGCCGCGCACGGACCACGCACCCGCCCAGCGCCTCAACGCGGCCATAGCGCGCGAAGCGGTACGCGGCATGCCTTACGATCATCTCGCGGCGCCGGCGATCGGCGGCGCCGTGCCCGTCGACTTTGCCGACCTCATGCTCATCGATGCCTGGCTCGCGCTTGGCGATCTGGCCGACGAGACGGCGCTGTCCGAACGGCTGGTCCTTTCGCTCGCCGGATCCGGCAGGACGCTGCAGCGCGGCGGAAGCCCGCTCGAAGGCGTCCAGGAACGCCGCGAGGCACGCAGCCGCGCGCGGACATTCCTGGAGCGTGACCTGCCGAAATGGCGAGGGCTCGGCGCGCTCGCCTGAGCGGGTGCCGGAGTCAGGTCAGGACGCGCCGCGCGAAATTCGTGGCTGCGACGAGACCGTCCTGGCTCACGCCGTGGCCGATCCCCGGCGAGACATGCGTCTCTACCGGCACGCCGGTTTCGGTGAGGACGGTGGCGGCCATCTCCATCGAGCGGAACGGCACGACTTCATCCTCGGTGCCGTGGATGAGCAGGACCGGCGGGCGGCTGCGGATGTCCGCCTGCAGGCTTTCCGGCGCCACGAGCATGCCGGAAATGCCGACGATGCCGGCTGCTGCATCGGGGCGCCGAAGGCCGACGTGAAGCGCCATCATCGTCCCCTGGCTGAAGCCGACGAGAAGCAGGCGGTCGCTGGAAAGGCCGGCCTTTTCCAGTTCCGCCGTGATGAAGGCGTCCAACCCGGGCGCGGCCGCCGCCGCGCCCGCGGCGCGCTCGGCCATCGAGAAGGTCTCGATCGGCCACCACTGGTAGGCGGCAGCCATGTGCGGCAGCTGCGAGGGGGCATTGGGCGCGACGAAGGCCGCGCCGGGAAGCATGGGCTGCATCGCGGCCGCCAGCGCGATGAGGTCATCGCCGTTGGAGCCATAGCCGTGGATCAGGACCACGAGCGCATCGGCACTGGAGCCGGAGAGGGGGGCAAGGCGGGGGCCGTCAAACAAGGCGCATATCCTTTCGGCGGATCGGGGAGATCCTGGTCGCAACTCTGAGAGGCCGAAATTCGCCTGACGGCAAGCGCGAATTTCCCTTCCGAAAGCGGCACGGCGCCGAGAACCTGCGGAGCGTTGCGAAATTCCGGCCGCTGGTTCCCGCCGCTGGCGGGCGGCTCAGTGTCCGGCGCGGGAAGGCGGCTCGCAAAGCGAAGCTGCCTGCTCGGCCAGGGCGAAGTCACCGGCCTGGAGCGCTGCACGCTTCGCGCTGGCACATTTTCCATCGGCCACGAGTGCGCCCACCGTCTCGCGAAGTTCCTGCCCTTTGCGGGCCTGCGCGAGATTTTCCTCGTCCTCCCGGCGCTGCTGGTTTTCGTTTCGCTGCCGCTCCAGTTCCTGGAAGGCGGAATAGCGCTGCCAGGCCGGGTTGTCGCTGGCCCCGCCGGATCGGACGCTGCAACTGGAGACATTGCCCAGAAGATAGCAGGTCGAGGTCTGGGCTGCAGATGGCAGCGACAGGAAGGCGGCAAGAGCGGCCGCGCCGGAAGCCAGCACACACTTCATGGATTAAACCCCCTAAAGCGGAACCGCGAAGAACGGCGCCGCGCAACTTCATGAAGCCTTTAAAGTAGCGCTTTGGCCCTCTCGTCAAGGTCTTGATCCTGCCATGATGCCGGGCGCGCGCAGTGGCACGTTACTTGGATGGCGACGGCAATGTTGATGGACTTTGTCACGGCCAGAGGAACTTCGACTGCGCGGAGCCCTTCCTAAGGGGTGGAGAACGTCCCCGAGCGGGCGGCAGAAACGGGAAAGCAACCGGATCGGCTGTTTCCCTTCATGCCCGATCACGGGGAAATTAAGTTTCCGTAGATACAGTGGCCTTGCGTGCAAAACAGCGGATGTCTCATGTGATTGACTTTCAAAGCACTATTTTGGAGATGATTGCCAAGGGGCAGCCGCTATCCGAGACGGTGTATCGTCTTTGCCGTGAAGTTAATCGCTTGGCGCCGGATGTAATCTGCTCCGTTGTGACTGCTGATGCCGATGGATGCCTCCGTCCGCTGGCGGGTCCGGGGCTTCCTCCTGCCTTTTGCGATCTGGTCAGCGGCGTTGAAATCGGACCGACCATCGGGGCCTGCGGGGCCGCGCTCTATTTCGGGACCGAGGTGCTTTCCCAGGACATTGCGGAAGATCCGCATTGGGAGGGCTTTCGCGATCTCATTCTGCCGCTCGGGATACGCGCCTGCTGGTCGAGCCCGATCCTGGGGGCGAACCGCGAGCCGATAGCCACTTTCGCCTTCTACTTCGGAGAGAAACGCGGGCCGACCCAGAGCGAGCGGGAGATCGTCGATCAATGCGTCCACTTGTGCGCCATCGCGCTCGACCGGGAACGGCGGGTGGAAGACCATAACCGCCGCGCCCATACTGATGCCCTGACGGACTTGCCGAACCGGGCGGCTTTCAATGCCGCGCTTTCCGGCCTGAGCTGCGAGATCCCGGGCGCCTGGGCGCTGGCGGTGATCGATCTCGACAACCTGAAGGTCACCAATGATGCCTTCGGCCACCAGGCTGGGGACAGCCTGCTGCAACTCGTTGCCGAATGCCTCTCCCGTGCCGCGGCGCCGGAGCCGCTGTTCCGTATCGGCGGGGACGAGTTCGCCGTGATCGTCCAGGACCCGGCCGCCCTGCGCGCGCTGGACGAGACCATGGCCGGCTACCTCGCCGCGCTGGCCCGCGCCGGCGGGCAGGTGGACAACCCCATCGTGCCGCGTGCCACCATCGGCTATGCCGAACTGGCCCCGGGCGACCTGCTGCCGGAGCRCGTGCGGCAAAAGGCCGACTTTGCGCTCTATCACGCCAAGGATACCGCCCGCGGTTCCCACGTTCCCTACTCCGAAGAGATCGGATCGCGCATCACCCGCAGGCTCGCTGCCGTTCGCGAGGTCGACGTCGCCTTGCGCGAACACCGCATCGAGACGTTCTATCAGCCGATCGTCCTGATCGAGACCGGCGAGATCGTCGGCGTGGAAGCGCTTTGCCGCATGCGCAGCGGCGACCAGCTGGTGTCGGCCTCCGCCTTCCATGAGGCGACGTCCGACGCCGGCGTGGCGACGGCGCTGACCAGGCAGGTGATCTCACAAGTGGCCAGGGACGTCCGTGGCTGGCTCGATCTGGGGATCGCATTCCAGCATGTCGGCATCAATGTCTCGTCGGCCGACTTTCACAGCGGCACGATCTACGCGGTGCTCGCCGAAAGCTTCGACCGGGAGAATGTCCCGCTGAAGCATGTGATCGTGGAAGTGACCGAAGTGGTCTGCATGGATGACGACGCGGGGATCGTTCGCAAGTCCATGCAGGCGCTGCGTTCGCGGGGCATCCGGCTGGCGCTGGACGATTTCGGCACGGGCTATGCCTCGCTTACCCATCTGATGACGGTGCCGGTGGACATTATCAAGATCGACCGGAGTTTCGTGGAAGACCTCGTTTCGAGAGGCCCGAGCGCCGCCATCGTCGAGGGTGTCATTGGCATTGCCAAGCGGCTGGGCATCAAGGTGGTGGCCGAAGGAATCGAGAATGCCGACCAAGCCCGCGAGCTGCTGGCGCTCGGCTGCCTGCTGGGACAGGGTTTCCACTATTCGCGGGCGGTTCCGGCTGCGGAGGCGGGGGCGATGATGCTCAAGCTGGCGGAGACCGTCTAGCCGCCTGAGGGCAACCGCAGCCCGCCCTGTCAGGCTTTGAGGCTGGCAGGCATCCACACGTCGTTCGCGGGACGGCGGATGGAACAGAGCTTCCGGGCACCTTCCCAGAGTTCCGCCGAACGCTTCGAAGCCTCGCGGTGGGCGATGACGAGCGCGCCGGTCATGTCCGAAGCCTTGAATTCGAGACGCCGAGCCACGCCGATATCATCGTCCGAGAACTTCAAGGTATAGGTCTTCATACGTGGCTCCAGCTAACCGGATGTCGTTGCACGCAACCGGTAAAGCGTGATTCTGGTTAAAATTTCGACGGTTAAGGTTGGCAAAGGGCAAAAAGTTCCTGCGCGGCCGGGGCGTAAGCGCGGTGGGCGTCGGAACTTGCATTTTAATCGGCAAGCCGTTGGACCTGTCCAAACCATGCTGGATGGGGCTGGCGAAAGCCGCACCTCCTGTGAAAGCCGGGAAGCTACCGCGATAAACGGGCGGCCGGGCAAGCGGGCGACCGGGAAGGCGCCTGAAGCACGCGCTCTCTTTCGGCGCCGGGACCTGGTTCGGAACCTTGCCGGTCTTGCGGCTTTGCCTTTGAGCGAGGAGGCGAGATGCGACGGAACATTTTCGGTGCAGGTCAGAGACCGGAAACGGTTCGGCGCTTGAAGGTGCCCCCTTGTCTCTAGACGTCGCCGCCGCGCCGAAGTGCGAGCCGCGCACGCCGCTCCACGATCTTGCCGCAGCAGTGGGCGTCATGCGCGCCTGGCGAAGCGCCGAGGGAACCGAGTGTCTGGTTGCCGACGAAGTGCTCGTCTCGGTGCTGGGTGCGCTGGGCTATGCGGCCGGGTCGGACGACGAGATCAGGCAGAGCTTCGCCCGGTGGCGGGAAGAGGCTCTGGCGCTTCCCGGTCTGATAACGGCGGAGCAAGGTTCGCCCGTCCGGTTGCCCAAGGCGCTTGCCCACTTGCACCGGGTAGATCTCGTTTCGGAGGACAGCGGCATTTCGCGCGCCTTGCCTGCGCACAATGGGCTGGTCATGGCGATCGAGGAGCCCGGCTATTATCGCCTCCATGCCGGTGGCCAGTCGGTGCGCTTGGCGGTCGCTCCGCACCGTGCCTTCTCGCTCGGCCATGACCTTCATGGATTGAGGACATGGGGAGCGGCCATCCAGATTCCTTCGCTGAGGAAGCATGGCCCCGCGCCATTCGGCGACCTGGGGGCGCTGGCGGATGCCGCGGCCCGCTTTGCAGGGCTTGGCGCCGATGCGCTCGCGATCAGTCCGGTACATGCGGTCTTCGCCGGTCAGTCGAGCGGGTTCAGCCCCTATGCCCCATCGAGCCGCCTGTTCCTGAACGCCGCGCTGGCTGCGCCCGAACTCGCGGGCCTGGCGCCTTACGCGGAGCCGGAGGGTGCAACCCTGATCGACTGGGACGAAGCCCTGCCGCGCCGCCTGGAATCGATGCGAAAGCTCCATGCCGTTTGCGGCAGCGAGGTGCGGGAACAAGTCGACGGCTGGGCTGCAAAGGTAGCGGGTGCCTATGGGCATGCCCTGTTCGATGCGCTCTCGCTGCATTTTGCGGCGCATGGCCGGGGCTGGAAGAACTGGCCCTCCGACTATCACGATCCCTCCGGCAGGGAGCCGGAACGGTTCGCCGGGGACCATGCGGAGGAGATCCGGTTCCACCTCTTCGCGCAGTGGCTTGCCGCGCGGTCGATGAAGTGCGTGCAGCAGTCCGCGCTGGAGGCCGGGATGAAGATCGGCATCGTCAAGGATCTCGCGGTCGGGATCGATCCGCTAGGCAGCGATGCCTGGGCGATGCAGGAGAGCCTCCTTTCCGGGCTGACCATCGGTGCCCCGCCGGACCCGCTTGGCCCGGATGGGCAGAACTGGGGGCTGACCAGCTTCTCGCCGCGCGGGCTGGTGGCCAGCGGGTTCGAACCGTGGCTGGCCACGCTGCGCGCGGGGCTGCGCGATGCGGGCGGCTTGCGGATCGACCATGCCTTCGGGCTGGCGCGGCTATGGGTGATCCCGGAGGGTGAGCCGGCCAGCAAGGGCGCCTACCTCAACTATCCCATTCACGACCTGACGCGCCTGGTCGCGCTGGAATCGCACCGCGCCCAGGCCTTGATCGTGGCGGAAGACCTGGGCACGCGGCCTCCGGGCTTCGACCATCTGCTGAGCGACCGGGAATTTCTGGGCATGCGCGTGCTCTGGTTCGAACGCGACGAAGACGGAGGCTTCCAGGCCGCGTCCCGCTACGACCGTTCGAGTGCGGCGATGACCGGAACGCACGACACGGCGACCGTGGCAGGCTGGTGGTCCGGCCGTGACCTCGAATGGAACCGTGTCCTCGGCCGCGGCGCGACAGGCGAGGCTGCGGACGACCGGCGATCCGCCGACCGGGCGGCGCTGTGGCGCACGATCGGCGAAGGAAAGCCTCAGCCTCTGCCGAGCGAACCGGCCGATGCCGTCGATGCGGCGATCCGCGAGATTGCGCGGGCGGGGTCCGACCTCGCTATCGTGCCGCTGGAAGATATCCTCGGCCTGGAGGAACAGCCGAACCTTCCGGGCACTGTGGACGAACACCCCAACTGGCGCCGCCGCATGGCCGCGCCGCTCGATGCGATCCTGGACGGTGAGCGCGTCGCGGCGCGGATCGCGATGCTGGACGGGCGGCGCAGCATGGCATTTCCCGAGGAGGACGCCGCGAACCGGTCTGCACCGCCTGCCGTTTGAAGGGGTGCGCCGGCCGTCAGCGGCCCTGCAGCAGGCTGCTTTTGAGCGTCAGCTGCAACGTGACCGAGCGCGGGGGGCTGGCCGTGCCCAGCACGTCGCCCTGAACCGTCGCGGCGGTGCCCGTCCCGCTGGCAGTGGCGCCCACGACCGAGCCGGCGACGACATAGAGCCTGTTCGTGAGATTGCGGCCGATCAGCGCCAGTTCCCACGGTTTGTCCTCCCCGCCGTTCAGGGTTACCGCACCGTTGAGCAGCCAGTAGGAGCCCTGGCGGTTCAGCGGGTTGGCCTCCGTCTGGGTGATGTAGCTGCTGGAATAGCTGGTATCGACGGCCAGGGTGCCGCCCAGGCGTTCGGAGAAACTGTGGTCGTAGGCGGCGCCCGCGGTCAGCGTGAACAGCGGTGCGCGGAACAGCCGCTGTCCGGTCTGGTCCTGATCCTGATAGGGGTTCGCTGCCGTGCCGTATGTGGAGGCGGCGAGGCTCGGATTGCGGGGGTTGAGATTGCAGCCGGCGGCCACGGACTGGCCGGCGTAGCATCCGCCGATAAAGTCGGTGTAGCGCGAGTGGTTGTAGGCCGCTGCCGCATTGAGCGAGAGCCCCGCAAGCGCGTCCGGCCGCACCGTCACGCTGGCCTCCACGCCCTCGATCTCCGCGCCCCCGGCGTTCTGCGTCAGCTGCGTGAAGGAGGCATTGTCGTAGCGCGAAAGCTGGAGGCCGGAATACTTGTAGTAGTAGCCGACGAGGTCGAACAGGATTTGTCGTCCGGCGAGGTATCCCTTGATCCCGGCTTCGCCGCCTTTCGCGGTCATCTGGCCATAGGACAAATCCACGCGGGGAAGCGAAGGGTTCGCCTGCGAGCGCAGTGTGGTGGGCACCGTGTTGAAGCCGCCGGAAGTGAAGCCCTCGCGATAGGCGGCATAGAGCGTGAGGTCGTTGCTCGGCCGCCAGGTTAGGGTGACTTCCGGCGAGAAGTCCTCGTAAGTCCGCCGCGGGTTCAGCACGTCGATCGGGCTGGCGAAGGAAGTGCCCTGGAGGGACTTGTCCTCCCACGAATAGCGACCACCCGCCGCCAGTTCGAGGTCGTCGGCCAGCTTGTAGCGGCCCTGTCCGAAGACCGAATAGGCGCTGGTATGCACGTCATAGAAAGTGGAGCCGACGAGGAAAGGCCGTGTCGTCCCGCCGAAGTCGACGGCGAAGGCCTGCCGGATCTTGAAGTGCGCGTCCTGGAAGAAACCGCCGAAGAGCAGGTTGAACGGCCCGTCGAAGTCGGTCGCGACGCGGATTTCCTGGCTCACCCCGTCCGCGACGATGTCGTTCGATGCCCCGAAATAGGGAACATTGGAGAAGGTGAAGGGATCGACCGACTTTTCCCCGAGCCGGTAATAGCCGGTTACCGACGACAGCGTGAGTTCGTCGGTAAGGTCCTGGTCGATCGACAGGGAGGCGAGGAACTGGGTCGACTTCACGAAGGGAACGCCGTCACCCAGCGTCGGGTCCAGCGCCGTCATCCGGGCGGGCAGGATCACGCTGTAGAACTTGCGGTTCAGCTTGCAGTCGATGGCGCCGGACAGCCGGCTGACGCCGCCCGGGCAGAAGACGATCTGCGACCCGCCGGTCGGCCCCACACCGTCGCGGGTGCGGCGGCCATAAGCGACTTTGGCGGTGGCCCTGGTGGCGCCGCTCGGCGAATGGAAGGACAGCGTGCCGCGCACGAACACGTCTTCGGCATTGTAGCTGTCTGYCGCCGGGCCGGGCGTGACGCCGGCGATCGGCACCGCGACATTGCGGAACCAGCCATCCTCCTTCGAGTAGTAGCCCACGACGCGGGCGCCGACAGTCTCGGTCAGCGGCGCCGAGACGGAGCCTTCCACGAAGCGCTGGTCGGCTGCGAATTCGTAGCCGGTGCGCAGCTTCGCCTCGAAACTGGAGCCCGGATCCTGGGATACCAGTGAGATGATGCCGCCGGGGCTGTTCTTGCCGTAGAACAGGGCTTGCGGCCCCTTGAGCACTTCGACGCGGGAGAGGTCGATCTGGCCAAGGCGGATCGCGTTGCCGTAGCTGATCGGGATGCCGTCTATGTTGAGGGTGACTGCCGTTTCGGTCGAAGGATTGGAAATGCCGGATCCGATACCGCGCAAGTTGATCGAGCCGCCGACCTGGTTCTGCGATTCCGCGATGACGAGCTGCGGCACCTGCTGGCTGATCGAGGTGAGCGTGACCGTGGCATAGCGCTGGAGCTGCTCCTGGGACAGCGCCGAGACCGCGACCGGCACGTCCAGCAGGCGTTCGCTGCGCTTGCGGGCCGTGACGATGATCTCGCCCGATCCGGTTGCGGCGGCACTGGAAGGCGCTTCCTGGGCGCGGACTTCAGGCGAGGTGAGGGATATGCCGAGAATTGCCGCGGCAAAGCCCACCGCCAGTTGTTGCCTGTCCATCGTCTTCTCTCCGCCGCACATGAACGGCGAGGGTTGGTGGACAGGCATTTTGTGTCAATCGACCGGAAGCCAATGATCGGCGGGGCGACGTTTGCTTCCTCTCCAGTCAAGTCATCATGGGAGCAGGCGCAAGCAGAGCGCTTTATTCGTTCCAATGCGCCTGAATGAAGCGCCGAATTTCCGCTTCCAGTTCCGCGTCTTCCGGGGTGCCGCCCATGAAGCCGCCATGCGGCATCGCCTCGAAGACGTGAAGTTCGGCCGCTACGCCCGCCTGCCGCAGCGCGCGGTGCATCCTGACGGTGTTCGACAGGAAAAGGTCGCGCGTGCCGGATTGCAGGAATGTCGGCGGGAAGCCTTGCAGGTCTGCGAACAGCGGGGAGAGGCAGGGATCGGCGAGATCGGCGCCGCCTGCATAGAGACGATTGTTCGAGGGCAGCGGGCGTGGCAGCACCACGTCGAGCATGCGGTTGGTCTCGAAGCTGTCCCCGGATTCGGTCAGGTCCACTTGCGGCGAGAGCAGAACGAGGCTGGCCGGCATCGGCAGGCCTTCCTCCCGCGCCCTGAGCAGCATGGCCGCGGCCAGGTTGCCTCCGGCCGAGCGGCCGCAGATGGCGATGCTGCCTGGAGCATGGCGGTCCAGAACGACGCGATAGGCCGCCAGGGAATCGTCCAGCGCGGCCGGATAGGGATGCTCGGGCGGCATCCGGTAATCGACACCGTAGCAGGCGATGCCATGCTGATCGGCCTGGCGGCACGCGCCGATGCGGCAGGCCTCTCCGCCGCCGACGACGAGGGCGCCGCCGTGGAAGTCGATCAAAGCCCTGCCGTCTTCGGCCGGAGCCTCCGGCATCGCGACGTGGATCGTGGCACCGCCTTGTTCCATGGTCGTTGCGGCGGCGCGCAGGCTGCCGGCGAGACCTTGCACGGTGGCGGCGTATTGCGCGTCCGCTGCGGCCTTCATGCGCATCCAGCCCGCGAAATCGTCCGGTTGCGGCATCTCGTAGTGGGCATGGAGGGGGATGCCGTCCTCGCCGACGAGACGAGCCAACGCCGCCTGCGCCTCTTCGCTGATCGACCGGGGGATCGGGATCGCCCTGGGTCCGAGCTTCACGGCGCCTTTGTCGCCGGTCTTGCTGCGATCCGTGCCGCCGTTGCCCGCTTTGCTATTGTTCATTGTCTCGCCGCATGCTTGTTCGTCCATGACCAAGTGTTCGATATCGCGTCGAAAGGCGGCCGGATGGCGTTCACTATGTCCTGCCGCCAGCGCCCGTGCAAGCCGTGCCGCCTGGCCCCAACGATCGGAAAGACCATCATGACGCTGTCGGATATCCTAGTGCCTACCTACCTCCAGATGCTCGGCGCCTTGTCGGCATGGCTCGGCAAGGCCGAAGCTGGCGATCAGGCCGATGCGCTGATGGCGGCGCGCCTGGCTCCCGACATGTTTCCTCTGTCCACCCAGGTCCGCTTCGCCTGCGTCCAGGCACAGGAAGGCATGTTCAGGCTGCGCGGGGAGCCTCTTCCGCCCTCGATCGCGGAACTGCTCGACGAAGGACGCAAAGGGGGAGAGCAGCCCGGCTCGATTGCCGAGGCGCGCACCAGGATCGCCGAGACCGTGGCGATCGTGGAGCAGGCGGCGGTCGGCATGCCTGAGGTCGATCCGGCAGCCGCCATCGCTCACGCCCTGCCGCAGGGCATGGTCTTCGATCTGGACGCGGCCCAATATGTCCGCGACTGGGCGCTGCCGCAGTTCTACTTCCACGTCATGACCGCCTACGCCATCCTTCGCGCCCAAGGCGTGGACCTGGGCAAGGCGGACTATGTCGCGCACATGTTCCCTTACGTCCGGCCGGGCACCATGCCCGGGCAATAAGCGCGGACCGAAGCTGTCACGGGTTCACGCTTCGGCGGCCGCGCGCTGACGGGCGCGGCTCGCCTCCGCCATGTGCCGTTTCCAGCGCTGGCGCAGGGTGCTGGCCCGGACTTCGTGCCGATCGTCCAGGAACTCCGCCTGGAGCACGCGGTCGGCGCGGAAGTGGCGGAAGTCCTCGCGCATTTCGCACCAGGCTGCCAGCATGCGGGCATTTTCCATGAAGCCCACGATCACCGGCCAGATGGTGCGCCGGGAGGTGCGGCCCTGCTCGTCACGATAGTCGAGGACGATCTTGCGCCCCTCGTGGATCCAGGTGCGGGTGCGGGCCAGGTCGATGCCGTCAGGCGCCATGGACCGGCCCGGCCACTGCCCGCTGGACGGCGTGCCGATGGAGGGCGTGGCGATGACCGAGCGCAAGCGTTCGGGCGCGACGCAGGTGATCTTGGCGATGAGGTCCCGCGCGGCGCGGGCCAGCACCGGATCGCCGCGGCCCATCACCCATTGCGCGCCCAGCACGGCAGCCTCGATCTCGTCCGTCGTCAGCATCAGCGGCGGCATGTCGAACGCGTCGTCGAGGATATAGCCGAAGCCGGTCTCGCCGCGGATCGGGACGCGCTGCCCGACGAGGTCGGCGATGTCGCGATAGACGGTGCGCTGCGAGACTTCGAGTTCGCCGGCGATCTCTCCCGCCGTCACCGCCCGCGACGACCGCCTGAGGATCTGGATGATCTGGAAAAGTCGGTCCGCCCGTCGCATCGCATGCCTCCTACTGACATTATGCTGTCAGTAGGGCTTCTCTATCGGGAACTTCGCGGCGTGACCATGCGCCGCGAGAATTCCAGGAGACCTACCGATGCTCACTTTGTTCCATGCGCCGAATTCGCGTTCCTCCCGCATCGTCTGGATGCTGGAGGAATTGGGCGCGTCCTACGAAATCCGGCCAGTGACCATCTTTCGCCCGATGACGGGAGAGGGCACTCCGGACGCATCCAACCCCCATCCCGAGAAGCGCGTGCCGGCGCTGGACCATGACGGTGTCTTTCTGGCAGAATCGCAGGCCATCGCCCTCTACCTCGCGGATGCCTTTCCCGAGCAGGGCCTGGCGCCGAAGCCCGGCGATCCGCGCCGCGGTGAATACCTGACCTGGATGGCCTGGTATGTGGCGGAAATGGAGCCGGCTCTCTTTGCCGGATTTACGGGAGAACTCGAAGGATCGCCAGAGAAGCGGCGCGGCTACGATGCGGTGCTGCGAAAGCTGGCCAGTGCCTTTGCGGCGGGTCCCTACGTCATGGGCGAGCAGTTTACGGCTGCCGACATTCTCATCGGCAGCGCGCTGAACTTCGCCCGCCGGGCGTTCCCCGAAGATGCCGCTATGGACGCCTATGTCGCGCGGTGCCGCCAGCGCCCCGCCGCCCAGCAGGCATTGGCGCGGGACGGTGCCGCCGGTCTGCAGAACGCGGCCTGACCCTACTGACGGCGCCATCGCCCCGATGGTGCCCTTGGGCAAACCGGACTTCACGATGGACCGGGAGCTTGCGAAAAGGCCGGCGCAGGCTCGGGAGCCTGGCCGGCCAGGGCAGCCTGGTCCATTGTGGAATTCGGACAGGCCTTCGGGTCGCATGGGGAAACTGGCGCGGGGCAAGTGCCGGGTCGATCCGGGAAATTCCCGGTGTTCCGAAATTGGGGGCCGGAAACCTAGACCGCTTCCCCGCGGCTGAGAGCGATGAGCTGGGCCAGGCCGTTGGTCCTTGTCTTGGTGACGATGGCCGCGCGGTGATCTTCCACCGTCCGCGCGGAGATCGCCAGGCGCTCGGCGATCTCCTTGTTGGAGTGGCCGCGCACCAGCAGGTCGAACACGTCGCGCTCGCGCCGGGTGAAGGCGGCGGTCATGGCGGCGATGCGCCGCTCCCGCGCGGACCAGCCCAGGCCTTCGGCCACGGCGGCGATCAGGCGCGGTTCGTCGATCGGCTTTTCGAGATAGTCGATCCCGCCGTGGCGGCGCACCGCATCGACGGCATGGGCGGTCGTCGGCCAGGCGGTCATGAACACCAGCGACACGGCCGGATCGCGGGCGCGCAAGGCGTCGGCGAAGGCAAAGCCGTCCATCTCGCCCATCTGGATGTCGCTGATGACGCATCCGAACGCGCAATCGGGCAGGATGGCCAGAAGCGCCCGCGGGTCCGTGAAGGCCCGCGCATCCATCCGGTTGCGCGCCAGCAATCGCGCCACGCTGGCGCCGAGATCGGCATCGTCGTCCAGCACGGCGACGAGAGGGGCGGCGGGAGAGGCAGCGGGAGAGGCAGCGGGAGAGGCGGCGGGGTCGGTCATGGCAGGGGTCCGGCGACGAGAGGCAGGGACAGAACGAAGCGCGCGGTATCGAGGTCGTCCTGCCGGACGAGCGTGCCGCCATGCGCCTCCACGATGGTGCGGGCAATGACGAGACCGATTCCCATGCCCGCCCCCAGGGGCTGAGCGTCGGTTTTCCGTGCGGCCAGGAGCGGATTGGTCACTTCGATGCGGACTTCGTCGGCGACGGCCCCGGCGCGCAGCGCGATCGTTTCGCCGGGGCTGGCCGCGACGGCGTTGCGCAGCAGGTTCACAAGCGCCTGTGTCATTTCGATCTCCTGCGCCTGAACGGCAAGGTCCGGGGCGATGCCGAGACAATCGACCCGGCCGCCGGACGCGCGTAATTCGGCCGCGACGATCTGGCAGGCGGTCTGCAGCAACATCGAAACGGGCAGCAGCGAGGGCTCGTCCACGTCGCGGCCGCCGAAGCGGCGCAGGCGGCGCACGAGGTCGGATAAGTCGCGCGCCTTGCGATCGACCAGCGCCGCGCTCTCGGCGATGTCGGCGTCAAGATGTTCGGTCGCCCGGGCGAGGTGGCCGGCTTCGATGGCCAGGGTGGAGAGCGGCTGGCTGATCTCGTGGATCACCGCCACCGACATCGCTCTCAGGGTCTTGAGTCGCTCGGCCTGGAACAGCAGGCGATTGCGTCTCTCCAGCATGATCCGCGCGGTCTTCTGCGCGTCGGAGAAGCTCCCCGCGAGCCAGGTGACCAGCACGACCGCGGCAATGCCCAGATGCAGCTCCAGCCGCGTCGCATCGTCCAACTGGCCGGACGAATAGGGAAGGAAGGCCAGGACTTGCGCCACGATCGCCAGCCAGGCGGCAATGCGGCCGTGGCGCAGGCCGATCCAGGCGCCCGCCAGCAGTCCCGGCGCCGGCTGCGCGCCCAGCCCGGCGCGCCACAGGGCAATCGTCAGCAGCAGGCAGCCCGACAGGACGAGCGCATCCTCCAGTACCGCCCGCCGCGAGGGCGGCCGGGGCAGAGCCTGCCGCGGGCCGCCCGTCAGCGCCGCGATCCACAGCAGGGGCGGCGCCAGCACAAGGATGCCGAGCAGGTCTCCCACGGCTAGCCCGGTAAGCGAGATCGCGATGTCCACACCGATGCGGTATCGCCCGGCATCGGCCGGCAGCAGGGCGTCGATGGGCGCCACGAGCAGGGCATTGAGCGCCGGTGCCGCAACCGCGGCCAGCCCCATCATCATCGGCGGCAGCGAAAAGGTGTCGTCCTTGCCTCGCGCAATCCCGCGCGTGACGGCCAGCGCCAGGCCATACGTCAGCCCCGGTCGCATCGCGCCGATCACCGCCTGAAGCAGGCCCGGAGCGCCGATGTCGATGACGCCGGAGCTGAAGTCTGCGGCCAGTTCGGCAAGGACCAGCCAGGGCGCGAAGCGGGCGCCGCGGCTCCACAGCACCGCGAAACGCAGACCCGCGGGCGGGTACCATAGCGAGAAGAAGCCCGCACCGCTCCAAGGGCTGGCCGTCCAGTGCAGCAGCGCGAACGCGAGCGCGTAGAGGACCAGCAGGGGCAGATCGCTCGCCCGCAAATCTATCATTCGCCCCTTTATCCGGCGGTCATGATGGTGTGGGAGCGCAGTCATCGGCGCAAGCTGTGGCAGATCGCAAGGCGCGGATAAACCCGGAGGTTTTACGGTAGCGGGACGATCGCGCCCCGGAGCGGACGAACCGCGGGTTCCTGTTGCCCGGCGTACTTATCGACAAGGCGAGGCAGGGCAAGGCAGCCTTCGGCCGCCTCATCGTTTTCTGAGTCATGACAAATGACACCATCAGCCGCGGTACCCTTCGCGAACTGCTGGATGCTCTGGAAGCGAGCATTCCCGGTTACTGGATCGACGGGCCCTATCCGCCGACATCCCGGGGCGGGGTAAGCAACTGGCAGGCCATGGCCTATCCGAAGGGCGCATCCGAAATGGCCGGCATGCTGGCGGCCAAGCGGCGGATCGACGAGCTGAAGGCGCGCAACCCCATCGTCGTCTGGTAAGCGGGCGCTCCGATCGAACCGTGAGAGGGCCGCGCCGGAACGAACGCGGCCCTCTCTTCAAGGCCGCTACATCCGCATCCCGATCGTGGCGAACAGGGTCCGCGCCTGCCCGGGAACGACGCGCAGGGCATTGCCGGCGGACTGGTCGTAATCGCGGTTGGTCAGGTTTCGCAGCGTCATGCGGGCATAAGCGCTTTGTCCGGAGGCGACTTCGAAGGCGTAGCCGGCGTTGAGGTCGAACGTCGTGTAGCCGTCCAGGAAGAAGGGCACGCTCGTCGATCCGTTCGGGGCCTGGGAAAGCCCGCCATAACGCCGGGCGACGCGATAGGCGCCGCCGCCGAGCGAAAGACCGTCCAGCGCGCCGCCGGGCCGGTAGGACAGCGCCAGACTGCCGGTATGCCGCGCCACGTTCACGACATTGTCCTGGAATGTGCTCTGCGGGTTCCGGGCGTCCGTGTAGGCATAGGACAGGATCACGCTCAGGCGGCGCGTGATCTCACCGGCGAGATCGAATTCCACCCCGCGCGAGGTGACCTTGTCGCGGGCTTCGGTGATCGTATTGCCGTCGCCGATATCCACCGTTTCCAGGACGTTGTTCTTCCGGATGTCGTAGACGGCCAGAGTGGTGGTGACGCCGGAAAACAGCTCGGCCTTCAGCCCCACTTCGTAGCTGCGGCTGCGCTCGGGCGGGAAGGGCCCGGAAGCCGGCTGGCTGCCCTCGGCGGGAACCGAGGGGTTCGGCGCGAAGGCGCGCGAATAGCTGGCATAGACCGACATGTTCGGGCGAGGTTGAAAGACCAGTCCCAGCCGCGGCAGGAAAGTATCGGTCTTCGAACGGTCGCTGACGTTCGAGCCGCTTTGCGTGAAGTCCCGGAAGGTCTCGTAGCGGCCGCCCAGCACCAGCGTCCAGGCGTCGTCCAGCATCACCAGGTCCTGAACGTAGAGACCGGCCGTCCTGTAGCGATCGACCGTTGCCGAATTGGGGGTGACAGTCAGCTCCGCGAGGTTCTGGTCCAGCAGGCCGTAGACCGGATCGTATATGTTGAAACCGCCTCGTCGCGGCGAATCCACCTGGAAGCCGCGCAGGCTTTCGTAAGTCTCGTAATCCGCGCCGAACAGCAGCTTGTGGCGCATGCCCAGCATCTGCACATCGCCGTGCAGGTTGAGCGAGAGATAGTCACGGTTGTCGTGAAGGTCGCGGTTGCCGTCGAGACTGCGGATGAGTTCGCCGGTCGCTTCGCCGTCGGCGCCGACCACCAGGCTGCGCGGGCGCACCTGAAGGTCGGAACCCGAAGTGCGCTGGATGGCGTACTTCGCCTCCATTCGCCAGCCCGGCGCGAAAGCGTAGCCAAGCAGGACGTTCCCCGAATGAAGCCTCTGCTTCAGCGTGGTGAACGCTTCTCCGAAGTACCGCGTGGCGGGCGTGTCGAGCCGCTTGCCGTTGTAGTATACGCGGCCGCGGTCGAAGGGCTGGGTGCTGTCGGTATATTCGTAAGTGGCCAGAAGGCTGAAGCCATGGCCGCTCCACGAGAGGCTGGGGGCCACGAACGTGCGTTCGATGTCATGTCCGTGCGGGCGCCAGTAGTCGCTGTCCTCGCGCTCGCCGATCAGGCGGAATGCGAAGCCGCCGCCAAGCGGGCCGGTAACGTCGGCCATCTGCCGGCTCTGTCCGCGCGTGCTGGCATTGGCACTGATGTTGTAATGGAAACTGTCGAGCGGCTTCTTCGTCACCACGTTCACCAGGCCGCCGGGCTCGAAGCGGCCGTAAAGCAGCGAAGCCGGGCCCTTGAGCACTTCCACCCGCTCGGTCGAGGCATTGAGCGCGCGCACCTGCACGCTCAGGTAGCCGTCTCGCAGGACCGAGCCCTGGCCGCTCTCGAAGCCGCGGATCATGAAATTGTCGCCGGTGTTGCCGAACGAATTCGCCTCGGTGATGCCGCTGACGTTGCGCAGCACGTCGGTCAGCGTTTCGGCCGATTGCTCCAGGATCACGGCGTTGGAGATCGCCGTGATCGATTGCGGCGTCTTCAGCACGGGCACGTCGATCTTCATGCCGGTGCTTGCGGTGGAAATGCCGTAGATTCCTTCGGACCGTCCATTCACGACGATCGGGTCGTTTTCTTCGGCAGCCCATGCCGCAGTGGAAAGGACCGGCGCCGCCAGCGCCAGTGACTTCAGAATTGCTAACCTGGAAATGTCGCGCCCCTGTCAAAATGCTGCAGCGCAATAGGCTATTTTGCATATGCGAATCAATCGCATTATCAGCATTTTCGTTCGGGGACTGATCCTGCGGACGCGGATGCAGCGCGTCCGGCCGGTTCAGCCGGTCACAACGTGGCGGCGGCGCGGGCGGCCTGGCTGTAGTCTCCCGAGAGCATGCGCAGCGCTTCGGCCATCTGCGAGAGCGTTTCCTCGCTGAGGGAGGACTTCACGTCGCCGACCAGCACTTTCTCGCGGATTGCGCGATAGGCGTCGCAGAATGCGATGCCGGCAGGGGTCACTTCGATGACCTTTTCCTTGCCGACTTTGCGCGTCTCCACCAGTCCGGCGCGGGAGAGCTTGCGCACGGCGTAGTTCACCAGATGCGCATCCTCGACATGAAGCACCAGCATGAGGTCCATGAACCGCTTCGGGCGGTCGCGGTGGCGGACGGAGTGGAGCACCAGCACTTCCAGCGGCGCGAGCTGCTGGCCGGCCGCAGCGGCGCAGCGCACGATCCATTTCTGGTAGGCATTGGCCGCCAGCGTCAGGCTGAATTCCAGCTCGGAAAGGGCGGGAGACGCGCCATCTGCCAGATGGGCGGAGGAAATGATCGGACCCGGTTCGATGGCGCTCATGCGGTTTTATGAAATCCCGGCGGAGCGCTTGTCAATGATGCCGGGCCTGCCTGCACCCAGCTTGACAGGCGGGGCCAAGACCCCTCATTGATAATTTATCGATAAAATATCGGAGTGTGCGATGTCGTCGGGTTGGCAGTTCTGGATAGACCGTGGCGGCACGTTCACCGACATCGTCGGCCGCAGGCCGGACGGCACTTTCGTTTCTACCAAGTTGCTCAGCGAAAACCCGCAGCGTTACCGCGATGCCGCCACCGCCGGCATTCGCAGCCTGCTGGGGCTGGAGGCGGACGAGCCTCTGCCCCAAGGACTGGTGGCCGAGGTGAAGATGGGCACCACCGTCGCCACCAATGCCCTGCTGGAGCGGCAGGGCGCATCGCTGCTCCTGGTCCTCGACGAAGGGTTCGGCGACTTGCTGGAGATCGGCGACCAGAGCCGTCCCGACCTGTTCGCGCTGGATATCCGGCGACCTTCGCAGCTCTATACGGCTGTCGAGGAAGTGGGTGGGCGCTGCGACGTACATGGCCAGACGATCTCGGAACTGGACGAGGACGCGGCGGCGCGGATGTTCGCCCGCCACCGGGCAGAGGGGATATCGGCCTGCGCCATCGCCCTGGCGCATGGCTGGAAATACCCCGCGGCCGAGCAGCGGCTGGCGGAACTGGCCAGGGAGGCCGGCTTCACGCAAGTCTCCACCAGCCACGGCACCAGCGCGCTGCTGGGCCTGGTGCCGCGCGCGTCGACGGCCGTGGTCGATGCCTATCTCTCGCCCGTATTGAGCGACTACGTGGGCCGCGTGGTGGACCGGCTGGGCGATGTGCCGCTCTATTTCATGCAGTCCAACGGCGGCCTCACCGAGCATGACAAGTTCCACGGCAAGGACGCGATCCTGTCCGGCCCGGCAGGAGGCGTGATCGGCGCGGCCCGGACCGCGCAGGCGGCAGGCTTCGATCGCATCATCGGCTTCGACATGGGCGGCACGTCCACCGACGTGGCGCTTTATGCCGGGGCGCTGGAGCGGGTGGTCGACGCCGAAGTGGCGGGTGCCAAAGTCCGCGTGCCGATGATCGCGATCAATACGGTGGCGGCGGGGGGCGGATCGATCCTGCACTTCGACGGCGCGCGCTACCGCGTCGGGCCGGACAGTGCTGCGGCCGATCCGGGGCCGGCCTGTTATCGCCGCGGCGGCCCGCTGACGGTAACCGATGCCAATGTCATGCTGGGCCGGATCGCGCCCGCGTTCTTCCCGGCGATCTTCGGGCCGGAAGGAACCCTGCCGCTGGACCGCGAAGTGGTGGCACAGGGCTTTGCCGCGCTCGCACAGGAGGTCGCGGCGGCGACGGGGCGGTCTTCCGACCCCCGCGAAGTGGCAGAGAGCTTCGTGCGCGTGGCCGTGGCCGCCATGGCGCGCGCCATCAAGGAAGTCTCCACCGAGCGCGGGAACGACCTTGCCGATTTCACCTTGCAGTGCTTCGGCGGCGCTGGCGGCCAGCATGCCTGCATGGTCGCGCAGGAACTGGGCATCTCCACGGTCTTCATCCATCCCTTCGCGGGCGTCCTGTCGGCCTATGGCATGGGCCTGGCCGACCGCAGCGAAGTGCGCCGCGTGGCCGTGGAGCGCCCGCTCGATGGCGCTGCGGCCGCCGCGGCAAGCGCGGATGCGCGGCAGATCGCGGCGGAGCTGGCCCGCTCGATCGTGCAGTCCGGCGACGAAGCGCTGCTGCGGACCGAGGCCCGCGTGCATTTGCGCTACGAAGGCACGGATACCGGCATTGCCGTTGCGCTGGACGATGATGCCGCCATGACCCTGGCCTTCGATGCGGCGCATGTCGCGCGTTTCGGGTTCTCCACGCCAGGTCGCGGGCTGGTGATCGACAGTATCGAGGTGGAAGTGATCCTGCCGGGCGAACCGGCGGCGATGCCGCGACTGGCGCGGCGGCCGGAAGGCGCGCTGCCGCCGGTGCTCACGCGCATGCCGCTCTGGGCGAACGGCGCGGAGGCCCTGGCCGACGTTCATGACCGCGCGGCTTTGCTGGCGGGGGACCGCATCGTCGGCCCGGCGCTCGTTCGCGAGCCGCTGGCCACCACGGTGGTGGAACCCGGCTGGACGGCAACGACCGACGACTGGGGCAACCTCGTCCTGCGGCAGGAAGGCGCATCGGCAGACCGCAAGCGCCGCGACGATGGCGGCGTGGCCGATCCTATGATGCTCGAACTGTTCAACAACATGTTCATGGCCGTTGCCGAGCAGATGGGCGCGGTGCTGCGGCATACCTCCACCAGCGTCAATATCAAGGAGCGGCTCGATTTCTCCTGCGCGCTCTTCGACGCGGGCGGCCAGCTGATCGCCAATGCCCCGCATGTGCCGGTCCATCTCGGCGCGATGGGCGAGAGCGTGCGTGCGGTGCTGGCCGCGCGGGGCGACAGCCTCCAGCCCGGGGACATGGTCGCGCTCAACGATCCCTACCGCGGCGGCACTCACTTGCCCGATGTCACCCTGGTGGCGCCGGTCTTCGACGAGGCGGGCGAGCACATCCGCTTCTTCGTGGCCAACCGCGGCCATCATGCCGACATCGGGGGCATCGCGCCGGGCTCCACGCCTGCGGATTCGACCAGCCTGGAGGAGGAAGGCGTCGTCATCGACGATTTCCTCCTGCTCGAAGGCGGTGCATTCCGCGAGGCGGCCTTGCGCGAACTGCTGTGCTCTGCCCGCTATCCGGCGCGCAATCCCGACATGAACGTCGCCGATCTCAAGGCCCAGGTTGCGGCCAACGAGACCGGCATCCGCGAGATCCTGGGCCTGATGCGCCGCTATGGCTGGCCGACGGTCTCGACATATGTCGGCCACATGATGGCCAATGCCGAAGAGAGCCTGCGCCGGGTGATCGACCGGATCGGCGACGGTGTATTCGATTACCGCATGGACGACGGCGCCCGCCTGCGGGTGAGCGTGACGGTGGACCGCGCGCGCCGCAGCGCCACGATCGACTTCACCGGCACCGATGCACAGCGGCCGGGCAACTTCAACGCCCCGCCTGCCGTCACGCGCGCTTCGGTGCTCTATGCTTTCCGCTGCCTCGTCGATGCCGACCTGCCGCTCAACGAAGGGTGCCTCGTGCCGCTCGACATCGTCGTGCCGGAGGGAACTTTCCTCTCGCCCCATCCCGGCGCGGCGGTGGTGGCCGGCAATACCGAGGTGAGCCAGGCGGTCTGCAATGCCCTGCTCGGCGCGCTCGGCGCCACGGCCAGCGCGCAGGCGACGATGAACAACTTCCTGTTCGGCAACGAGCGGGTGCAGTACTACGAGACGATATGCGGAGGCGCCGGGGCCAGTCCGCGCGCGCACGGGGCTTCTGCCGTTCACACCCACATGACCAACACGCGCATCACCGATCCCGAAGTGCTGGAAATGCGCTACCCGGTGCGGCTCGAAACGTTTGCGATCCGCAAGGGATCGGGCGGAGAGGGGCGGCATCGCGGCGGTGACGGCGTGGTGCGCAGGATCATGGCGCTGGAGCCGCTGACCGCCACCATCGTTTCGTCGCGGCGTAGCGAAGGGCCGTTCGGTCTCGACGGCGGCGCGGCGGGGCAGCCGGGCCGGCAATGGGTGGAGCGCCGGGACGGATCGCGGAGCGATCTGGCCGGCACGGCGGAAACGCCGCTGGCACCCGGCGACGCCATCGTCATAGAAACGCCGGGCGGCGGCGGCTTCGGGGCGCCGGCCGATTCCGACGCCGCGGTCTGAACCGCTTCGAGGGGAAAGCATGACATGCTGGTTCTGTTAGCCGTCGTCGTCCTGGTCGCCGGGCTCGTCGTCCGGGTCAATCCGCTGGCCGTGGTGCTGGCTTCGGCCGCTACGGCGGGGCTGGCGGCGGGCCTGCCGTTCCTCGACCTGCTCGCCCGGTTCGGCGCCGCCTTCAATGCCAACAAGTTCGTCACGGCGGTCTTCCTGGTGATCCCCACCATCGGGCTGCTGGAACGCCATGGGCTGCAGGAGCGCGCGAAACAGCTCATGCGCGGTTTGCGCGGCATCACGCTGGGCCGCCTGCTGCTGGCTTACCTGCTCGCCCGCCAGCTGACTTCCGCCGTGGGCCTGACGCAACTTGGCGGACAAGTGACGATGGTGCGTCCCATGCTGGCGCCGATGGCGGAAGCGGCGGCCGAGAAGGACGGATCGGGGCACGACAGCGACCGCGCGAAAGCGCTCGCGGCGGCGACGGACAACATCGGCCTGTTCTTCGGGGAGGACATCTTTCTCGCGATCGGCTCCATCCTGCTGATGAAAGGCGTGATGGAAGGCTATGGCATGAAGGCCGAACCCTTCGCGCTTTCGATGTGGGCCGTGCCGACGGCGATCGCGGCCTTGCTGATCCATGGCACGCGGGTGATGCTGCTGGATCGCCGGAAGCGCCCAGATGCGGATGCTGCTGCAGATTCATCGACGGATTCGGCAGCGTGATCGGCCTCGAACTCGTCTATGCGCTGGCGGGCGCCATGTTTCTTGGCTTCGCGCTGGTCACGGCGTGGCACCGCCGGGACCGCAAGGGCCGCGCCACGGCGCTCCTCTGGGGGCTGATCGCGCTGAGCTTCCTGCTGGGCGACTATATCGGCGACATGGCCAACGGTCTGCTCGCCATCGTCATCGTCGTCGTCGCGGCTTCGGGACGTACCGGAGCGGCGCCGCCCGAGAGTGACGGGACCGCGAGCGCAACCGCGCTGGAAGCCTCTGCCCGGCGTTACGGCAACCGCCTGTTCCTGCCTGCCCTGGCCATCCCGGCCATAGCGCTGGGAGGAACGGTGCTGTTCAAGTCGGTGCCCGGGATCGTCAAGGCTTCCGACGCCACGCTGGTCTCGCTGGCGCTGGGGGCGGTGGTCTCGACCGTGATCTGCATGGTCTGGTTCCGGACGAAGGCGCAGGCGCCGCTGCGCGAAGGTGTGCGGCTGGCCGACGGCCTGGGCTGGGCGATCCTGATGCCTCAGCTCCTCGCCAGCCTTGGCATCATCTACGCCGCGGCGGGAATGGGTTCGGCGGTGGGGCACCTGCTGGACTACGTCGACACCGGCGGCAGCCTGCTGGCGCAAGTGGCGCTCTATTGCACGGGCATGGCGCTTCTCACCGTGCTGATGGGCAATGCCCTGGCCGCGTTTCCGGTCATGTTCGCGGCGATGGGCGCGCCTCTGCTGGTCAACGTGCAGCACGGCGACCCGGCAGCCGTGGCCGCGATCGGCATGCTGGCCGGGTTCTGCGGCACGCTGCTCACGCCCATGGCGGCGAATTTCAACCTGGTGCCGGCGGCCCTGCTGAACTTGCGCGACACTTACGGCGTCATTCGCGCGCAGGCGCCCACCGCGCTGGCCATGCTGGTGGCCAATATATTCCTTCTCTACTTCCTGGGGTTCTCGCGATGACCACGATCCTGACGGCGGAACACGCCTCGCGCTTTGCGCAGCTCACCCTTGGCCACCTCGGCCGCGAATATCCCAACAAGCTCGACCATGTGCTCGCCGGGCCGGAGGACGCGCAGACGCCTTCCGCGATGCATCCCGTGTTCTACGGCAGTTTCGACTGGCACAGCTGCGTCCATGGCTGGTGGCAGGTGATGCGGCTGCTGCGCCAGTTCCCCCAGATCCCGGAAGCGCCGGCCATTCGCGCGCATGCGGATGCGATGCTGGTGCCCGGGAAGATCGCCGGCGAGATCGCCTATCTGGCCCGCCCCCTGTCGCAGGGCTTCGAACGGCCTTACGGTTGGGGATGGCTGCTGGCGCTCCATCACGAACTCTCGCTGCATGAGGATGGCGCCTGGGCGGAGGCCCTGGCACCGCTGGCGGATATCTTCGCGCAGCGTTTCGCGGACTACCTGCCGAAGCTCACTTACCCGATCCGCCACGGCATCCACAGCAATTCGGCCTTCGCGCTTGTCCTGGCCCATGAATGGGCGGCATCGCGGCGCGCCGACCTTGCCGGTCTGATCGAGAGCCGGCTGCAGGACTGGTTCGCCGAGGACCGCGCGGCCCAGGCCTGGGAGCCGTCGGGCGACGAATTCCTCTCGCCGACACTGACCGAGGCCCTGGCCATGAGCCGCGTCCTGCCCCCGGCCGCCTTCGCGCTCTGGTTCGATGCTTTCCTCCCGGACATTGCCGAGGGGCAGCCCCGGACTCTCACGGTTCCGGCTTTCGTTTCGGACCGCACTGACGGCAAGATCGCGCATCTCGACGGGCTGAACCTCAGCCGGGCCTGGTGCTGGCGCCAGATAGCGGCGCGGCTGCCCGAGGGCCATTTCGTCCGCCGCGAAGGCGCCGCGATAGCCGAACGGCATCTGCAGGCCGCGCTGCCTCATGTCGCGGGCGACTATATGGGCGAGCACTGGCTGGCGACGTTTGCCCTGCTGGCAATCGGCAGCCCGGGACTCTAGCGCCGGGCGATCGGCAAGCGGGCCCGCGCCGGCTCTGGTGCGCGGGCTCGACGGCCACTGCCGGGACCGCTAGTCTGCCGGGCGATGCTGCATGTCGTCCACCATCCCGCATATGTGGTCCCGACAAGGGCGGCCGGGACATTTCTTCACGACAAATATGCGCTGGTGATGCACGCGCTTCGCGCCAGCCATGCGCCCATGACCGAGCACCTGCCGGAAGCGATGCCGCGCCGCTGGCTCGAAGCCGTCCATGACCCGGACTATGTCGAGGAAGTTCTCAGCTGCACCGTTCCGGCCGCCAAGGTGCGCAGGATCGGGTTTGCGGTGGACGCGGGCATTTCCCGGAGATCGCAGCTTTCCGTCGGCGGCACCTGGCTCGCGGCGAAGCTCGCCTTGCGGCACGGCTATGCGGCCAACAGCGCGGGCGGCAGTCATCACGCGCTGGCGGATACAGGGGCGGGCTACTGCGTGTTCAACGATCTGGCCGTGGCCGCGAACCGGCTGATCGAGGAGGGCGATGCCGCCCATATCCTGATCCTGGACCTCGACGTTCACCAGGGAGACGGCACCGCGGCGCTGACTGCCGGTCGCGGCGACATATTCACCTTGTCCCTCCATGCGGAGAAGAACTTCCCCACCCGTAAGGCGCGCTCCTCCCTGGATATCGCGCTGCCCGACGGGATGGGCGATGCCGCCTACATGGATATCCTTGGCCGCACGCTGCCGGGTGTGCTCGATGAATTCATGCCGGACCTGATCCTCATGCAGGCCGGTGTCGACGCTCATGGTGACGACCGACTGGGCCGACTGGCGCTGTCCGATGACGGCCTGCTCGCGCGGGACCGGATGGTCGCGCGCGAAGCGCGGCGGCGCGGCCTCCCCTTGGCGAGCACTCTGGGCGGCGGCTACGGCGCGGACCGCGCCGCCGTGGCGGGCAGGCACGCCCGCACCGTTCTCGCCCTGGGCGCGGGCCTGCACAATGCGGCAGGCGAGGCGGCCGGTCATGGTGCCTGAGATATCGCGGCCTCGGGAACAGGTCGATTTTTCGAAGCGGGGCGTGCGGGAGGTTGCACGGGCGATCCCGCCATGCAACCAAGCGTCTCTGTCACTTTTGAAGGACTTGCATGATGCCGACGATGCAGGACAAGCGCCACGATTTTCTCTGGCTGGTCCAGCTCTGGATGCAGCGGGAAAGAGACGTCGCCGGCTGGACCGCGGCTTGCGGTGACGCGGTGGCGGCGAGCTACCGCATCCCCGCCGACATGACGGCGCGGGACGCCGCTCACGATTTCATGGCCTTCAACAGCGAAGCCTTTCGCGGCGAGGCGGAGAACAAGTGTCCCGACTGGATGAACGCACTCCAGGATCCGCATTACGAATAATCCCCTCGCACCGGGCGGATTGCGGCGCACCGGCCATTCGGAAACGGGGCGGGCGTGTCATCGAAAATGGTATCGCGGCCTGACGATGCGGCCGCATTTTCCCGAAAGACGCTGGATGAAGTATTCTTTGGCCGCCCTGCCGCTCGCCTCGCTCCTGGCCGCGTCTGCCGCGTTTGCCGCGCCTGCGGCCAGCGCGCCGGACGTGCCTGCGGGCGATGCCGAAAACCCCGCGCTGTTCCAGCCCGAAGCGGTGCAGTCCACGGGCGCGGTTTCGATCGCGGGATCGCGCCTGGCCTACCACGCCGTGGCGGGCACGCTGGTGGTTCATGCCAAGGGATGGGAAGACACCGACGCCCTCGATGCCCGTTCGTCCGAAGACGAGGACGAAAAGAAGGGCGGCAAGGCCGAGGCCTCGATGTTCTACACCGCCTATTTCAAGGACGGCGTGCGGACGCCCGGTCGCCCGATCACCTTCCTTTTCAACGGCGGTCCCGGATCGTCGAGCGTCTGGCTCCACATGGGCGCCTTCGGTCCGGTGCGGGTGGAAACCGCCGACAGCGCCCATACCGGGCCGGCGCCGTACAATACCGTCAATAACGACGCGAGCCTGCTCGACGCCAGCGACCTCGTGTTCATCGATGCACCGGGCACCGGCTTCAGCCGCATCGCGGGGAAGGACAAGGCCAAGGCCTTCTATGGCGTGGACCAGGACATCGACGCCTTTTCGCAATTCGTGGAGCAATTCCTCTCGAAATACGGTCGCTGGAATTCGCCCAAGTACCTGTTCGGCGAAAGCTACGGCACGATGCGGGCGGCCGGCATGACCCTGGCGCTGCAGGCGCGTTCGATCGACCTGAACGGCGTGATCCTGCTGTCGGACATCCTGAACTGGGATCTGATGCCCGACGATCCGCAGTCCAATCCCTCGGTCGATCTGCCCTACATCGTGGCCTTGCCGACTTACGCGGCGACGGCATGGTATCATCGCAAGCTGGCTGACCGGCCGGACGATCTCAAGGCGTTTCTGGCGCAAGTGGAGGCCTTCGCCACCGGGGAATATGCCCAGGCGCTGATGAAGGGCAATGCGCTGACCGACGCCGAGCGGCGGCAAATCGCGGACCGACTGGCGGCCTATACGGGCCTATCGGCCGACTATCTCCTGAAGACCAATCTCAGGATCGAATATGGTGCTTTCCAGAAGGAACTGCTGTCGGACCAGGGACTGACAACCGGCACTCTGGACACGCGCTTCGCCGGGGCGACGCTCGATCCGCTCAGCAAAGTGGCGGACTACGACCCGCAGAGCGCGGCGCTGGAGGGCGCCTACGTTGCCGCCTTCAACCAGTATGCGCGCGGCACTCTGCATTACGCGGCGGGCGAGGGCGGCGAGAAGCAGTTCAAGCCCGGCATCGGCATCTATGGCAGCTGGGACTATCGGCACAAGCCGCCCGCCGCCGGGAAGCCGTTGATCGCGCTGCCCAATGTGCTGCCGGACCTGGCCATCGCGATGAAGCAGAATCCGACGATGAAGGTCATGGTCAACGGCGGCTATTACGACGTTTCGACGCCCTATTTCGAAGGCGTGTTCGAGATGCGGCACTTGCCGGTGCCACCCGCCCTGCAGGCGAATGTCGAGTATCAGTATTACGAGTCGGGCCACATGGTCTACGCGCACCTGCCGTCACTTCACGCCCTTCACGACAACGTGGCCGCCTTCATCAGCAAGACGTCAGGCGGCAGCGGAACGGGTCGCTGACGGAACTGTCGCAAGCGCCGAATCCCGTATGAAAAATAAACGAGGTCCTGGCCTCTAAGCGCCCGACATTCCCGCATCGCGCGAGGCATTGCCGATGAGGGCGAGCATCTTGAGCCGCGCGTCTTCGGGGTCCCCGCGCAGGATGGCGTCGAACACGGCATCGTGATCCGGCATGGGATCGCGCGATTCCTTGCGTTCGTCGCGGGCGAAGCGAGTGGTCCAGGCGACCACGGCGGTCACCGAAGTGGCCAGATTGATGAGCGCCTCGTTGCGGGTGGCCATCAGGATCAGGTTGTGAAAGCTCTGGTCCGCCGCACGGCCTTCCGAGGTCTGTAGCCCGAAACGGCGCATTTCCTCCAGCGCGTGACCCATGCGCGAGATGTCCTGTCCGTCGCGGCGCATGGCCGCGAACTGGGCTGCGGCGGGTTCGACCACGGTGCGCAGTTCGAAGATGTCCCGCAGGAATTCCGGCGTCGGCCCGGCCTCGAACATCCAGGCCAGAACATCGAGGTCTAGGATGTTCCAGCGCAGACGCTCGTTGATGCGGGTGCCGCTCTTGGTGCGGCTATAGACCAGGCCCTTGGCGGAAAGAACACGCACGGCTTCCCGGTAGGCGGTGCGCGAAACGCCCTGTTCCGCGCTGTAGCGCTCTTCCCCCGGAAGCATTTCGCCGGGCTGGTAGCGGCCTCCGACGATCGCGATCGCCAGGTCGTGTGCGATCCGATCATGGATCGCCCGTGTCGGCTGCGTCGCGTGCCGCGACAGGGGATGGTCGTCTTCAACGCTCATCCCCCCTCGTCTGCGGTCCTCGCGCTGACGTCAAGCCCGGAGCGACGTTGTCGCGCACATCTAGTATGAGAAAAAAACGCCAAATTTGGCTCTGAGGCGGCGATATGCCGGAATCAGGCTTGTCATGCTGGGAATGATCGGCAATCTAGTATGAGAAATAAAAGACAGACTCGGAGGGGATATCATGAAAACTGGATTTGGTCTGGGCAGCGCATCCGCGATCGCCATCCTTTTCACGCTATCAGGCACCGCCCACGCTGCTCAGGACGCAGCACGGAACGCCGCACAGGTTTCCGGGCCAGACTCTGCGCAGGATGCCGCTCAGGCCGTGGCAGCCGGGGGCGAAGCGCCGGACCCGGGCGTTTCCAGCCAGGACATCATCGTCACCGGCATGCGGGCCAGCCTCTCTTCCGCGCAGAACATCAAGCGCAACGCCCAGCAACTGGTCGACTCGGTCGTGGCCGAGGACATCGGCAAGCTGCCGGACAACAATGTCGTGGAAGCGCTCCAGCGTGTGCCCGGCGTCCAGGTCGCTCCGCGCGCCCGCGGGGAATCCGCCACCGTGCTGATCCGCGGGCTGCCCGATGTGGTGACGCTCATCAATGGGCGCAATATCTTCACCACCACCGGCCGCTCGCTCTCGCTTGCAGACGTTCCGGCGGATCTGGTGGCCGGCGTCGACGTCTACAAGTCCCGTTCCGCGGAGCAGCTCGAAGGCGGCATCGCCGGTCTTATCGACGTGCGGACCAGGCGGCCGTTCGACTTCAAGGGTTTCCAGCTCGCGCTGGCCGGCCGTGAGGTTTACAGCGAGCAGGCCGACAAGATCGATCCCTATGCCAGCGCATTGCTGACCGATCGCTGGTCCACCGGCATGGGCGAGATCGGCGCGCTGGTGAGCGTTTCGTTCCACCAGACCCGCTACCGCGACGAGACCATCTTCGGCGGCGGCTACTTCGGCTACAATCTCGACAACAGCCGCGCGCCTTACACGCCCGGCGTACCGCTCGACCCGCGCGGTACCGGCGCCGCCGACCCACGGGTGTTCCGCACGGATGTCATCGGCGCCTTCGACCGGATCGGCACGCGCAAGCGGCCCGCCGTGAACGTCGCGCTGCAATGGGCGCCGGACGACCGGCTGACCGTCCATGCCGACGGCCTGTTCTACGGCTACCGCGAAAAGGGCAACGGCAACCAGAACTTCACCTCGATGAACGGCACGCTGCTCTCGCCGCTCCAGTTCGTGGACGACACCAAGCTGGTGCAGTCGCTGAGCATCGCCGGCGGGCGCGTGGCGCAGTTCGGGCAAGCCTACCAGAACACCGCGGACCGCTACCAGGGCGCGCTCGGGGCGGATTGGAAGAGCGGCGACTGGGAGGCATCGAGCGAGTTTTCCTATACGCGCTCCAAGGCCACCGACATCGCCAACAACCTCGATGTCGATTTCATCGCCGCGCGCACGGATGCGGTGTTCAACAATGGTTCGGGAACGCCGACTTTCGTGCTCCCCGCCGACGACATCGCCGATCCGTCACGCTATTATCTCTCGCGCCTCTCGACGACGCGCACCGTGGGTGACGGCAAGGAGCTGGCGTGGCGTGCGGACGTCTCCTACCGCTCGCCATTCCTGATCTTTTCCGGGATCGACGCCGGCGCCCGCATCAGCAAACGGGATGCGAGGTCGGACTCCTTCGTGCAGACCGTCAATTGCGCCGCCACCGGCGCGGTCAAGTGCTACTCCATCAAGGCGGACGATCTGCCCGGCCTGATGACGCTGACTCCCGGCGGGTTCTACAAGGGCACGCGGCCCTATGTGCGGCAATGGGCGACGCCTTCCACCAGCTACCTGCTCGATCGGATCGGCGACTTGCGCCAGACGTTCGGCTTGGCCGCCGCCGATCCGGCTTTCCAGGATACGCAGCACTTCGACATCACCGAGAAGAACTATGCCGGCTATCTGCAGGCCAATATCGAGGCGGGGCGGCTGGACGGGCAGATCGGCTTGCGGGTTATCCGCACCGACATCACGTCGAACGCCTTCCTGGTCCTGCGCGGGGCGACCTCGCCCGTCACGATCCGCAACGAGAGCACCGACGTCCTGCCCAGCCTGGCGCTGCGCTACAAGCTGAAGGACAATCTGTTCCTGCGCTTCGCCGCCAGCAAGACGATCACCCGGCCCAGCTTCGCCCAGCTCAACCCGGCAGTGACGCTGACGCCGCCCGTCCCGGGACAGCAGCCTTTCGGACGCGGCAGCAGCGGCAATGCCGACCTGAAGCCGATCCGCTCGGACAATTACGACTTGTCGCTGGAATGGTACATCGATCGGTCCAGCTCGATCACCGCCACCCTGTTCCGCCGCGACGTGACGGGCTTCATCCAGTCCGTCACCAGCAATTTCGATATCGACTATCTCGGGGCCGACAACGGCGTCTACCAGATCACCCGGCCGGAAAACTCGGGCTCGGGCAAGATCCAGGGGATCGAGGGCGGTGTGACCCTGTTCCCCAAGGGGCTGCCCACCTGGCTCGACGGCATCGGCGTGAGCGCGAACGGCACCTATATCGACGGCAAGAACAAGGCGCTCTCTCCCCTGCCGGGCGTCACCGGATACATGGACATCCCGTTCCAGAACGTCTCCAAGTATTCCGCCAGCGCGACGCTGATCTATGAGAAGGGCGGTTTCTCGGGCCGGGCATCCTATGTCTGGCGCGACAAGTACAACGCCGGACTGCACTTCACCGGCATCAATCCGAATTTCATCACCAATGGACAGATCAGCAACCTTGACCTGTCATTCTCCTATGAGATCAATCCGGACTTCACGGTCGTGCTGGACGCGACCAATGTGTTGAAGAACCTTTACAAGACCTCTTTCAACGACCCGGCGCTCTTCCCGCGCGATACGGTCCTTTACACCCGCACCATCGCGCTCGGTTTCCGGGCCAAGATGTGAGGACTTTGGCAATGCTCCCATTCAAGAGGATGACCCGATGACGATATCCAGGGCGATCGCTGCAATGGCCGCGTTCATGACGCTTCCCCTGCCGGTCCATGCGCAGGCGGCGGCCGGCAAGGCCGGGACGGCGCTGGCCGATACCGCGAGGGACGTGACCGTCACCGTCGATACCGCCCGGGCCGAGGGCAAGCTGCCCCCCGTGTGGCGGTTCTTCGGCGCCGACGAGCCGAACTACGCGACGATGAAGGACGGCCGCAAGCTGCTGGTCGAACTGGGCAAATTGAAGTCCGGCCAGGTCTACTTCCGCGCTCATAACCTCCTGAGTTCGGGCGACGGCACGCCGGCCTTCAAGTGGGGCAGCACCAATGCCTACAGCGAAGGCAAGGACGGCAAGCCGGTCTACGACTGGACGGTGGTGGACGGGATCATCGACGCCTATCTGGCGCGCGGCGTGCGGCCCTATCTCCAGATCGGCTTCATGCCGGAGGCGCTTTCCAGCGCGCCCAAGGGTACGCCTTACCAGCATAGCTGGCGCCCAGGCTTCGACTACAAACTGATCGCCACCGGCTGGACCTATCCGCCGAAGGATTACGAGAAGTGGGCGGAACTGGTGCGCCAGTGGACGCTCCACAATATCGAGCGCTACGGCAAGGCGGAGGTGGAAAGCTGGTACTTCGAAGTCTGGAACGAACCCAATTCCAACTTCTACTGGTCGGCAAGTCCCGAGGAATTCTACAAGCTGCACGACTACGCCATTGCAGCGATCCGCAAGGCCCTGCCGAGCGCGCGCGTGGGTGGGCCGGATGTGGCGGGGCCCGGCGGCACGTTCATGGACGGTTTCCTCAAGCACGTATCCTCGGGGAAGAACTATGCGACCGGCGAGACCGGCACGCCCACCGATTTTCTCTCGTTCCATGCCAAGGGCAAGCCCTCCTTCGTGGACGGGCATGTCCGCATGGGCATAGCCACGCATCTGCGCGAGACCGATGGCGGTTTCACCAAAGTGCTGTCGATCCCTGCGCTGGCGGGCAAGCCGGTGGTGATCGGCGAAAGCGATCCGGAGGGCTGCGCGGCCTGCCCCGGCCCGCAGAACGACTATCGCAACGGCACGATGTATTCCAGCTACACGGCGGCCAGCTTCGCGCGGATCTGGGAACTGGCGCAGAAGCGCAAGGTCAACCTGGAAGGCGTGCTGTCCTGGTCCTTCGAGTTCGAAGACCAGCCCTGGTTCGCCGGCTATCGCCAGCTTTCCACGAATGGCGTCGACCTGCCGGTGCTCAACGTATTCCGCATGTTCGCCCAGCTTGGCGAGACGAAGCTGGCGACGGTCAACGCCGCGCAGATCCCGCTCGAAGCCGTGATGGCGCAAGGCGTGCAAGGCAATGCCGACATCGGCTCCATCGCCACGCGGACGGCCGAGGGCAAAGTGGCGCTGCTGCTCTGGCACTATCACGACGATGACGTCGCCGGGCCCGACGCCCAGGTGACCGTCAACCTCAAGGGCCTCAAGGTCGCGCCTGCCGGGGCGAGCCTGTGGCGGGTGGACCGCGATCACGCCAATGCCTTCGCGGCCTGGCAGAAGATGGGATCGCCCCAGTCTCCCGACCAGAACCAATATGCCCAGCTGGAAGCCGCGTCGCGCATGCAGGCGGAGCGGATCGCCGTGAGCGCAAGCGGCAAGGATGCCCGTGTCTCGCTGCGCCTGCCGCGTCAGGGCGTCGCCCTGGTCATGCTCGACGCCCAGTGAGGATGGCGGACGTGGAAGCCGTGGCCGGGACAGGGGCAGGGACAGGGACAGGGACAGGGGCAAGGCCTGAGACAGGATCAGGTCCGATACGGGGACGCTGGGCGATTGCGGCCATGATCGCCGTCGCCATCGCCATCAGCTATCTCGACCGCCAGACCCTGCCCTGGGCGATCAAGTATATCGAAGCCGATATCCCGATCGGCAACCAGACCAAGGCCTTCCTCGATTCCGCCTTCCTGGCCACGTATGGCCTGATGTACCTGGGTGGTGGCTGGCTGCTCGACCGCGTGGGAACGCGCGCCGGCTTTCTGGCGATCATGGTGTTCTGGTCCCTGGCCTGCGCCAGCCACGGGTTTGCGGGCGGGATCGCGGCACTGGTCGTCAGCCGCCTGCTGCTGGGCATGGGGGAGGGCGGGGGCTTCCCCGCCGCCACCCGCGCTATCGCCGAATGGTTCGCGCCCCGCCACCGCGCGGCGGCCATGGGACTGGTCAATGCCGGCACGGCTGTCGGCGCGGTCATCGCACCGCCGCTGATCGCAGGCGTGCTGGCCTATGGCCACTGGTTCGGCCTGGCGAGCTGGCGCTGGGTGTTCTTTCTTACCGGCGGCCTCGGCCTGGCCTGGGCGGTCTGGTGGTTCCTGACCTATCGCACGCCGTCCGAGAGCGCGGACGCGGAAGTGACGAGCGGCCCCGCGCCGACGCTGGCCGGGCTGGTCGCCCGCCGCGAGGTGCGCGGCGTCGTCTGCGCCAAGTTCCTCAGCGACGGCGCGTGGTACTTCTACTTGTTCTGGCTGCCCAAGTACCTGTTCGAGGCGCATGGCTTCGACCTCAAGCAGGCCGCCACCATCGGTTGGATTCCCTATGCCGCCTCGGGCGTGGGCAGCCTCTGCGGCGGCTGGCTGTCGAGCCGCCTGCTTTCGTCGGGTCATTCGGTCAACGCCGCCCGCAAGATCGCGCTCGGCGCCAGCGCCGCCTGCATGCCCTGGGTCATGTTTGTGCCGGCCACCGCTTCGGTCGCGGCCGTGATCGCGATCTTCAGCCTCGCCTTCTTCGGCCAGCAGAGTTGGTCCACCCTGGTCATGACCCTGCCGACCGACCTGGTTCCGCGCCGCGCGCTGGGGCGGCTGGCCGGGCTGGTCGGCCTGGGCGGCGCTTTCGGCGGCATCGTCATGGGGCAGGCGGCAGGCTTGGCGCTCGACATGGGGCTGGGCTACCCGCCCGTGCTGACCGTGGCCGCCATGCTCCACCTGATCGCCTTCGCGCTGATCTGCCTCACCATTCCCCGCATCTCGCAACTTGATTTTTCAGGAAAGGTCCTGCCTTGAAGATCACCGAAGTCCGCACCCGCGTCGTCCAGTGGCAGGGCGATACCGTGCCGCTGCCACCGCATTTCTGCACCAATCCCATGGACCTCGTGTCCCCCATGCTGTCGCCCGAGACCATGGGCACCTTCACGTTCCATGGCTGGCTGATCGTGGAGATATTCACCGACCAGGGGCTCGTCGGGATCGGCAATGCCGCGCTCGCGCCGCTCGTCACCAAGCAGATGATCGACCAGTACCTCGCGCCCCTGCTGATCGGGCAGGATCCGTGGGACAGCGAGTTTCTCTGGCAGCACATGTACCGCAAGACGATGGCCTTCGGGCGCAAGGGCGTGGCGCTGGTGGCCATTTCCGCGCTCGATATCGCGATCTGGGATCTCATGGGCAAGTCTGCGAAACAGCCGGTATTCCGATTGCTGGGCGGGCGCACCAAGGCGAAGATCCCGGTCTACGCCAGCCGTCTCTATTCGGTCCCGCTGGACGAACTCGCCCAGGAAGCCGCCCGCTACAAGGCGCAAGGCTACAAGGCGATGAAGCTGCGCTTCGGCTGGGGGCCCATCGACGGCGCAGAGGGCATGGCCCGCAACGTCGAACTGCTCCGCACCGTGCGCGAGACCGTGGGGGACGAGATCGACATCATGGCCGATGCCTACATGGGCTGGAGCCTCGACTATGCGAAGCGCATGATGCGGCTGATAGAGCCGTTCAACTTGCGCTGGCTGGAAGAGGCGATCATCCCCGACGACATCAACGGCTATCACGAGCTGCGCCGCTTCGGCACTACTCCCATCGCGGCGGGCGAGCACGAATTCACCAGCTTCGGCTTCCGCCAGATGATCGAGGCCAGGGCGCTCGACTACTTCCAGTTCGACACCAACCGGGTGGGCGGCATCACCGCCGCGCGCAAGATCCAGGCGCTGGCGGAAGCCTATTCCATCCCGGTCGTCCCCCATGCCGGGCAGATGCACAATTACCATGTGGTGATGGCCAGCCTCAATTCTCCGATTGCGGAGTACTTCCCGATGGTGGACGTAGAAGTCGGCAACGAGCTCTTCTGGTACATCTTCAAGGGTGAGCCGCAGGCGGTGGATGGGTACATCGACCTGGACGACAATCTTCCGGGGCTCGGCCTCGAAATCGACGAGGATGCCCTCTCGCGCTTCAAGGTGATCGGATGACGAGGATGAAAGTGGCCGTGCTCGGCCTGGGTATCATGGGCTCCGGCATGGCGCGGCAGTTGCTGGCAGCGGGCTTCGAGGTCGCCGTGTGGAACCGCAGCGCGGACAAGGCGCAGCCGCTGGCGGATGAGGGCGCGCGGATAGCGGCCTCACCGGCGGATGCCGGAAACGGGGCTGCGATCGTCATCGCCATGCTTGCCGACGATGCGGTGTCCCGCGCGGTCTGGACCGGCGAAGACGGCGCTCTGGCGGCCATGCACGAAGGGGCGATCGCCCTGGATTCCAGCACGCTCACCAGCGGTTGGGTGATCGAGCTGGCGGCGCTGGCCGAGGCGCGGGGCGTGCGGTTCCTGGAAGCACCGGTGACCGGCAGCCGCGATCAGGCGGCGCAAGGCGCGCTGCGCTTCCTCGTCGGCGGGGCAGCGGACGTCCTCGAAGCCGCGCGTCCCGTGCTCGACGCGATGGGAAGCGCGACGGTCCATCTCGGCCCGGTTGGCAGCGGTGCCACGGTGAAGCTCGCCAACAACTTCCTCTGCGGCGTCCAGGCGGCCAGCCTGGCCGAAGCCCTGGCGCTGTTCGAAAAGCGCGGACTCAACGTGGAGCAGGCCGTCTCGGTGCTCACCGAAGGCGCCCCGGCCAGCCCGCTGCTCAAGGCCGTCTCGCGTCGCATGCTCGACCGGGCCTACGATCCGCACTTCTTCGTGCCGCTGATGGCGAAGGACCTGAGCTACGCCGGTCAGGCTCTTGCCGAGGCCGGAATTCCGTCCGCCATTGCGGAGGCGGCGCGGAAGCGGTTCCTCGATGCGGCGGCGTCCGGACATGGAGAGCAGGACATCGCCTCGATCATCGAACCGCTGCGGTAATCCCGCGGGCCCTTGCGGGGGCGGCGACTGCGGTGCCGGAAGCATGACGGCGTCTAATCCCGGTTGCAGCATCGTGTTCGGCGAGATAGAACATGACGAGAACTTTCAACGGGAATCGTCATGCTCAACACCGGGGAAAAACGCGCCCGCTTTCGCGCACTGCACCAGGATGGCTTCTTCATTCTCCCCAATGCCTGGGATGCCGGCAGCGCGAAACGGCTTGAAGCCCAGGGTTTCCAGGCCATCGCCTCCACCAGTGCCGGTGCGGCCTGGGCGCTGGGCAAGGATGACGGCCAGCTGAGCTGCGACGAAGCGGTCGCGCATCTCGAAATGCTGGTCGCGGCAACCGTCCTGCCGGTGAATGCGGATTTCGAGAACGGGTTCGCGGACGCGCCAGAGGCGGTCGCCGCCAATGCCGTGCGCGCGGCGGCCACCGGCATTGCCGCCCTGTCGATCGAGGATTGGTCGGGTAGCGCGATCTACGACCGAAGCCTCGGGGCCGAACGTATCGCGGCCGTGCGCGAAGCGCTCGATCCCGATGTCCTGCTGGTGGGGCGAAGCGAATTCTTCCGCGCGCCGGAAACGCCGGCCGCCGAATGGATCGCGCGTGCGGTCGCCTATAGCGAGGCCGGCGCGGATGTCCTGTTCGTGCCTTTCATGCTCGATCATGGCGCCGTTGCCGAACTGATCGCCGCCGTCGCGCCCAAACCGGTCAACGTGCTGGTCGCCAGTTTCGACACCATCCCGGATTACGCGCGACTGGGCGCCCGCCGCTGCAGCGTGGGCGCGGCGCTTGCCGGTACGGTCTGGAAGGCATTCGACGAGGCTGCGGCCGCGTTGAAGGGCTTCGAAGCCTGATCCGCACCTCGCGGCGATCTGCCGCGAGGGCGCGATTCTTTCTGCCGGCCGGTGAGAGCATCTCCGGTTCTACCGGCCGCAGAACCATGCAATGCCATTCGCGCCGGACCGACGCAGCGTCTATTCTCGGTCCATGTAGCAAAACTTACATTATAGTCGCTTAGTCGCGGGCCGTCCTCTTCTCGCTGCCGAGCCATTCGCCGTGACCGCGCCTCAAGTTCGCCCGATTGATCGTTGGTTCGTCGACGAAGTCCTGCCGCATGAGCGGGCCTATCTCGCTTATGCGCGCCGCACCGTTCGCAATGACGAGGAGGCGGGCGATATCGTGCAGGACGTCTACGCCAAGCTGTTCACGCTCGATGGGTGGAGCGCCATTGCCAATCCGCCGGGCTATGTGATGCGCATGATCCACAACCAGGCGATCGAGCGTATTCGCCAGGCCCGGGTCGTGACCATGCAGCCGCTGCCCGAACTGTCGCTGCACGACGTTGCGGACGATACGCCCGACAGTTTCCGCACCGTCGCCGCGCGGATGCAGATGGCGCATGTCCAGAAAGCTATCGCGACCCTGCCGGAGCGTTGCCGGATCGCGCTGGTGCGCCGCCGCTTTGCAGAGGAAACCCCGCGAGAGATCGCCAGCGATCTCGGCATCAGCGTCTCCACTTTCGAGAAGCGCCTGGCGCGCGCGGTCGAACTTCTGACCCATGCCTTGACCCCGCAGGACCGCACTTGCGAGGCACCATCGGAAGACGTGCGGGAGAAGATGCTTCTCTGATTTGCGCCAGCTTGATAGACAAGGGTCTCAGGACMGACACTTAGCCGATCGCAACCCACTGCAGACGCCGCGATACATGACGAATTCGAAAGATCCTCTGGGTCAGGATGCCCTTCTTGCGGAAGCCTCGCGCTGGTTCGCGGCGCTGGACGCGGGAACCGCGCGTCCGGATGAGTTCGAGGCGTGGCGCACCGGCAATCCTGCCCACGCCGTGGCCTATGCGCGGATCGTCGCGAAATGGGAGGGCATCGCCGGGGCTCCGGTCGCCCCGGCCGTGCCTTTGCGCGCCAGTCGGCGGCAGTGGCTCAAGGTTGCCGCCGTGGGCGTGCCGATGGCCGTGCTCGGCTCCGGCTTTCTGGCCGAGCGCGCCTATGCGTGGGATTCGGCGAAGACCGGGATTGGCGAGACGAAGCGCGTGGCCTTGCCCGACGGCAGTGTCGCCTACCTCAATACTGACAGTGCACTGTCCTGGCGGTTCGGCCGCCACGAGCGGACACTTCGGCTGGACCGCGGCGAGATGGCGCTGGACTTGCGGCACGGCGGCGCGGCGACCTTGCGCGCCAACGACGCTTCGCTGCCGCTGGCGCCGGGCCTGTTCGACGTCAGGATCGAGGACGGCCATGCGGAACTGACGCTGGTCGACGGCGCGGCGCTGCATCTGCCGCAGACCGCGAGCGGCCTGACCTTGCGCCGCAACGATTCGGTCATCCTGGTCGAGGACGGCTCGCCGCGCCTGGAAACGCGCAGCACGGAGCAGGTGGCCTCGCTGATGGCATGGCGGATGGGCGAGATCGTTTTCCTCGACGAATCCGTGGCGGAGGCGGCGAGCGAGTTCAACCGGCATCTCACGCGCAAGATCACGGTGGGCGATTCCGAACTGGCGCGCGAAAAGATCGGCGGTCGCTTCGATCTCGACCGGCCGGACCAGTTTCTTCAGGCCGTGTCCCTGAGCCTGAACGCGCGTGTCGTGACCAATGCGGCGGGTTACGAACTGATCCGCTGAATTTTTTTGCTTCGACTTGGAGGCAAACCTTTTCAATCCCGTCATCCCCGCGAATGGCGCAGACGTTGCGCCATATCGGGGGTAAGATTTTCATGTCCGTCCGTAGGTTCAATTCGCTTGTCGCCGCCATGGTCGCCTCGACCGCGATGCTTGCCGTTCCGGCGCAGGCTGCCACGATCTATTTCGACGTTCCGTCGCAGTCGCTGGGCCAGGCGCTGATCGCATTCTCGAAGCAGGCCAAAGTCAAGATCGTCTATCCGGCGGCCAAGATCCGCGGGCTGACGGCGGCCTCGGTGCGCGGTACGATGACCCGGCAGGAAGCGCTGAGCCAGCTGATCGCCGGTTCGGGCCTGCGCGTGGTGGGCGATGACGGTCAGGTGGTGGCGCTGGCGCAGGCCACGGAGGGAAACGGTCCCGTTGCTGCGGCGAGTGAACCGGCCCCGGAACCCGACATCGTCGTGACCGGCTATCGCCAGTCGATCGAGGAAAGCCTGGAGCAGAAGCGCCAGGCCAATGCCTTCGTCGAAGTCATCAATGCGGAAGACATCGGCAAGTTTCCCGACAAGAACGTCGCCGATGCCCTGCAGCGCATGCCCGGCGTGGTCATCACCCGCGACGGCGGCGAAGGTTCCCGCGTCAGCATTCGCGGGTTGCAGCCCGGTCTTACGCAGACTTTGCTGAACGGCAACTTCCTGGCCGGCGCCGACAGCGGCGATCCCCAGCGCTCGTTCAACTATGTGATGCTGCCCGCCAACTTCATCGCCAGTACCGAAGTCTACAAGTCTTCCGAGGCACGACTGGAGGAAGGCGGCATCGGCGGCACGATCATCCTGAACACCCGCCGTCCCTTCGACGTGCCTGCCGGTTCGGGCTTCATCTCCGCCGAAGGCACGTATTCGGACAATAGCGACAAGTTCGAGCCGCAGATCGGCGCGCAGTTCTCGTGGAAGAACGAGGACGAGACGATCGGTTTCCTGGTCGGCGGCGTCTACCAGAAGCGCACCAACCGCGAGATGCGCTCCACCGCGGGCACCTGGCGCTGGTGGAGCGATCGCGGCGCCGATGGCCAGGTCCTCGAACGCGCGACCGACGTGAACGGCAATCCGATCGCCAACGATGCGGCGGTCTCCTACTGGACCGGCGGCGGCCAGAGCACGATCGACGGCGATCACTACACCGGATACTGGGCGCCGCAGTCCGTGCGCGCCGAAGTCTTCGACCAGGATCGTGAGCGCTTCGGCATCCAGGCGACTGCGCAGTTCCGTCCGACCGAAAACCTGACGATTACTGCGAACTACTTCCGTTTCGAATATAGCAGCGACTATGTGATGAACCAGCTGACCATTCCCGAGTGGGGATATGGCAAGTTCTTCAGCGACGCCGTGTTCGACCAGAGCGGCACGGTGATGAAGTCCGCCGCCTTCTCGGTCGACGGCGCGCCCTGCCTTGCCGCGACGCCGATGTGCACGATGGAGACGCCGCGCCTTACGGGGTATTATTCCAAGGAGAAGCAGCACTCGCAGACGTTCGAAGGCGAGGCGCATTACAAGCGCGATCGTTTCGACGCGGTGCTGAAGGTGGGCAAGACCGCGTCCCGCGGCGGCCCGACGATGCGGTTCCAGGTCGCGGCCAAGCCGCGCATCACCGTGACGGGCCAGGAGCAAAACGGCAACTTCCTCAGCGCCTGGGATCTCAGCAGCAAGGGCGTGGCGATGGAGTTCTCGCCCGAACTGCAACAGAACCTGATGAACGGTGTGGCCCAGATCGACATCGGCGGCACCAATTCCAGCTTCACCAACAGCGCGATCGACCAGCCCTATGTCCAGCTGGACCTCACCCGCTCGTTCGATGGCAGCTTCCTGCGCTCGATCCAGCTCGGCGGAAAATGGCGCCGCCTGAAGGTCCACCGCGAGACCGGGCGCAACGAATGGTACGCCGATGCGGAGAACAAGATCCGCTACCAGAATACGCCGGCCGGCGCCGTCGCGCAGCCGGAATACTTCTACGATACGCCGATGGGCAACATCAACGGCGGGTTCAGCGCCAACCTCTATCCCGGCGTCGATTTCAAGCGCTATCTCGACATCATCAATGAGCGCTACGGCCCCTCGGTGCGCGAGCCGGAGCCGAACAACGTCTACAATCTCAGCGAGGAAGCGCTGGGCGGCTATGCCCAGGCGAACTTCGGCAGCGGTGGCCTTCGCGGCAACCTGGGCCTGCGCGTCGTCAAGACCATCCAGCGCGACGAGACCTCGGACCGCCTCCAGTACCTCGTCGACTACTGCGTCGACGGACCGGGCGGCCCGTTCGATCCCAATCGCCCTCTGGGCGCGGACGGCAATTGCCAGGTCCTGCCGCTCGCCAGTCGCGAGATCATCGAGAACATCCGCCTGCACGAACGCAAGAGCTACACCGATGTCCTGCCCAGCCTGAACCTGTCCTATGACATCACCCCCACGCTGCTGCTGCGCGGCGCGGTGGCCAAGGTGGTGTCTCGGCCCTCGATCTCGGACCTCGCGGGGGCGCGTTCGCTGACCTACAAGTCGGAAGCCTATGCCTTCGACCGCGACCAGTTCGGCGAATTCGCCGGCTGGTCGGGCAGCGGCGGCAATTCCCAGCTCAAGGCGTTCAAGGCCTGGCAGTACGACATCGGCCTGGAATGGTACTTCCGCCCCGGATCGGTCGTCGGCGCCACGGCTTTCCGCAAGGACGTGTCGAACTTCATCGTTCCGCTGGTGATGGACGTGACCCGCGACGTGGCCGGCGAGCAAGTGCTGATCGAATCGTACTCCACGGTCGCCAACGGATCGAGCGCCGTCTCGCAGGGCGTCGAAGTCTATGCGCAGCACACGCTGCCCTTCGGCCTCGGCGCGCAAGTGAACTTCACCTACAACGACACCTCGACCGCCGACGTGACGCTCGACGGAGAGAAAGTCGGCACCTCGCCGCTGGTGGGCAGCGCCAAGACGCAGTTCAACGCCTCGGTCTTCTACGAGACCCGCCGCATGTTGCTGCGCGCCTCGTACAACCGCCGCGGAACTGTGGTGGGCGGCCTGTCCTCGGGCCTCAACACTTATACCGCGCCTTACGAGCAGGTGGACCTCAACGCCTCCTACGAGATCCGGGACGGCCTGATGCTCACTGCCTCGATCATCAACCTCACCAAGTCGCACGAGTGGCAGTACCTGGGCAGTGACACCAAGGACCGCCTGACCAGCTCGGTCTACTCGGGTCGCCGCGCCTACGTCGGTATCTCGTACAACTTCTGACATTCCGGCCGGCCCGGCGCTGCTGGCGCCGGGCCGGCCCTTTGCCTTTCTTGCGGAAACCTTCTCTCATGCGCAGACTTGCCTTTGCCGCCCTTTCGTTGCTTGCGACCGTGCATGCTCCCGCCGCTCTCGCCTGGGGCGGGCGGGGCCACGCGGTGATCGACCTGGCCGCGCTCGATACGCTGCCGGACGACGGCCCGGTGTTCCTGCGCCGATATGCCGAATATATCGGCGAAGAGGCGGGGGCGCCCGATACCTGGCGGTCTTCCTCGGAGCCGTTCTCCAAGATCGACGAGGATCCCAACCATACCTGGTTCGTCGAGCGGCTCCGCTTCCTCGATCCGGTGCCGCGCTCCCGCTATGCCTTCGTGCTGGCGCTCCACCGCGAGCATGAGCGGGTGGTGAAGACCGACCCCAAGGCCGCCGAGCGCCTCAACGTGCGCTGGACGGGCACGATGCCTTATGCCGTGATGGAAGGCTACGGGCGCATCGTGGCCGGGATGCGGAGCCTGCGGTCCAAGCGTTCGAAGGGGGAACCGACCGCGCATATCGAGCAGACGCTGGCATTCTACACCGCCTGGATGTCGCACTATATCGCCGATGGCACCAACCCGCACCACGTCAGCATCCATTGCGAGGGCTGGTTCGGCGACAATCCCAGGAACTACAATCGCAGCGGCGGCATCCATGGCCATTTCGAGATCGGCTATGCGGATTCCATCGATCTGCAACCGGCCGATTTCGAAAAGCGCATCGGCGTGCCGCAGCGGCAGGAAGGCGACCTCTTCACCCACGTCCTCGCGTTCCTGAACGAGAGCAACCGGGACGTGGAGACGATCTTCGCGCTCGACAAGCGCGGGGTGCTGGCAGACCCGGCGAGCCGTGAGGGCCGCGAATTCGTCTACAGGCGCAGCGCGGCAGGCGCCGCCATGCTGCGTGACCTGCTGACCCGCGCCTGGAAGGAAAGCGCCCGGCCGGGAGAAGGCGATCCGCGCCCGCAGGATCCCGCAGGTCCGCACTACGACCCGGAAACAGGATCGGCACCCGCGCCGCTCACCGCCCCTTGACCAGGAAAACCTCCATGCTTTCGGTCTCCCCTTTCATGAGCCTGAATCGCCGCACCCTGATGAAGGCCGGCGGCGGCCTGGCGCTTCTGGCGGGCGTGCCTGCCTCCGCCGCGGTACTGACCCGCCCGCTCGGCGCCGATCCTTTCACGCTGGGCGTGGCCTCCGGCGATCCCTGGCCGGACGGCTTCGTGATCTGGACCCGGCTGGCCCCGCGCCCGCTCGATGAGCACGGGGGGATGCCGCAGGCTGCCGTGCCGGTGGGCTGGGAAGTGGCCGAAGACGCGGGCTTCCGCCGGGTGGTGAAGAAGGGGCAGGCACTGGCGCGGCCCGAACTGGGGCATTCGGTTCACGTCGAACTGTTCGGCCTTCAGCCCCATCGCCACTACTGGTACCGCTTCACGGCACCCGGCAGCGATACCAGCCCAGTCGGCATGGCCCGCACGGCGCCCGCTGCGCAAGCCGCCGTCGATCGCCTGCGCATCGGCGTGGCGGGGTGCCAGCACTGGGAGGCGGGTTTCTTCGACGCCTGGGGCGCCCTGGCGCAGGAGCCGGACCTCGACCTCGTATTCCACTATGGCGACTACATCTACGAAGGCCGCGGCAACCCGAAGGCCGTTCGGCAGCATGCGGGCGACGAAATCTACAGCCTCGACGACTATCGTCGCCGCTATGCGCAGTACAAGGCCGACCCGCACCTCAAGGCGGCGCACCAGGCCTGCGCTTTCGCGGCCTCGTTCGACGATCACGAAGTGGACAACAACTGGGCGGGCGACTTCGATCAGGACGGCACGCCGCCCGAAGTGTTCCTGCTGCGGCGCATGGCGGCCATGCAGGCCTGGTACGAGAATATGCCGGTGCGCCGCGCGATGTTCCCCGGGACGCAGGGCATCACGGCCTATCGCCGGCTCGACTACGGGCAATTGCTGCGCACCCATGTGCTGGATACGCGGACCTATCGCACCGACCAGTCCTGCGGCGATGTCGCGCGTTCGGATGCCTGTACGCCGGAGGCCCATGCCAGCCCGCAGATGCTGGGCCATGCGCAGGAAGCGTGGCTGGACGAGGGGCTTTCGCGGCCCTCGACATGGAACCTGCTGGCCCAGCAGGTCATCGTCATGCCGCTTGACGTGCGCGCGGCGGGTGCCGGCAAGCCCACGTTCGAGACGGATCTCTGGGATGGCTATCGTCCGGCCAGGGCGCGCCTCGTGGAAAGCATCCGCAAAAACGGGCTGACCAATGTCGTGATCGCCACGGGCGATCATCACAAGCATGCGGCCGGCATCGTGCCGGAACGCGACGAGGCGCCGGACGGCAAGGCCGTCGCCGTCGAGTTCCTGGCGACCTCGATCTCGTCCGGGGGCAACGGCCATGGCGAGGCCGGGCTGGCGCACGTTCTCGACAACAATCCGAACCTCGATCTCTACACCGATCGCAGGGGCTATCAGGTGTTCGATGTGACGCCGCGGCTTTGGACCACGCATGTGAAAGTGATGGACGACGTGGAGAAGCCGGACGGCACCGTGCGGACGCTGATGCGCTACGAAGTGGCGCCCGATGCTGCGGCGCTGCACCGCGCCTGACGGGCAACCTGTCTCCGGTCAGGCATGCAAGGGGTCAGGCCATGTGAAGGGTCAGGACCAGCGCCAGGCTCATCGCGCCCAACACCAGCAGTGAAAGGACCACGGCGGCCGTGACCCGGCCGCCGGCGGACGCCACCGTGCGGACATCGACGCCCAGTCCGAGCGCTGCCATCGACACGACGGTCAGGAAGGTCGCCGTGGTCTCGGCGGGCGCGATCAGGCGCTCCGGCACGAGGCCGAACGAGCGCAGCGCGATGAGGGCCAGGAACCCGGCGATGAACCAGGGCACAAGGTGATGAAGCGCCGGTCTCGCGCGGGCGGGGCGATCTCCGGCGGGGTCGCGAGGCCAGGTTTCTCCCGCTTCGTTGCAGAGACGCGGTGCGGCGAAGGAGAGCAGCAGGCACACCGGCCCGAGCATCAGCACCCGCACGAGCTTCACCAGCGTGCCCATCTGCACGGCCACCGAGCCCAGCGGCGCCGCAGCGGCGAGGACTTGCGGCACGGCATAGACGGTGAGCCCTGCGAGCGCGCCGTACTGCAAGCCGCCAAGGTGCAGGGCCGCTCCGAACAGCGGCAGCACGAGAACGACGACGACGCCCAGCACGGCGGTAAAGCCGATAGAGGCCGCCACATCGTCACTTTCGGCGCCGATGACGGGGGCAACCGCGGCAATGGCCGAGTTTCCGCAGATCGAATTTCCGCAGGCGACGAGCAAGGCCATGCGCGCGGGCAAATGAAGCAGGCGTCCGACCACGAAGCTTGCGGCAATGGCCAGCACCACTACCGCCGCGATGCCGAGCAGCAGGGCCGGTCCTGCCGCCAGGATCGTCGCGGCACTCACGGAAACGCCGAGCAGGACCACTGCCGCCTCCAGCAGGAACCGCGCGCTGAAGGCGATCCCCGCCTGCCAGCGCGGATCCGGCGTCCAGATGGAGCGCAAGCCCGTGCCGATCACGATCGCCAGCACGAGCGCCTCCAGCCAGGCTTCCCCCAGAAGCGCCTGCTCGGCGCGTTGGCAGAGGTAAGCCGCGCCAGTGACGGCCAGGCAAAGCGCAAGGCCGGGGATCAGGCGGATCGCTCGGGTGCGCAGGGTCGGTGTCACGGCTGTCTCCTTGGGTCAGGAAACAGATGCTCTGCGAAGACCGATCATACTAATGGCGAGTTCTTGTCATTCCAATCTGCCGGAGAGATCGATCGCGCGCCCTGGATTGGCGGTTCTGGCGGCCTAACGCTTGCGCGAGACGTTTAAGCTCGCCGGCGTCTCCATCGGTATGATCGCTTCCATCGATCAATCAGGGCTGCTCGCCGATCAGATGATCCAGTCGGGCTGCGCTTCGTGGTCGCGGATGATGTCGAGCAAGGCGTCGGCCGCCTTGCTGCGATAGCGCTCCTTCTGCCGCAGCCCGAAGAAAGGCCGACGGGGCAGGTGAAACGGCAGGGCATGAAGGGAGCGGGCCGCCAGCGCGGTATCGACGACCAGCTTGGAGAGGACGCCGTAACCCGCGCCGGTCAGAACGGCGGCGAGGACCGCTTCGTTCGACGGCAGCGTCAGCACCACGTCGAGCGCGCCGGGATCGAGACCGCGATCGCGGACCGCCGCTTCGAACGTCGAGCGGGTGCCCGAGCCTTCCTCGCGCATGACCCAGGGCGCTTTCGCAAGCCAGTCGTTGGTGACCGCCTCTACCGGCTCCCGGCCGACCATGACCATCTGGTCGGCGCCGATCGGCCAGCGTGCCAGCGCCGGATCGTCGACGGCGCCTTCGATGAAGCCCAGTTCGGCATCGCCCAGATGGACGGCGCGGGCGCTCGACTCGGTATTGGCGATGGCGACCGACAGCGCGATCCCCGGATAGCGGCGCTTGAATGCGGCAAGGCGCGCGGGCAGCCAGTAGCCGGCGATGGTCTGGCTGGCGACGAGGCGCAGTGTCCCGCGCTTGAGGCCGCCATATTCCGCCAGGGCCAGTTCGGCGCTGGCGGCACGGGCGACGACGGCGCGGGCTTCGTCCAGGAACATCCGGCCGGCGTCGGTAAGCTCGATCCCGCGTCCGACGCGGTTGAACAGCTTCACGTCGTGGCGGATTTCCAGCGCTGCAATCGCGCCGCTTGCGGCCGACTGGGTGACGTTGAGCGCCCTGGCCGCCCGAGTGACATGCTCCCGTTCGGCGACCGCGATGAAGATGCGCAGCTGTTCAAGCGTCATCCAGGCGATGTGCCCCGCGCCTTCGCCGTTGGCAAGGCGCGGGTGCAGGAAGGTGTTCGATATTCGGCGCGGCGGGGGATCGCTCCCCCGCCCGGTGTTCGCCAATGGCGATACTCAGTGATCAGGCGCTCGGTGATTATGGGCGCTCAATGATTGTGACGGGGCGTCTTTTCGGCGATGCGGCGGTATTTGACGGCCATCTCCATCACCGCGCCGTCGGCCATCTGTCCGGTCTTTTCGCGGAACAGTTCCTCCCACGGCGTATGGCTCTCGGGGATCGGCGGCGGCCCCTCGGCCTTGCGGGCGGCGATCTCGGCCTCGTCCACCAGGGCGTTGCAGGTGCCGGCGCGAATGTCGATGCGGATGGTGTCCCCGGTGCGCAGCCACGACAGCCCGCCCCCGGCGGCGCTCTCGGGCGAGCAGTTGAGGATCGAGGGGCTGTCCGAAGTGCCCGACTGGCGGCCGTCGCCCAGGGTCGGCAGCCACTGCACGCCCAGCTTGATCAGGGCATCTGGCGGCTGCATGTTGACGACTTCTGCCGAGCCGGGCCAGCCTTGCGGACCGGCGCCGCGCATGACGAGAATGCAGTCCGCATCGATCTGCAGCGCGGGATCGTTGATGCGGTGGTGGTAGTCCTCGCCCCCTTCGAATACGATTGCCCGCGCCTCGAACGCGCCTTCCGAGCCGGGGCGGGAGAGGTAGCGGTCGTGGAACTCGGCGCTGATCACCGAAGTCTTCATGATGCCGAAGTCGAACAGGTTGCCCGAAAGCACCAGGAAGCCGGCCTTTTCGCGCAAGGGCGAGGCGAAGGGCCGGATGACCTCGCGGTCTCGCGCTTCGCGGCCCTGGAGATTGTCGGCCAGGGTTTCGCCGGTCACGGTCAGGCACTGGTCGGCGAGGACGCCGGCCTGCTGCAGTTCCCACATGATCGCAGGGACGCCGCCGGCACGGTGGAACCGTTCGCCCAGGAAACGTCCGGCGGGCTGCATGTCGAGGATCAGCGGCAGGTCGTAGCCATGTTCGGTCCAGTCGGCCGCGGTCAATTCGACGTCGGCATGGCGGGCCATCGCCATGATGTGCGGCTGCGCATTGCTCGATCCGCCGATGGCGCTGACCACGCGGATGGCGTTGAGGAAGCTGTCGCGCGTCAGGATCCGCGAGGGGCGCAAGTCCTCGTGCGCCATTTCGACGATGCGGCGTCCGGTTTCATAGGCGTATTGCCCGCGTTCGCGATAGGGCGCCGGGATGGCCGCGCAGCCCGGCAGCGAGAGGCCGAGCGCCTCGGCGACGGCGTTCATCGTAGAGGCCGTGCCCATGGTGTTGCAGTGCCCGGCCGAAGGTGCGCTGTCGCAGGCACGCTGGAGGAATTCCTCCTCGTCGATATCGCCCGCCGCCAGCTTGCGGCGGCTGCGCCAGATGACGGTGCCGGAACCGACGAGATCGCCTTCGTGCCACCCGTCCAGCATCGGCCCGCCGGACAGGACGATGGCGGGAATGTCCACCGTGGAAGCGGCCATGACTTGCGAAGGCGTGGTCTTGTCGCAGCCGGTGGTCAGGACCACGGCGTCGATCGGATAGCCGTAGAGGATCTCCACCAGCCCCATGTAGGCCAGGTTGCGGTCAAGCGCGGCGGTCGGGCGGCGGCAATTCTCGAATATGGGATGGACGGGGAACTCCATCGCGATCCCGCCCGCATCGCGAATGCCGTCGCGCACTCGCTTCGCGAGGTCCAGGTGGATGCGGTTGCAGGGCGACAGGTCGCTGCCCGATTGCGCAATGCCGATGATCGGGCGGCCGGAGCGCAGTTCGGCGGGGGTGATGCCGTAGTTCATGAAGCGCTCGAGATAGAGAGCCACCATGTCCGACCGCGCAGGATCGGCGAACCAGTCCTGCGAGCGGAAACGGCGTTCGGGAATAGCGGTCATGGTCTTCATCCTCTCTCGGCACTGCCGCTGGACACCTAGCACATCCTGGCGGCCCCAATGCAAGGGCCCCGGCGACCGCGGGGCAAGAATGGACGATGACTTGCGGATGGCGGGCCTGCCGGGCCGCGTCGTTACGCGGCGGTCGAAGGCGTGGCCGCGCCGATGATGAGGCCGTCGCCGATCCATTTGCCCAGAAGGGCGGCGGCGCGGGCCATGCCGGGTTCCTCGCCCAGCGCCTCGACCAGCGACGCGCAGAGCGCCGTGAAATCCTGCCCCGCGGCGCAGAGGGCGATGGCCTGCTCTTCTACGGCATCGATGGTGCGAAAGGTGGGGGCGAAGTCCTGCCGCCACACCAGCAGCGCGGCGGCTTCCGGCAAGCGCGCGGCTGCGGGCGGCGTTTCGCCGGCAGCCAGAGCCGACCAGATCGCGGCCGCATTCGTCGTGGCGGGAAGGATCTGCAGGCTGGGCGCGAAGTGGAGGACGGCAGTGTCCCAGTCTACCGCCGCGAGATCGGTCAGCGGCATCGGCACGGCATCGGGCGCCGTGAACGCGCGGGACAGCGCCCATTCCAGCGCCGCCAGTTCGGACACTTCCGCATCACCGGGATAGAGCCGGGCCAGCGTCTCGGCAAAGCCGGCGGGATAGACGTCCAGCGTCCAGGCATGCGGAGGCACCGCGTCGATATGAGCGATGGAAGCAGCGAGAAACGCTTCGTCGCCCAGCCAGGCATGGGTGTGTCCCAGCGTTTCGGCCAGGCAGGTGACCAGCTGCGTGCGATAGTTGTTCTGATAGACCGACAGGCCGGGCCGGGCGGTCGGGCCGATGCGGCGCGCCGCATCCTCGGAAGCTTCGACCAGCCATCCGCGAAAATCGCCCTGAAGTGCCGCGAGGTTCATGCCGCCGCCTTTCGCCGGGCCGCCGTGCCAATGCGGCGCGCCGTCCCCAGTTCGGCCAGCAGTTCGTCCAGCGGGGGGATGGCGTCGTCCCGCTCGATCATCGTCGCCACCGGGCCGAGGCGGCTCATGGCATGTTCGTAAAGGGTCCAGACCGGGGTCGGGACGGGGCGGTCATGCGTGTCGATCAGCATGTCCTCGCCCTGGCTGTGCCCCGCGAGATGGACCTGGCGCACCCGTGCGGCAGGGATGCCGTCCAGATAGGCGATCGGATCGAAGCCGTGGTTCACGGCGCTGACGTGGATATTGTTGACGTCCAGCAGCAGGTGGCAGCCGGTGCGCTGGCACATGGCATCGATGAAGGCCCATTCACTCATCGTCGATCCGTCGAAGGCGACGTAGCTGGAGGGGTTCTCCACCAGCATCGCGCGGCCCAGCACATCCTGCGCCAGGCCGATGTTCGCGCAGACCACGTCGAGCGCTTCGGCGGTATAGGGCAGGGGGAGCAGGTCGTGGGAATTGAAGCCTTCGAAACGCGACCAGCTGAGGTGGTCGGACACGAACAGCGGCTCGATCTCGTCGACGAGTGCCTTCAGCCTTTCGAGATAGGCGCGGTCGWGGCCGTCGGCCGAGCCGATCGACATCGAAACGCCGTGCAGCGCCACCGGGTGGCGTTCCCGCACGCGCCGCAGGATGTCGCGCGGGCGGCCGCCATCGACCATGAAGTTTTCCGAGATCACTTCCACGAAATCGACGTCGATCTCGGTTTCAAGAAAGTCGCGGTAATGCTCCCTGCGAAGGCCGAGGCCATAGCCGGAGAAAGTCGGGACGGGTGCGTTCATGGTCATGCTCGCGGCAGGTTGGCGGGGGGGGGGGGGGAAGGCGGGCCCGGGCGGAACCGAAACCGCCCGGGCCCTCCTGCACCTTACTTGGCCTCGGTGGTGCGGCCGCCGGCAGCGGCGCAGGCCTTGGCGGTCATTTCCTTGAAGCCGTGGCCCTTGCACACGTTCATGCCCTTGCAGTCGTTCTGGGCGGTCTTGCAGTCCGAAGTGCCCTTGCAGCTGTTGACGCCATAGCAGTGGATGGCTTCGGCCTTCGCGTCCTGGGCGCTCGCGGGCACGGCATTGGCAGCGGCGCCGAGAGCGAGCAGGGCGGCCGTGGCGGCGAAAGTGATGCTGGTGGACTTGGCGTTCATGGATCGATCTCCCGATGGGTAGTGCCGGTTTGGCCCTTCCAGTTCGGCGCGGAGCGGGCCGGGGTTACAGCGCCGACAATTTCTTTTTACCAGCGCAGCACGCGAGGCCCCAGCAGGGCCCCGGCGCCCGCCGCCAGCGCGATGCCCAGCGTATACCACGTCAGCACGAAGATCGCCGAGACTTCCGGGCAGTGCAGGCAATAGAGGGTCGCCGCGCAGGACCCTGCGGCAAGCCCCGCCGCCGCCCCCGCCGCACGCAGCCGCGTGGGCGCCAGTCGGCGGAACGACCAGAGCAGACCGACGAAGATCGGCGCGGCTAGCATCAGCACCAGCGAAGAGCAGACCTTCCAGCTATGCCCCAGCCACATCGCCAGCCATTCCGCCTGCGGGACATGGGCCATCTCTACCACGCCGATAACGGCGAGCAGGCAGACCGGTACGGGCAGCAGCCATAGCCAGCGCGATGCGGACCTGCCCGGCCGCGCCAGCCGGGCGACCAGGATCAGCGCGCAGACCGCCAGCGAGAGCGTGTAGAGCCACTTCACCCAGAACGAATAGCCGCGCATCGCCAGACCCAGATCGGGCCGGATGCCCAGGCCGATGGCGATCAGGATGGCGGTGGCCGCGCCGCCCATCAGCAGGCCCAGCGCGATCCGCCGGGCTACCGCGTGGCGGCGCACCGGCTTCACGTCGGCCGAGAGCGTGTCGATGAGAGTCTCGACGTTCATCGCCGCTCTCCCGCGATACGGGCGGCCAGCGCCTTGAGACCCCGGTGGACCGAGACTTTCACGTCCGACGCGCCAAGGCCCGCGCGGTCGGCGGTTTCGGTGATGCTGAGGCCGTCGATCCGGGTGGCGCGGATGGATTCCGCCTGCTTGGGCGGCAGCTCCGCAAGCAGGCGGTCCAGGTCCATGCGGGCATTGCTGGCATCCTCGAAACCTTCGGCAACCAGGATTTCCTCCAATCCCTCGATCGGGCAATTGCGGCGGCGGAGCCGGAAGTGGTCGATCATCTTGTAGCGCGCGACCGCAAAGAGCCATGGGGTGAACAGGCGGTCACGGTCGTAAGTGGCGCGCCGGGTATGCACGGCGATCAGCGTTTCCTGCACGAGGTCCTCGATATCGTCTTCGCCGCCCTGCATGCGGCGGCGATAGAAAGCGCGGAGCAGGGGGACAAGCGCACGCAGCAACGCGGCATGAGACGGCGCGTGGCCATTCAGCCCGCCGATCATCATCGCCCTCAGTTCGTCTTCGCTTGCCTGCATCGATGCTCCTCACCCCCATTCGGGAAAGCGGCCGCAAAGGTTACAGGTCTGTCTAGAATAAATTTCGGCGCCGCGCACTGTAACCTTCGTCGGCATCGGTCCGAACTGGCTTTCATGAAGCGGCCGAATGACCGGCCTGCACGAAAGGTGACTTCCGCCATGAACAAGACCCCCGCCGCGCTCGCCGCCGCCCTTGCCCTGTCCGTCGCCGGCCATGCCGCCGCGGCGCCCGCCGCCCCCATGGAAAAGTGCTACGGCGTCTCGCTCGCCGGAAAGAACGATTGCAAGGCCGGTGCGGGCACCAGCTGCGCCGGCACTTCGAAGACCGATTACCAGGGCAATGCCTGGAAGCTGGTGAAGGCCGGTTCGTGCGAGAAGATCAAGACGCCCAAGGGCCACGGCTCGTTGACGCCCAAGGCCTGAGCCTTTCAGCGAACCCGTTCAGCCCGCATCCGGCCGGTGCTGTGATCGGCCCTGGCCGGATGCGGGCGCTCTTTCACGGAACACCGCGCCATGCCCAAGCTCCAAGCCATTTCCGATCGCGCCGCCGCGCTGGCGGCACGCCTCCTGCCCGAGGATCTGCTCCTGCTGATCGCCCGGCTGGGCATAGCGGCGGTCTTCTTCCAGTCCGGCCGCACCAAGGTGGAGGGCATCCTTACCATCACCCCCGGCACCTTCGAGCTGTTCCGCAGCGAATATGCGCTGCCGCTCGTATCGCCCGAATTCGCGGCCAGGGCGGCGGCCTATTCCGAACATGTCTTCCCGATCCGGCTGGTGCTGGGGCTGTGCACCCGGCCGGCCGCAGCTGCCCTGCTGGGCATGACCGCCGTCATCGAGATTTTCGTCTATCCCGATGCCTGGCCGACGCATCTCAGTTGGGCTGCGATCCTGCTGCCGCTCATCGCGCGCGGCGGCGGAGCATGGTCGCTCGATGCGCTGATCGGAAACATGCCGGGGGCGGGGCGGACGGTCAGTGCGCCGACATCGAGAAGGGCCTGAGCCCGCGACCTGAGCCCCAGGCCTTGTCGGGCCGGGCCTGCATCACGAAGCGAAGCGTGCCGCCGCCGCGTATTTCGGCATCGGAGATCCATGCGCGGTCGAGCGGGCGTCCGTTCAGTTCCACTTTGCCGACATAGGGATTGGCGTCGGAGAAGTTGTCGGTCTCGATGGTGAAGGTCTTGCCGCGGGGCAGCGTGATGGCGGCGTGGCGCACAAAGGGGCGGCCGATCACATACTGGTTGGATCCGGGCGTCACCGGATAGAAGCCAAGTCCCGTGAAGACCAGCCAGGCCGACATCTGGCCCAGGTCGTCGTTGCCGGACAGGCCGTCCGGCGTGGGCTTGTACTGGCTGTCGACGATCTGCTTCAACCGCTCCTGCGTGCGCCACGGCGCGCCGGCATGGGCGTAGAGGTAGGCGACGTGATGGCTCGGCTCGTTGCCGTGGATATATTGACCGATCAGGCCGGAAATGTTCTCGGCATGGCTATAGTCGAGTTTCGAATTGTCGAAGTCGAACATGGCGTCCAGCCGGGCGATGACCTTGCCGTCGCCGCCGAGCATGCGGAACAGCCCGGCCTGGTCCTGCGGCACGAACCAGCTATATTGCCAGGCGTTGCCCTCGGTATAGTCCGAACCGTAGTTGATCGCGGTGGGATCGAACGGCGTGCGGAAAGTGCCGTCGCTCTTGCGGGCGCGCAGCCAGCCGCTCTTCGCGTCGAAGGAATTGCGCCAGTATCCGGCGCGCTTTGCGAACCGCGCGGCCTGGTCCTTGCGGCCCATGGCCTGCGCCATGCGGGCGATCGTCCAGTCGTCGTAAGCGTATTCGACCGTCTTCGATGCCGCCTCGGGTTCCTTGTCGATCGGCACGTAGCCGCGCTGGATATATTCGGCCAGGCCGCCGTAGGGCGCATAGTCGGCGCTGGCGACCATCGCGTCGAGCGCCCTGGCCGCATCGAACCCGCCGAGGCCCTTGAGATAGGCATCGGCGATCACCGGCGCGGCATGATAGCCGATCATTGTCCAGGTTTCGCGCCCGGCGAATTGCCACACCGGCAGGATGCCCCAGGGACTGTGCTCGCGGCTGGCGACCAGCGAATTGACGATGTCGGACGTGGTCCTTTCCGGCTGTACCAGGGTCAGCAGCGGGTGCTCGGCGCGGAAAGTGTCCCAAAGCGAAAAGGTCGAGCGGAACGTGAAATCGCGTGCGATGTGGACCTGATCGTCAGGACCGCGATAGCGCCCGTCAGTGTCGCTCCATACGCTGGGTGCGAGCAGGCTGTGATAGAGCGCGGTATAGAGACTGGTCCGCATCTTCGGCGGTGCGTCCATGCTGAGCCGGGCCAGGGCTTCGCGCCACTGCCCCTCGGTGCGGCGGCGCACGGTATCGAAATCGGCGCCCTCGGCATCGAGATTGGCGATGGCGCCTTGCTCGTCCACCCCGGACAGCGCGACGCGCACTTCCAGCGGCCCGTCCAGCGAGCCGAAGTCCAGCCGGGCCTCCAGCGCCTTGCCCAGCTTCTCGGCCACGCCGTCCGCGCTCCGACCCGGCAGGGCCTGCGGTGCGCGGAAGCCCTTGTAGGGAACGTGCTCGTCACGGTCGATGAAGGCGTGGTCTTTCAACGGCGCGGAAAAGCGCATCGCGAAGAACAGCTTGCGGCCCGGCGCCCAGCCGCGCGTCTCGCGAAAGCCGGTGATCGTGCCGTCCTCGTGCACGTGCAGGCCCGACCACAGGATCTTGCCGGGATAATCGTAGAGGCTGCTGCGCAAGTCGATCACCAGGTGCGCGTCCGTTCCCTTGGGGAAAGCATAGCGATGGATGCCGACGCGGGTCCCGGCGGTCAGTTCCGCACGCACGCCGCTGTCGGCCAGGGTCACGGCATAGTAGCCCGCGCTGGCCACTTCGGTCCCGTGCGAGAAGCGCTGGCGATAGCCGGAACCGGGCCGGTCGGCGCTGCCGGGGTCGAGCTTCACGGCGCTGGCCGGGCCGATGGCGGGCATCACCAGCAGGTCGCCCAGGTCCGAGTGCCCGGCTCCTGAAAAGTGCGTGTGGCTGAAGCCCTGGATCGTGCTGTCGTGATAGCTGTAGCCGGCGGCATGGGCGTAGCAATCGCGTATCTGGCAGGTCGCGTCGGTATCGGGCGAGAGCTGCACCATGCCGAACGGCGCGCTGGCGCCCGGGAAGGTATGTCCTTCGGGGCCGGTGCCGATCATCGGGTCCACCCAGCGCAGCACGTCGTCGTCCGGCGCCGCGGCCAGCGGTTGCACGAGAAGGGCGCTGGTCAGCAGGGCGACCGAAAGGAGAAGTCTCATCGCCGCATGATAAGCCGAGCCATGACGGCTGTTCAACCGCGCGGCGAACCTTCCTGGACGGATTGCGAGGCGGTTCTGCTCATCGGCGGCGGTTCAGCAGGCAGGCGACCGCGCCGGTGGCCGCGATCGGCCCCATCCAGTCCACCCACTGATCGAGCTTCGGCCATACCCGCAGGTCCATCGGCGCCCACCACGGCATATTCGCCCTCAGCCCATGTCCGTAGACTTCGATCCAGCGATACTCCGCCTGCGCCACCTCACGCCCCAGGAAATAGGCCGAGGCCGCCAGGGCCCCGCTCCACCAGTTTCCGGTAAGAAACCGAAACAGGCCCTGGATCGCCAGGGCCGCGAGGGTGTGTTCGAGAAGGCTCATCCGAGCCGTCTAGACCGATCGGACGGCCTGCGCATACCGTTCTTGAGCGAAACAGCCGAGGCCGCAGGATGCACATGGCGCCAGTCTGGATCTATCCATGATCTCCCGGCCTTGGCCTTTGGTGGAATGCCGGTATAGCTTTCGAACCGGCAGCGGCCCAGGCTATGTGCCGTCTTCTCCTGCCATGCCGCCGGCCCGAGTGATCCGCAGACGCGTTAACGAAAAGCGAAACAACCCATAAGGAGTTCGACTTATGCTCGTGCTGGCCTTTCTGATCGGGATCGTTGCGGGCCTGCGGTCGATGACCGCTCCGGCCGCAGCCGCTTTCGCGGCGCGTTTCGGCGGCCTGCATGTGGCCGATACGCCGCTCGCGTTCATGGGCTACGCTTTCACGCCCTGGATCCTCGGCGTCCTGGCTCTCGGCGAACTCGTCACCGACAAGCTTCCCTCAACGCCCAGCCGCAAGGTGCCGGTGCAGTTCGGGGGCCGTATCCTGACCGGCGGGCTATCCGGGGCGACCATCGGCGCCGGCAGCGGTAGTCTGATCGCCGGGCTTCTGCTGGGCGCGCTCGGTGCCCTCGTCGGCACGCTTGGCGGCGCGGCGGCGCGCGGGGCGCTGGCAAGGGCCTTCGGAAGCGACCGCCCGGCGGCCCTTCTGGAAGATGTCGTGGCAATCGCGGCGGCCGTCATGATCGTGAGCCAGGCATGACCGAGCATTTCGACGCCATCATCGTCGGCGCCGGTCAGGCCGGTCCCGCGCTGGCGGGGCGCTTGACGGCTGCCGGAATGACCGTCGCGCTCATCGAGCGCCGCCATGTCGGGGGAACCTGCGTCAACACCGGCTGCAGACCCACCAAGACGATGGTGGCCAGTGCCTATGCCGCCCACCTCGCCCGCCGCGGTGCCGATTTCGGCGTGAGCAGCGGTGCGGTCTCGGTCGATATGGCCAAAGTGGCGGAGCGGGCACGCCGGATCATCCTCGATGCCCGTCACGGCAACGAGGATTGGCTTCAGGGCATGCCGGGGCTTGAGCTGGTTCGCGGCCATGCGGCCTTCCTCGGCCCGGGGCTCATGGCGGTGGGTGAGCGCCGTCTGTCGGCGCCCCGGATTTTCCTCAATGTCGGCGGCCGTCCGGCTATCCCCGATCTGCCGGGCGTCAAGGATGTCGCCTTCCTGACCAATGCCGATCTGATCGCGATCGACAATCTGCCCCAGCATCTCGTGGTCATCGGCGGCAGCTACATCGGCCTGGAATTCGCGCAAATGTTCCGCCGCTTCGGCAGCCGGGTCAGCGTGGTGGAAATGGGACCCCGCCTGATCGCCCGGGAGGACGAGGACGTTTCCGAGGAAATCCGCGGTATCCTTGAAGCCGAAGGTATCGAGGTGCGCACTTCGGCCACTTGCATCAGCCTGGCGCCGCACGAAACGGGCGTCTCCGTTGGGGTGGACTGCCAGACCGGCGCGCCGTCGATCCAGGGCAGCCATGTCCTGCTGGCCACCGGGCGGCGACCCAACACCGACGACCTCGGCCTCGACAAGGCGGGGATCGCCACCGACGCCCGCGGTTACATCACGGTCGACGATCAGCTCGCCACTACATGCGAAGGCGTCTGGGCCCTCGGCGACTGTAACGGCAAGGGGGCTTTCACTCACACCGCGTGGAACGATTACGAGATCGTCGCTGCCAATCTGCTCGACGGCGAGGCGCGCCGCGTCAGTGCGCGGATCCCTGGCTATGCGCTTTACATCGATCCGCCACTCGGCCGTGTCGGCATGACCGAGAGCCAGGCCCGCGCCAGCGGCCGATCGTTGCTCGTGGCCAAGCGTCCGATGTCCCGGGTCGGCCGCGCGGTGGAGAAGGCGGAAACGCTGGGCTTCATGAAGCTCGTCGCCGATGCCGAAACGCGTGAAATCCTCGGCGCCGCCATTTTGGGCACGTCGGGCGACGAGGCGATCAGCGGCGTGCTCGACCTGATGAACGCAGGCGCAACCATCGATACGCTGCGCTGGGCCGTGCCCATTCATCCCACGGTAGCCGAATTGCTCCCCACCCTTGCCCTGGACGCGAAGCCGGACGGCGGCGCGTCATGATCGCCAGGGCGCCGGCATGGGGGAAGGCCCTGGGGCGGGCAGGGGCGCGGAAGGACGGCTCCTGACGGAACCGTCCTTCCCATTCGATCAGGCTGGAGACCTGGGGCGGCCCCGGATCACAGGCTTGCGCGCAGAGATGCGGTGAAGGCCCGCGGCGAACCGTAGCGCGCGCTGCCGATGAACAGGCCCGAATAGTAGGTCTTGTCGAACAGGTTATCGAGATGCACCGCCAGCGACAGCCGCTGCGAGAAGCGATAGCTTGCCAGAAGATCGACAATCGCGAAGCTGCCTTGCGTATAGATCTCGCCGTTGGGGCCTTCGCCGTCTGTCGTCGTCTTGCCCTGCCACGTCAGGTTGCCGCCCAGCGTCAAGCCGTCGAGGTCGCCGGGCAGGCGATATGTCGTGAACATCTTGAAGCTGTTCTTCGCGACTTGCGGCAGCTGGCGCACGCCGTCGCGATCCTTCGCCCGGGCGTTGGCGAAACCGCCCGCCACGYGCCAGCCGGGCAGCACCTCGCCAGTGACTTCCAGTTCGAAGCCCTTTGACTTCATGCCCGACACCGCGTGATAGGCCGTGCTGCCGTCCGGCGCGAAAATGCCGGCGCCGTCGGCCAGGGCATAATTGTCCTGCTTCATGCGGAAGACCGCCGCACTGGCGCTCAGCTTGCCGTCGAGGAAATCGGCCTTGAGACCGGCCTCGTAAGTATTGCCTTCAAGCGGCGCGATGATGTCTCCGTCCACCGTGCGCTTGGTCTGCGGTTCGAACACGCTGGCGTAGCTGACATAGGCGGAGATGGTCTTCGTGAAGTCCAGCACGATACCCGCATAAGGCGTGAAGACGGCTTTCTCGTGCGTGCCGGGCGTCCAGATCCGGGCTGCGCCTTCGTCCTGCGAATAGCTGTCCTGCTTCCACCATGTCAGGCGTCCGCCGGCGATGATGGAGAGCGGCGCAATCGGCTTCAGCCGCGCCACGCCTGCCGCGCTGGTGGTCCGAACGCGATTGCCGCCAAGGGCGCCCGTCGCCGTCAGGTCGGGCTTGGGGTAGCTTCCGGTCTCGAAGAACTCGTAGGCGTTGATGGAGGAGTTCATGTATTCCGGGCCGTCCCACCAGCCGGGGTAGAGCGTCTGGTCGTCGTCGAACTCGGCGTGGCTCAGGTTCAGGGCGATATGCTGTTCCTGGCCGAGTACTTCGAAGCTGCCGCGCAAATTGGCATAGACGGCGTCCAGCGTCAGGTCCGATGCCCAGCGCGTGGAATAGAGCGTGCCGCCAAGGCCGGTATCCTTGTCGATCGACGAGCCGAAGAAGTACCCGATCGTCTCGTCGTAGGAGCCGGACTTGTGCTCGGCGCTGACCTGCAGATGCCAGTCGCTGCTGAAATCATGGGCCAAGGATGCGAAGAGATTGACGCTCTTGCGGTGGAAGTCCGACCAGTCCGTGCCGCCATTGGTCGACCGCGCGAAATGCGTCTTGGTGCCATCGGTGAAGTAGAGCGGGACCCCGCCGCGCGAGGCGGCTTCGTTGCGGAAGTTCTGGTATTCCACGCCGGCGGTAAGGAGCGTGTTGGGGGTGAGGTCCGCTTCCACCACGCCGTAGAGCGCCTGGCGCTTGACGTGTTCGCGGTCGATGAAAGTGTCGTTTTCCTGCAGGGCTCCGGCCACGCGGGCCCGCACTTTCCCGTCGGACGTCAGCGCTCCGCCAACGTCGCCCTCGACCCGGTACATGTCCCAGGAGCCGACCGTTGCGGCGGCGGTGGCGCGGGTGGTCGTGCCGGGGCGCTTGCGGACCATGTTGATCGCCGCGGAGGGCTGGCCGGTGCCGGTCATCATGCCTGCCGAACCGCGGATGACCTCTATCCGGTCGTAGGCGATCATGTCGGCCGTGTCTTCGGTGAAGCCATAGATATTGATGGGCCGGGCCACCCCGTCGACGAGGTAGTTCTGCACCGCGAAGCCGCGCGCGGTGTAGTTGGTGCCGTCCGTTCCCAAGGCGCTGGAGCGGTTGGACTGGATGCCGACGATCTGCTCCATCACTTCGGAGATGTCGTAAAGGCCCTGTTCTTCCATGCGGGCGCTGTCGAGAACCGTCACCGACTGCGGCGTCTCGCGAGAGGACAGGCTGAGACCGGTCGTTTCCGTGGCCCCGGTGACGACGATGGCGTCAGGTTCGGGATCTTCCGCAGTGTCTTCCGCACGGGCGGCGGTGGCGGTCAGCAGACCTATCACCAGCATGGATGGAACGGAATAACGGGCGCGGATCGTGCTTCGAACGGACATCTTTTAGCCTCCCCTGGCTATGGCTCAGGCGGGAAGCTCCCTGCCTCCCCATCTGCGGGCGGCGGACTAATGCGAATGAGTTGCAGATGCAATATCAGCTAAGCATTTATTTTGTAAGGGACAGGAAACCGTTGCGAAACGAAGAGGGTCGGCTTGTCGCCGGCTTTGCCGGGAATTGACGGACGCGCCGCTTGACTGGGACCGGTGTGACGACGTCAGCCTTCCGCGCCGGACTCGATCGTCAGGTAATCGACCAGCGCCGGAACCTCGCGCGTTGCCGGGCCTTCGAAAAAGCGGCGGAAGTCCGGGCTGTCCGAGTGCCGCAGATTGACCTCCATCGTGATCGCGCGGTTGCTACGGGCGTGCTTCACCAGCCCGGCGGCCGGGTGCACCGTCGCTGAAGTCCCGATGGCGATGAACAGGTTTGCGCGAGCCGACAGCTCTTCGCTGCGCTGCCGGTGATAGGGGGCTTCTCCGAAGAGGACGACGTCCGGTCGCAGCGCCGGTTCGTCGCAGGCCGGGCAATCTTCGCGAACGGCGAGACTGCCGGACCAGGGGAAGCTGCGGTGGCAGCTTTCGCACCGCGCCGCGTCCAATTCGCCGTGCATGTGCAGGACCTGCCGGCTTCCCGCACGCTCGTGGAGATTGTCGATGTTCTGCGTGATGAGCGTGAATTCACCCCGGTTCTCGCGCTGCCAGTGGCGTTCGAGGCGGGCGAGGGCGAGGTGGGCAGCATTGGGTTCCACTTGCGCCAGCTGGGCCCTTCTGGCGTCGTAGAGATCATGCGCTTTGTATCGGTCCGCCGCAAAGCCCTCGGCCGAACAAAGCGCTTCAAGTGCGCGATCGTCCCAGCGCGGGGTGGAGCTTCGAAACGTGGCAATGCCGCTCTCGGCGGAAATCCCGGCTCCCGTGAGGATGACGATGTTGGTCAAGCTGTCCCGCGCTGGTTTCGAGGTTCAGGTCGCTATCCGATCTGCCGCACGTCAGACGTGTGCGACTTCGACCGTCAGGTGTTGCAGCTCGTGAACCGGCACCAGCCGGCGACGGATTTCGGCGGCGTCGATGCCCGGCCTGGCCGCCACGCTGACGATCGCCGAGTGGGCTTCGGGGCCGACCTTCCAGACGTGGAGGTCGGTGATCTGCGCGTCGCCGGGCGTCTCGATCAGTTCCCGTGCTTCCTCTGCGACGTGATCGTCGGTCCGGTCGAGCAGGATCGTCGCCGTGTCGCGCATCAGCGACCACGACCATCGTGCGATCACGACCGCGCCGACGATGCCCATGACGGGGTCCATCCACACCCACCCCAGGTAGCGGCCAGCGAGAAGCGCTGCGATGGCCAGCACTGATGTCAGGGCGTCGGCGAGCACATGGACATAAGCCGAGCGCAAGTTGTTGTCGCCGCCGTGGCCATGATGCCCGTGCCCATGCCCATGCCCATGCCCGTGCTCATGGTGGTGGCCATGCCCGTGATGGTGACCATGATCATGACCGCCGGAAAGAAGGAAGGCGGAGGCGATGTTGACCGCGAGGCCGAGGACCGCGATCCACGTCGCTTCGGCAAATGCCACCGTGATCGGCTCGAACAGGCGCAGGAGCGATTCCGCGCCGATCGCAAAGGCGACAATGCCCAGCACGAGCGCCGAGGCGAAGCCAGCCAGGTCGCCCACTTTGCCGGTGCCGAAGCTGAAGGCGCTGCTGCGCGCGTGGCGCTTCGCGTAAGCATAGGCGGCGGCCGCCACGCCGAGCGCGCCGGCATGCGTGGCCATGTGGAAGCCGTCTGCCAGGAGCGCCATCGATCCGGTTGCGTAGCCGGCGATGATTTCGCCCACCATCATCGCCGCCGTGAGTGCCACCACCCAGCGCGTCCGCCGCGCATTCTCGTCATGCGCAGCGCCCAGGAAGACGTGCTCATGGGTGAGGTGCGTGAAATTGCCCAAGGGGGCGGCCATGGGGGATGCTTGTCCGCTCACTTCGTATACCTCCGGATCACGGTCGCCAGATCCTCCGCGCCCTTGTGACGCTCCTCCTCGGACAGGCCCGGCGCCGCGACATGCGCTTCGAGATGATCGACGATGACTTCGTCCAACAGGCCGTTCACGGCCCCGCGCACCGCAGCGACGACGTGGAGGACTTCGCTGCAGTCGGCGTCCCCGGCGATCGCCCGTTCCACCGCCGCAATCTGCCCGGCGATTCGCTTGACCCGTGCCAGCAGTGCGTCGCGGTTTTCGCTGATGTGAGCCATTTCTTCCTCAGGTTTCCACTTTGGCCACCGGAATCGTCGATCCGGTCATGGCGAGCCTAATAGCCTAGGGGGGTATGGTATACAAGCCCTCGGACCCGCTCCTGCGCTCGGCACGTCCGGTGGCCTTATCGGGCAAGAGGCCGAACCGGCTGCATTTCCCCGTCGCACCGGGCCGGACACTATGTTAGCTGTGCGGACTGAAAGGCGTTCATGACCTACAGCCACGCTCCCTCGCCGCAGTCCACGAATTCGCAGTCTTTTCTGATCGAGGCCAGCGAGCGCCTGGCGACGGCCCGGTCCATGGCCGCGGTTGTCGACATCCTGCGCGATACGGCGCGGAGTGCCGTGGGGGCCGAAGGGATCGCCGTCGTGCTGAAGGACGGTGATCTATGCCACTATGTGGCGGAGGACGCCGCTGCGCCTTTGTGGAGCGGCAACAGGTTCGATGCGAAGCTCTGTATCTCCGGCTGGGCGATGCAGCACGTCGAGACGGTGTCGATTGCCGATGTCCGCAACGATCCGCGCATTCCGCAGGCAGCTTATGCGCCGACGTTCGTTCGCAGCCTTGCGATAGCACCGATCGGCCGGCCCGAAGCCATCGCGGCGCTCGGCGCCTATTGGTCGAAACCGGAGCCGCCGGACGCGGCCAGCGTGGCGCGCCTGGAAAGCCTTGCCGCGCTGGCCGGGATTGCGGTCGAGAACGCGCGGCTGCTCGATCGCAACCGGGAAGACGCCCGCCTCAAGGCCATCATGCTGGCGGCGGGGCGAATGGGAACCTGGTCGTTCGACGTCGTTTCGGGCACGCTCGATGCTTCCGAAACCTGCCGCAAGAATTTCGGCCGCGATCCCGCCCTGCCATTCACGTACGAGGACCTCCATGCCTCGATCCACCCTGACGACAGCGCCTGGGTCAATGCCGCCATCGGCACGAGCCTGAAGACGGGCTGCGATTACGATGTCGAATACCGGGTCCTGACGCAGTCCGGCGAGACCCGCTGGATCGGCGTCCGGGGGCAGCCCGCGTTCCGGCCGGACGGCTCTCCCATCGGCCTGTCCGGCGTGTCGATCGACATCACCGAGCGCAAGCGCATGGAAGAAGCGCTGAAGACTTCGGCCGCCACGCTGGAGCACCTTGTCGAGGAGCGCACGCGGGAACTCGTCCGGACGCAGGAAGCCCTTCGCCAGTCGCAGAAACTGGAAGCGATGGGGCAACTGACCGGCGGCGTCGCGCATGACTTCAACAATCTGCTGACGCCGATCATCGGCAGCCTCGACATGCTGCATCGCCGGAAAGTCGGCGGCGAGCGCGAGCAGCGCCTGATCAATGGCGCCTTGCAGTCGGCGGACAAGGCCAGAACCCTCGTCCAACGCCTGCTGGCCTTCGCCCGGCGCCAGCCGTTGAAGCCCGAGCCGGTGGACATGACCGCGCTGATCATCGGGATGTCCGAGCTGATCGGCACGACGATGGGCCCGCAGATCCAGCTAAGGCTCGATCTGGCTGCGGATCTGCCGATGGCGAACGCCGATCCCCATCAGGTCGAGATGGCCTTGCTGAACCTGTCGGTCAACGCGCGCGATGCGATGCCCCAGGGCGGCGGGCTGGTCATCACCGCGCAGCTTTGCGATTCCGCGCAATCCGTGGCCGCGGGCATGGACGGCGCTGCCTATGTGGTGATCCGCGTCTCGGATTCGGGTCATGGCATGGACGAAGAGACCCAGCAGCGCGCGATCGAGCCGTTCTTCTCCACCAAGGGCGTAGGACAGGGAACCGGGCTGGGCCTGTCCATGGCGCATGGATTGGCGCGGCAACTGGGAGGCGCCCTCACGATCGACAGCGCGCTCGGCACCGGCACGACGATCGCGCTCTGGTTTCCGGCGACCTCGGCGCCGCAAGCGCCTCTCGATGCGGTGCCCGTGCGGCAGGTCCGCGCTGCCGGCGTTGCGCTTCTCGTCGACGATGAGGACCTGGTCCGGGCGAGCACGGCCGATATGCTCGTCGATCTCGGTTTCGAGGTCGTCGAGGCCGGTTCCGGGGCCGAAGCCCTGGCGCTCGTGCAAACGGACGCGCGGATATGCGTCATGGTGACCGATCACCTGATGCCGGCGATGACCGGCGTCGAACTGGCAAGAGCATGCCTGGCACTCAGGCCCCTGATGCCGGTGCTGATTACCTCCGGCTACTCCGATGCGGTGGGCCTTGCATCGGATCTGCCGCGGCTGGAAAAGCCTTTCCGGCAGGCCGAACTCTCCGAAGCGCTGGAAAAGATCATGCCGGCCATCGAAGCCGAACCGATCGCCTTCACCCTGATCGAGCCTCCCCCGGCCGAGTGATGGTTCGGTTCCTCGGGCGGCTCGGCAGGGCGCTCCGGTCCGCGCACCATGCTGCACCTACCCGCTTTCATCGATGGCGGCGCGAAGGGTGTCTTCGACACGCTGACTGTCGGATTGCGCGACGTTGAAGCGGAGATAGGGCGCGGCCGACTGGGACACGCTGAAGACGTTCCCCGGCGCCAGCACCACGCCCTTGCTCAGGCATCGGTTTGCAATATCCGCCGAATCCAGCCCGTCTGGAAGCCGGCACCAGAGATAGAAGCCGCCTCGCGGCATGGTCCAGGGCGTGATCCCAAGCCTGTCCAGCCGCGTCGCCGTCCGGTCCATGGACACGGCCAGCCGCTGGCGAAGCTCGCTCATGTGCTTGCGATAGCTGCCGCCGGCCAGCACACTGGCAATCAGTTCCGTCGCCACGGGGCTGGGGCCGCCAAAACTCGTCGCGACCTGAAGGTCGATCAACCGCTCGATCCAGTCCGCCCGCGCCGCAATGTAGCCGCAGCGGACCGACCCTGACAGCGTCTTGGAGAAGCTGCCAATTCGAATGACGCGGTCGAAACCGTCCAGCACGGCCAGCCTCGCCGAGGCAGAGGGCTCGAAATCGGTGAAGATGTCATCCTCGACCACGATCAGATCGTGCGCGGCCGCCGCGCTCAGAAGCCGGTGCGCCGTCTGCGGCGACATGGTCGCCCCGGTCGGGTTATGGAGGGTTGAATTGGTGATGTAGAGGCGGGGCTTGTACGCCTTCAGCGCGGCCTCGAACGCGGCCGTATCGGGGCCTGTATGGGTGTAGGGAACCCCCACCAGCTCGACCCGATGTGCGCGCAGCAAAGCCTGGAAATTGAAGTAGCCGGGGTCGTCCACCAGCACGGTGTCGCCCGGCCGCAGCAGAAAGCGGCAGATCAGGTCGATGGCCTGCGTTCCCGAGCCGGTAAGCAGCAGTTGATCGGCGCCCGCTTCGATCCCCTCATCGGCGAAGCGGCCGAGAAGCAGCCGTCGAAGCGCCAGCGATCCTCGCGTGCCGCCATAGTCCGTCAGAATGGAGGCCTGCCCGCGGGCGAGGCTGCGCAGCCCCTTGCGCAAGGCCTCGTTCGGCATCCAGTCGGCGGGGAGCCATCCGCAACCGGGCTTTGCCATGGTGTCATCGGCGTCCAGCGATTGCCGCGATACCCAGAAAGGATCGACGGCGCGATCGCGGCGCGGCCCGAGTTCGCCGATGGCGAGCGGCGGCATGTTCGATCCGGTGACGTAGAAGCCGGACCCCCGCTTTGCCCGGATCACGCCTTCGGCGGCGAGACGGTCGTATGCCTCCACGACCGTCGAAGGCGAAACGCCCATGGTGTCGGCAAAGCTGCGCACCGAAGGCAGGCGGTCGCCCGGGCCGAGCACCCGGCTCGCTATCCGTGTTCGAATGGCGTCCATCAGCCCTCGGGTGCGTGATCCTGCAAGCTGTCGTTCGATCGTATCGGACATTTGTATGGGCACCTTCAGGCATACAATTATGCCATTTTGTAAGGTTCTGTTCCTGTTTGAGCCAGCGAATTCGTTCTACCCGGATCGCGAAAGCGAGGGATCTATGGAACGCAGTACCGCCGGTTGGGGCAGTGGCCTTCTGGGCGTTATCATCTTCAGCGGTTCGCTGCCGGCCACGCGCGTGGCCGTATCGGATATGAGCCCCCTGTTCGTGACATCGGCGCGCGCGGTCATCGCCGCGCTGCTGGGCGCGTTCTTCCTGGTCGTCCTTCGTCAAAGCAGGCCCGCGCGGGAGGACGTGCCATCTCTCGCCATCGTCGCGACCGGCGTGGTCGCCGGCTTTCCGCTGCTGACGGGCCTGGCTCTCCAGCACATAACCGCGGCGCATTCCGTCGTCTTCGTCGGCATGTTGCCGCTTTCGACGGCGATCTTCGGCGTCCTGCGCGGCGGCGAACGGCCCAAGCCCGCCTTCTGGCTATTCTCCACGATGGGCGGGGCGGCGATAGCCGGTTTCGCGCTTCGCAGCGGTGGAGGCGGGTCCGGAACCGGTGACTTGCTGATGGTGGCCGCGATCGTGCTGTGCGGCCTGGGGTATGCGGAAGGGGCAAGGCTGGCGCGGCGGCTGGGCGGCTGGCAGGTCATCAGTTGGGCGCTGCTGATCGCGCTGCCGATCATGGCTCTCGTCGCTGTCGCGGCAAGACCGGCCAGTTGGTCCGGGATCGGCTTCAGCGCCTGGCTCGGCTTCGGCTATGTCGCTGTCTTCTCCATGATGCTGGGCTTCGTATTCTGGTATCGCGGGCTGGCGCTGGGCGGAATTGCTGGCGTCGGCCAACTTCAACTGCTCCAACCGTTCCTGGGCCTGGTCCTTGCAGGCGTGGTGCTGGGTGAGACGGTGGGCTGGCCCATGATTGCCTCCGCCGCGTTCGTCATTCTCTGTGTAGCCGGCGCAAAGCGGTTCGCCTGATTTCGATCGGGCTCTGGCCGGAGGGCCGTGACCTTGGCGATGCGAGCAGCGTCCCGGCTTGAACCGAACCCGGATTGCTACACAAACAGCGCTGCCTCAGCCGGTCATTGCCCTCCGAAGGGCGCCTCTCACTTGGCCGGGGGGCACTTCACGCGCGTCAAGGTGTAATCCGCGAAAGGCTGCTCGGCCTTCCTGGCTTCAAGCGCGACGATGCGCCAGTGGATGTGATCCGCCTGAACCTCCCAATGGTTCACGAATTGCGCATCCGCATAGGCATAAGTGATGTCGAAGCCGCCGACCTTGCTGGTGCCGGTTCCGGTCGACGTCATGGCGCCCCCGAAGCTGTCGGCCCAATAGCCCGTGATGTCGTCCCTGCTGCCGGGCAGCACCATCGTGCCGCCAAAAACGAGATGTGCAGCGTAGCGGTCGGCGGTATCGTCCTTGGCCGTGCTTTCCGTGTCGACGGAGAACATGGCGCCAAGGAGGATCGAGCGTCCCTCCAGCATGGTCTTGACGGGTTTTCCCATGACTTCGCCGGTGCCAGCCCAGCAGCCGGAAAGCGCCGTGACAGAGGGCGGCGCAGCGGGATCTCCAGTTTCGCCCGCCTGGGCAGTGCCTGTGGCGAGCGCCAGAGACGCGCCGATTGCGATCCAAAGTTGATGCACGATTTCCCCCCGACATGCCGATCCGCTGCCTGACCGAGCGCGGCCCATCCTGCAACTGGAAAGACGAATCGTGAGCCGATTCAAGGCGCCGGGAAAAGTCGCCCCCGGCCGGTCGGCATGGCTTCAGGATATCTACACAAGGTAGAGCGCATCCTTCCGCTGCATCAGTTTCAGGCCGAACAGGGCGCCGATCAGTTCGAGCGACTGGCGCGGGTTGTCCAGGCGGAAGCGGCCGCTGAACGTGAGGCTGGCGAATTTCGGATCGGCGATCCGTACGGGCGCGGGGCTGTAGCGGGCCAGGCGCTGGACGGCGAAGCCCAGCGGCATGGCGTCGGCGTCCAGCCAGTCGCTCTGCCAGTCGGGATGCGTGGCGGGATCGAACGAGCCGGTCGAGAAGGAGGCGCCGTGCACAAGGGCCCAGCGGTCGGCGGGCACCACGCGGGCGGCCTGGCCCGCCACGTCAAGGCGCACGCGGCCGGAAAAGACGCGCAGTTCGCTGGCTTCGGCCAGATGATCGACGCTGAAGCTGGTGCCCAGCGCGACCATGCCGGCATGCGGCGTGCGGACTTCGAAGGGCCGCAAGGGATCGTGGCGAACGTCGAAGCGCGCGGCGCCTTGTTCCAGGCGGACATGGCGGCGCCCTTCCGAGAAATCGACCGCCACCCGCGATGCCGCGTCCAGCAGCAGGCCGGACCCGTCGGGCAGTTGGAAGCGCAGCCGCTCGCCTGTGCGGGTGGCAAAGCGCAGGCTGGGGGACGTTTCCGCAGCCTGCTCTCTCGCGAACCAGAGACCAGCGAAGGGCAGGGCGAGGGCACCGGCAAGTCCGGCCGCAATGGCCTGACGTCGGCCGACCAGCGGTCCGCGCCGATCGGAGCGGCCGTGTCGGCGCGTTCCCGCGCCCGAACGCAGTTGCTGCAGCGGCGGCAAGTCCTGGATGGGGCTATCTTCGCCATCAAGCGCATCGATCAATGCGGGATCGCCCAGCAGCCGGCGCATCCGGGCAAAGGCGGCGGCATTCTTCGGCGTTTCTCCCAGCCAGCGCGCCAGTTCACGGCGCTCGTCGGCGGTCAATTCATCGAAGCGGTCAGCCCAGTCGGCGGCGAGTTCGAGCGTGGTCAGTTTGTCATCCATTGTTTTTTTGCCCCTCTCCGGCCGGGTCCAGATCGCCCTCCAAGGCTTGCGTCAGGTCCGCCATGGCGCGCACGAGGTGCTTCTTCACGGCCTCCAGGTTCAGCCCGAGCTCCGAGGCGATCTCCTGCCGGGATTTTCCATCGACATGGCGCAGGCGGAAGACCCTGCGCCGCATCGGGGTCAACCGGGCAAGCGCGGCTTCGAAGCGGGCGAAACGCTCCCGGTAGTCCAGCACCTCGTCCGCCAGCGGCATGTCGCAAACGAGTTCCAGCAGGTCGAGTTCGCCGCCCGGCCGGTTTGCCTGGCCGCTCTTGCGCACATCGGCGAGGATCACCGAATCCGCCACGCGAAAGGCATAGGCCAGCGGATGTTCGATGGCCTGCCGCTGTTCTTGTTCCATCACCCGGACAAGGGTTTCCTGCACAACGTCCTCCACACCGTCGGGATCGCGCATGCGCTTGCGCACATAGCTTTTCAACCGGCCTACCCCGGCCAGCAGCGGGCTGGTGGCATTGCTCATGAACATGCGCGGCATCCCGGTCGAAAGAAGCGCGGCCGAGAAAAACCGCCGCGCTCGAAGTGTAGAGGCATGAGAGTGCCCGGCGGGGACAGGAGCGATTTTTGCGTCATCAGAACGTGCAGCGCATGCCAAGCGAGAAGACCCGGCCTGAGCGGGTCCGCGCCAGCAGGCGTTTGGCCTCCCGGTCGGTATATTGCGTGATCGGCGCGTCAGTGAGGTTGCGGGCCTCGAACATGGCCTGCAGGTTCCCCGTGAGCTTGGCGTGAGCCGCGAAATCCAGCGTCATCGCGCCCTCGATCCATTCGCCGATGTTGCCGTTGTTGCCGATGTCGATGCGATAGGTGCCGCGCCATGCCGCTGCCACGCGGGCGTCCCAGGTCCGGCCGGTGTAGTAGAGCGTGGCATTGCCCGACCAGCGCGAGAGGTCGATCAACGGCAGCTCCATCGCGGTTCCGTCGTAGATCACCTCGCTGTGGCCCGCGGCATATGTCAGGTTGGCCTGGATACCCAGCCGGTCGAAGGGCGCGGGCAGGAAGCGCAAGTCGCGCTGGACCGCCGCTTCGGCGCCGACGATGGAGGCGCCCTGGCCGTTCAGGGGCCGCACCACGTTGTAGAGTGCCGATCCGTCCAGCCCGTCATAGAGGAAGGACAGCGGCAGCCCGGTCTCGGCATAAGCCATGACCGTGGTTTCGGAAGTGATGAAGAACGCCATGCGCTTGTAGAACAGGCCGAGCGAGGCATAGCCATCGTGCCCCATGTAGCGTTCCAGCGAGAGATCCAGCGCAGTCGCCGCGAAAGGCTTGAGTGCGGGGTTGCCTGTCTCGACCGTGCCGCCGAACGGGGTCGAGTTGACCGATGCAGCGGCGCGCACGTCGGCGACGTCGGGCTGGTTCAGGTTGCGGCTGGCGGAAAGGCGCAGGCGCACGTCGGGGGCGAGGTCAAGCCTCGCCTGGAGCGAGGGCAGCCACGCCGAATGGCGGCTGCGCTGCCCTACGGCGATCAGCGTCGTATCGTCGCTCGCTTCGCCCGAGGACAGGGTGTCCATCCGCAAGTACTGAAGGCCGAGTTCTGCCTCCACCGGGACCGTGCCCAGCGCGAAGTCGAACTGACCGAGGGCGAAGACGGCGTAGCCATTCTCGCGCACGCGGTAGGCCGTGCCGGGAAGGTTGGAGGTGGCGGTGAGGTCGCGCGCCTGGCCGAGCGCGGCGAAAGTGGCGTCAAGATCGGCGACGACGTAGCGCGCGAGAGAGCGCGCGTGGATCAGGGCGGTGGCGGCCTGTTCGGCCTCGCCGCGATAATCGGCGGTAACGCGGCGTTCGTAGCCGCTATTGCCGAAAAACCGGTAGCTGCCGCCCATGCGCAGTTCGACATGCGCGCCGAGCCGCCGAACCAGTTCGACCCGGGCCGTTGCATTCTGGTTGAGGATGGCATCCTCGCGCACATCGGCGCGCATGAGGTTCCAGTTCGCCGCTTCGGCAATGTCGAAGCCATAAGCATTTCGCGGATGCGCGCCAGTGGCGACATAGGCGAAATCCTGGCCCGGGGCTTCCAGGAACACCTTGTCGAACACCGGTTCCTCGAAGTCCGATCGGGCATAGCCGGCGCGAACCTCGATGCGGGTCGAAGCGCCGAGCGGGCGCTGCAGGGAAAGCACGGCCTGGTTGAAGTCGGTGTGATCCTCGGTGATCTTGCGCTCGGTCCGCATGTCGATGCCGCTGAAATCCGCTGCGACCATCGTGTTGCCGACGATCTTCACCGAATTGAGCACTTGCGTTCCGTCCACGGTGCCGCTTGTGAGGCCATTGGTGCCGGCCGCCGCCAGCGAATATTCGCCGCGGTGGTTGGACAGGCGCGCGTGGATCAGGTCGAGCGTGACATGCAGGCCATCGTCGCTCTCATGCTCCAGCGATCCGACAAGGTTCAGGCGGTCGAAGCGGTTGGTCCATGTCGAGTAGGTCTGGCCCCGCGACATGTAGACGGGATCGCCGTCGCCGGTCAGTCGCGCCCGGTCTGCGGCGCCGACGCCGGGGCCGATGTTGGCCGTCCCGAAGGCCACGGGCACCCAGTCCCAGTTGCGATAGCCGTATTCGGTCACCGCGTTGCGGCTGTAGGAGGCGGCGAACAGCGCGCCCCAATTGTCGCCCCGGCGAGAGATTTCGGCCGTGATCTGCGGGGTGACGGCGCTATCGTTCCCCGATGTGCGGCCCTGGACCGAAAGCAGGGTTACATCGCCCGGCCGGTCGAACGGCCGCAACGTGTGGAGCGCGACGGTACCGCCGATGCCTCCGGCGTCGAGATCGGCGGACCAGGTCTTGCGCACTTCCACCCCGGAAAACAGCCCGGCATCGAAAACCGAATAGTCGAAGCGCCGCTGGCGGCTGGCGGAGCCGCGATTGTCCATGCCGGAAGCGGTCGTTGCCAGCGCTTCGATCCCGTTCAGCGTGGTGCGGGTGAAGAGCGGGCCCAGCCCGCGCAGCGAGATCTGCCGCCCTTCGCCGTTGTCCCGGCTGATGGCGATGCCCGGCAGGCGCTGCAGGGCATCGGCGGCGTTGTGATCGGGAAAGGCGGCAATGTCCTCCGCGCGCGTCACTTCCAGGGTGGAGCGGGCGGCGCGTTTCACGGCGACGGCCTGGCGCAGGCTTTCGCGGTAGCCGGTGACGACGATCGGTTCTGCGGGAGGTTCCTGCACGACCAGCTGGCCTGGCCCCGGCAGGGGCACGGTGACGGGCAAGGGCGCGGGGGTCACCAGATAGCCGCCCGGCACTTGCCTGACCGTGACGGGCAGCCTGTCGGTCACTTGCCGGATCGCCTCGTCCACCCCGAAGCGCCCCCGCACCGGGTGCGTGGTGCGCAGGTCGGCGGGTACCGAGGTGACGATCTGCACGCCGGAGCGGCGCGAAATCTCCGCCAGGGCGTCGGCAAGGCGCAGCACCGGGACGTGGAGCGAAACTTGTGCTTCGCGCGCCTCGGCGGCCACCGGGACGATGGCAAGCACGAGGCATGAGGCAGCAAGGCGGCGCGACCGGGCACCGGGGAGGAGCGAAGACACGGGGAGCGCCCTTTCGAGGGCGCGCCTAGCGCGGCCAGATGACAGTCATGTGAAATGGATGTGACTGAAAACCGGGAAGCGAGGCCCGATGAAAGCCGGCCCGGACGCGGCGGCGTCCGGGCCGGAAACGACAGGCAGTTCCGGGTGAGCGGCCTGCCTGTCGGGTGGGCTGTTACAAGGATATAGCGATCAGAATTCGAAGCGCACGCCGCCCATGATCGTGGTGCCCGAACGGGTGTTGACGTAGAGCCGCTTGGTGCTGTCCGAGTATTGCCTCTCGTGCTGGTTGGTGAGGTTGATCGCGTCGAGCGTGAGCTGGACGCCCTCCATTACCTTGTAGTGAGCCGAGGCATCGACATAGATCGTCGCGGCATAGCCGGAGAGATCCTGGTCCAGGCCCAGCGTGCTGGTGATCGGCGCCGCGCTGTAGACGTAGCTGCTGCGATAGTTGGCCGATCCGCGAATGTCGAACTTGGTATCCTGGTAGTAGAGCGTGATATTGCCGTTATACTTGCTCAGGCCCTCCAGCGTGGTGTTGGCGCCGCCGGTGTACATCGTCGAATAGTCGTACTTCGAATTGACGTAGGTGAAGTTCATCGCCGTACCGAAGTGGTCGAAGGGCGCGGGCAGGAACGTGAAGTCGGTCTGCGCGGCCAGTTCCAGGCCCCAGAGGTCGGTCTTGCCCAGGTTCACCGGGCGCGCGAACGAGGTGACGACGGTGCTGCCCGTCACGCCCGAGACGAGGTCGGTCGAAAGTCCGGTCTCGCTGTAGGGCACGTCGTTGACGGTCTGGGTGGTGATGAAACCGTCCAGCGTCTTGTAGAACAGCGCCGCGCTGACCGATCCGACTTTGCCGAAGTAATATTCGAGCGAAAGGTCGAGGTCGGTGGACTTGTAGGGCCTCAGCGCCGGGTTGCCGACCGAGACGGACAGTTCGCCGTTGTCACCCACGGAAACGGTGCCATTGACCGCCAGCGAGCCGAGCGAAGGCCGGTTGATGTTGCGCGCGGCGGAGGCGCGGACCACGAGGTTCTTCGTCGCGTCGAAGATCAGGTTCATGGCGGGCAGGAAGCCCTGGTAGCTCGAAGAGACGGCGATCGGGGTATCGGTTCCGCCCACCGTGCCGATGCCCGCGGAAAGGATGTCGGTGTGGTAGTAACGGCCGCCGACATTGCCGCGGAACGGCAGGTTTCCGAGCATGTGGTTCCAGTCATACTGGACATAGCCGGCAGCAGTACGCTCTTCCACCGCAAAGACGCTGTTCCTGGTCGTCAGATAGTCGCTACGATCGATGCCGAGCACGTCGAGCGCCTTGTCGTAATCGACGATCACCCAGTCCTGGCCCTTGTAACCGGTATAGACCTTCGAATAATCGCTGATATCGGCGCTGACGGTGCCGTTTTTGAATGCGGTCAGCAGCGCGTCGTTGTAGGTGCGCTTGTAGCCCGAGTTCTTGAAGCGCCGCCATTCCCCGCCAATCGAGATCTTGTCGTCCGGGGTGATCTCATAGGCCAGCGCGCCCTTGACGTTGTCGAAGGCGGTGTCCTGGAAGCTCTGGTTCATGTCGATTTCGTGCGCGTGGTAATTCGCCGCGTCGCCCGTGTCCCAGCCATAAGTGTTGACCAGCGAATAGTTGCCGCCGCGATAGTCGGAGATCACGTCGCCATAGGCTTCGGTATAGAAGTGGTCGTCCACCGGCATGTCGTAGCTGGAGCGCTCGATGCCGCCCAGGAACGTGGCTTTCAGGCCGGGCACGATCTCGGCATCGCCGCTGAGGACAAGCTGCTTGAAGGTGTTGGTGGTCTTCTGGATGCGCGTTTCCGTGGCCGTCTGGGCGCCGGACACATCGAGGTAGGTCACCTCGTTCTGCTCGTTCCATTCGATGTCGTTGATGGTGGAGTTGGGGTAGGTCACGCCGGCGAAAGTCTGACCACCGCCGAGCCAGGTCGAACCGCCGCCGCCGCGCGAGGCGAGGTGGGTTTCGAAACGGTCGGCCTTGTACTTGCCGTAGAGGCCGTCCAGCGTCAGGTGGACGGTATCGGCCGGGTTCCACTGCGCCGACGCGGTCACGCCAAGGCGGTCCTGCGTGCTGTCCCAGACCGACTGGCGGTTGCCGCGCGCAAAGCGCAGCTCGCCGGAATTGATCTTGTCCTGCTCCTCCTGCGTCAGGGCCGAAATGTCCGAGCCGTTGGCCTTGTTCAGGCGCCAGCGATACGTGTCGACGCCGGTTTCGCGGGTCTGGCGGTGGCTATAGGCGGCCGAGACGAGGATGCCGAAATCGCCCCAGTTCTTGGAGACGAGGCCGGTGAGGCGCGGCTGGAAGTCCTTGGTCAGCGTATTGGTGCCGCCCGAGGCGGAGAAGGCGACCTTGGTGCCCGAATAGTCGAACGGACGCGCGGTATAGAGACCCACGGTGCCGGCCAGCCCGCCTTCGGTCTGCTCGGCCGAGAACGACTTGCGCACATCCACGCGGTTGAAGAGTTCGGCGGCGAAGATGTTGAAGTCGAACGCGCGGTCACGGGTGCCCTGGCCGCGGCTGTCCTGCGGGGAGTCGACGTTGCCCAGCACTTCCATGCCGTTCAGCTGGACGCGGGTGAAGTCCGGTCCCAGGCCGCGCAGGCTGACGCGGCGGCCTTCGCCGGCTTCGCGGTTGATGGCGACGCCCGGCAGGCGCTGGAGCGCTTCGGCGAGGTTGAGGTCAGGGAAAGCGGCGATGTCGTCGGCGACGATCGAGTCCTGGATGATCGTGGCATTGCGCTTCACGTCGCGGGCACCCTGGAGGCTGGCGCGGAAGCCGGTGACGACGATGCTGCCATCGTCCTGCGTGGGAGTGGTCGCCCCCGTTTCAGCCTCCGCCAGCGCGGGCTGCGCCGCGAAGGCGAGAGCTGTCGATACCAGCCAGAGACTGCGCCTGTTCCACATTGTCGTTTCCCTCATCTTCCATTGGTCGAAACCGCGGCCCGGATCGGGTCCGCAATCGAGGGTGAAGAGAGGGATGGGGTGGAGACGGGGACAAAAGAATTTTGTGAAAGTTCAGAGACTATTTATGACATTTCTATGAAATGAATAGAGATTTGATGTTGGCGGGGTGTGGCGGTTAAAAAATAAAATAGATTTTCTGAGTTGCTTAGATAAGTTAGTGGTCATTGCTAGAAACTATTTTGTAAAAATCCGCGTTTCGGCGGAAAAGAGCTTGACGAGAGATGGTTGAGCACTTCTCACTTCACCTGAGTAGATGGCGCCAATAAATGCCGACAGAACTGGCTCTGGGGTGATCGAGGAGCGTCCCCTGCCATCGGCAGATTCTGTCCGCCGAGCATCACACTCCATTGCCCGCTTCTGCGATTGTGTCCGATAGGGGGCCCAGCCTACATAGCGCCGGCGTTGCCGGCCCATGCGGTGCCGGGACTACAGGAAAACGGAGATCGCTCGAATGCTCGCGAAAAGGCTCGCGCTGATGTTCGTCATGTTTGCGCTATTGATGCCCGCCGCGGCCACGCCAGTTCTTGCGCAATCGGAGCCTCTGGCTGCGCTTTCGCAGGACCTTGCGGCGGCAGAGAGCGACATCCGGTCGGTCGACAGGTCGATGGATGCGCGCATGAGCGACAGCGATCAGAAGCTGGCCTGGGCCAAGGTTCTGGCCGCCAAGTCTTCAGCCACCGATACGAGCGCCAAGCTCCAGGAACAGATCACGCTGCTCGATGCCAAGCTCGAAGGGCTGGGGCCGCAGCCGAGCAGCGGAGAGGCCCCTGACATCCAGCGGCAGCGAGCGAGCCTGGCAAAGCAGCGCTCTGCCATCGACTCCGCGATCAAGCGCGGGAACCTGCTCGCCGTCGAGGCGCAGCAGCTTGCCGATGAGATTTCGGAGAGCCAGGCCCAGGAACTGGGCGAAAAGCTGTCTACACGCTCGCCTTCTCCGCTGGCGCCCGGTTTCTGGAGCGCGCTCGCTCACGCCTGGCCGCGTGACAGCAGGCGCGCCGCGATGTTCGTCCAGCAGGGACGGTCCCAGATTGCCTACAGTTTCGATCACGGCACGCCCTGGCTCGCGCTGCTGGGCCTGATCGTGGGATTCCTCATCCTGGTTCCTCTGCGTTCGTTCGTGCGAAGCACCGGGCGAAAGATGCTCACCGAAGGTTTCCCGGCACGCTCGGTCCGCCGCTCGGCCAATGCTTTGTGGCGGGTGCTGGTCGGCACCCTGGCGCCGCTGCTGGCGGGGCTCGCCTTCGTTCAGGGGCTGCGCTGGGCATCCATGGTTCCGCCGAGCTGGAATGCGCTGCTGGGCACTTTCGTTGCCGCAGCGGCGTTTTCTGGCTTCACCATGTCGGTCCTGGGCGCGCTGCTCATGCGCAGTCAGCCCTCATGGAGAATAGCTCGGCTGAGCGACCAGGCCGCTTCTCGGCTGCGGCCCTATACCATCGTGCTCGGGTGTCTTGCCTTCTGCGCGATCATGTCGAACGCGCTCAATCTGACGCTGGGTACGAGCGCGACGGCCACGGCCTGTACCCAGGCCATTCTCGCGCTCTGCCATATCCTCCTGATCGGGGCGAGCCTGGTCACGCTCGGCCGGCTTCGCTCCGCGCAGGCCAGCGAGGGGAGCGGGCAGGTCGCTGCCGGGCTGGGCCTTGTCAATCTGCTGGCCTGGGTGGCAGTTGGGGGCGCTTTCCTGGCCCTGCTCACCGGCTATTTCGGGTTCAGTCTGTTCGTGCTGCAGATGATCGCCTGGGCGGTCGTGCTGGGCGCCGGCGTCTACCTGCTGATGGCGGCGATCGACGATGTCGCCTCGACGGTGTTCGACCGTTCGAGTCCCTTCGGGGATGCGCTGGTTCGCAGCCTGGGCCTGCGCGGCAGTGCGATCGACCAGTTCGGCGTCCTGCTGTCAGGAATCCTGCGCGTCACGGTGGTGATCCTGGCACTCGGGATGCTGCTCTCGCCGTTCGGTGCGGGCAATGTCGACAGCCTGTTCGGGCGCCTTGGCCTTCTTGCGCAAGGTTTCGAAGTCGGCGGCGTCAGCGTTTCGCCCGGTGCGCTGGTGCGCGGAGGGCTGGTCCTGTTCGTCGGGCTGGCGCTTGTCAGGGCCTTCATGCGCTGGCTCGATCACCGATATCTGCCCGCCACGGATCTGGACGGAAGCGGGCGCAATTCGGTCAGCCTCGTCGCGCGCTATGTCGGCGTGGCTCTCGCGGTAATCTGGGGGCTGGCTTCGCTCGGGATCGGTGTCGAGCGCATTGCGATATTGCTTTCGGCGCTCTCGGTCGGGATCGGTTTCGGTCTTCAGGCGATCACGCAGAATTTCGTGTCGGGCCTCATCCTGCTGGCCGAGCGGCCCATAAAGATCGGCGATCTCGTCCGCGTCGGAACCGACGAGGGCGACGTCAAGCGGATCAGCGTCCGGTCGACCGAAATCGAACTGGCCGATCATTCCACCCTGATCGTGCCCAATTCCGAGCTGATCACGAAAACGGTCCTCAACAAGACACTGGCCAGCCCACTGGGCCGTTTGCAGATCCAGTTCTCCGTACCGATCGATGTCGACGCAGACGCAGTTCGCAAGATCGTGCTGGAAACTTACGCGGCCGAGGAAAGCGTGCTCAGCGAGCCCGCACCTTCCGTGTTCATCGATTCCATTGCCGATGGGCGGATATTCTTCAACAGTTTCGCCCACGTAGCCACGCCCCGCGCGGCCTACGGAGCGCGCAGCAATTCGTTCGCCACTCTCCTCCGCCGGTTCCGCCAGGACGGAATCGCGATCGGCACGGTCCCGCAGCGGCTCGAACTGGTAGGGGCTTTGCCCGGTGACAGAGATAGCTGACCGGCGACGGGAGAGGCAAGGCGGACCTTTCTGGCGCCGCGCGATCGGCGCTACCTGCCAGGGCAGGTGATCCGAAAATGCGCTCCGCGCTCCGAAGGGATGAGCTCCAGTTCGCCGCCGTACGCTTGGAGCAACGAACGCGCGATCGGCAGACCCAGTCCAGTGCCGCCCAGTTCGCGCTTGCTGGTGAAGAAAGGCGCGAAGATGCGCAGATGGTCCGCCTCGGGAATGCCCGGCCCGTCATCGACGAGATCGATGTGGACTGCGCCAGGCGCTGGGTGAAGGGCGATATCGAGGCGCCTGGCGCCTGCTTGCCGCGCATTTTCGGCCAGCGTGGTCAGCACGGTTTCCAGGGCATCGCCGTCGATGGAGACATGGGTTTCGTGGTCAGGCAGGTCCACGGCAATTGCGAAGTCTTCGGCCGAGAGTGCATCGGCCACCGCCATCAGCACGGCTCCGGGGCGGACCGCCGCATCGGCGGCACCTATCAGCACATCGGCGCGGGCGAGTTCCATCAACCGGCCGACCAGGCGGGACAGGCGCCGGGCATCGGCGGCCATGTTGGCCAGGAACCGTTCGCTCTCCGCGGATGACATCTGGGCTCCGTGATCCTGCAGCAGCTCGATGGCGCCGGAAATCCCGGCGAGCGGCGTCTTGAATTCGTGGCTCAGCGAGGAGGAGAAATCGCGCAGATAGCGGGAGCGTTTTTCAATCGCGTCTGCCATTTGCTCGAAATCTTCGTAAAGCGCTCGGATCTCGATGACTTGCAGGGTGGGTTGCGGCGCGGATATGCGCGCACCGGAAGCGAGGGCGCGGGTGGCGCGGCTCAATCCTTCGATCGGGCGCACGATGGCGCGGGAAAGCACGGCCGAGAGCATCAACAGCATCGCGAAGATCGCCGCAACGCCCAGGGCGATCTTGCCCCGATCCTCATAGATGCCCAGTGCCAGCGCGCGCGGCGAGCGCGACAGCAGCAGCACAGCCGCGACTTTGCCGTCGATCACGATAGGGCGTGCATGGTGAAGGCGGATGTTCGCGGCGCGGCTCAGCCAGTCGAGCGCATGATGGGCCGGGTGGCCCTCGTTCTCGCGCAGGGTGGTGGTTGGCATACCGGCGAGTGCGGCGCGGACTTCAGGCAGGGCCGCGAGGCTGCCGCCCGCCTCCCGGCCGTTGAGCAGGATGCCTTTCCGATCCAGGATCAGGATGGAGGCGAGAGTGGTGATCTTGGTCTGCTGGAAGGCGGGCATCATTCGCCATGCCAGCGCCATCGCTGCGGGATCGGGCTTGCTCGCGGCGGGTTGGGCATGGGGGCGAGGCGCCAGGATCGGCGAGGAGCGCAAGTCCACTTCCGTCACGCGGTCATGATAGCGCTCTGGCGGGGCGGGCGGCGGGCCCGGGCGCGCGCCGGGCAGGGCGATGGCGCTGCCGACGACTGCGGCGCTGGCGGCAAGCGCGGCGCCTTGGGCGACCAGTTCCGCTTCGGTTCGTCGCACCAGGGCGTTTTCGTAAATCCGCAGGAAGATTGCCCCGAAGCCCGGCAGCGCGGCGACGAACACCATCGTTCCCAGCAGGATGGTGCGCAGACGCAGGATCGGCCAGTGCCGGGCGACGGTGGTCCGGATTTGATCCCAGAGCTTGTCGATCATCCCTGTGCCGTCGCGCCGGTGCAGGTCCCGAGGCGGTAGCCGATCCCCGCGCGGGTCTCGATCAGGTCGCTGCCGCCCGCTTCGGCAAATTTGCGGCGCAAGTTGCGGACATGGCTGTCGATCGTGCGATCGGTGAGCGCGAAGCCCGGGCCGCGGAGGCGGTCGATAATCTGGTCGCGCGAGAAGATGCGGGTGGGCCCGGCCAGCAAGGTGCGCAGGATGGTGAACTCGGTCACGGTAAGGCCGACCTCGTGGCCGTGCCACTGCGCGGTCCAGCTCTCAGGATCGAGACTGAGCAGACCGTGACGCAGCACTGTGACCGTGTCGGCCGGGCTTGCCGAGGATCCGCTCCGCGAGCCGGTGCGGCGAAGGATCGCCATCGATCGGGCCACGACTTCGCGCGGGGAGAACGGCTTCACCACATAGTCGTCGCCGCCCAGTTCGATGCCCAGCACACGGTCGATCTCGTCATCGCGCGAGGACAGGAAGAATATCGGCACCTCGCTCGTGGCGCGTAGGCGGCGGCAGACTTCAAGACCGTCCATCCGCGGCATATTGATGTCAAGGATCACCAGATCGGGGGCGTGGCGTTCGACTTGCGCCAGCGCTTCCTCTCCGTCCCCGGCTTCGAGCGTGCCGAAACCGGCCTTGCCGAAGGCGAAGACGAGCAACTGGCGGATATGGGGATCGTCGTCGACGAGGAGGATCGTGCCGGGCATGGCGGAGATGTTCATGGCCACAGGGCCCCTGTCAATGCGGCGAAGGGGGCTGCGATGGGGATTGCGGCGGTGCAGGCAGCGGTGTCGACGGCCTGGGCGGGGCCGGCGGCAAGGCTGCGGCAGGCTCGGGTATCCGCGAGCCGTCGCATTCACGCGGGCCTTCTCCCATGTCCATCCGTGGCAGGCCCGCGGCGAGGGCATCAGCCTGGGCACGTCGGCTTGCGTGGAGGAGGCCGCCGTTCATCGGATCGCCGCGTTCCACTCGCTTGCGGACGGCGTGCACGCGCATTCGAAATTCGGGCTGAAGCTCACGGCGTCCTTCGAGTTCGAGCAGGGGAAGAAGAGCGGAATCGCCTTGCTGGCCAAGATAGCACAAGTCCAGAACCGCCCCGGCGCCGCCGACCTCGCGGGCGTGACGCACATTCCAGGTTGCCGCTACCGTACCGAAGTCGATGAAGCTGGCTATCGTCAGCATCAGGGCGGTAATCGCGAGATTGACGTTGACCAGCCAGGCCGAACTGCGATCGCGCAGCAGGCGCCAGCAGATCGTGGCAAGGCCGAAAGCAACGAGCACCATCCAGGCCAGCGCCGCGATCCGCAAGCGTGTGAGCGAATAGGCTTCGACATAATCGACCGTGCGCTGGATCGATGAGGCGACGAGGACGATGTTCTGCGCGATCCACAAGGTAACCAGCCATCGGATCATGGGCGAACCGGCGGTCTCGGAACCCGGACGCAGCGCGATCAGCACGAAGAAGGCTGCCAGCACTGCCGTGGCGATCAGCGGGTAGGCACCGCGGTGCGCATAGTCGGCCAGCGTCATGCCTTCGGGCAAGGATGCCATGCCCCACAGATAGGCCGCGTCGAGCAGGTTCTGCACGGCGAAGATCGCGTTGAAGACCACCAGCGAGATCATGATCGACGCAGGCGAGAATCCCGGCAGGCGGGTATCTCCCCGTCCTTCGAACAGAGGGTGGGGGCGTTTCAGCAGGCTGGGACGCAGCAGGCTCCAGAGCATGGCGAAGAACAAAGACCACAAGAGGGCCCGGCAGATCGTGAGGAAACTCGTGTCGATCGCCAGCAGTGCGGAGGCAGCCCGCGCCAGTATGGGATTGGCGGCGCAGAACAGCGCTGCAATAATCGTCCCTCCCAGCAAGGGGATCGTGAGCAGGGAAGCGGCCCGGCGTATGCCGATCCGCTTGCCGTGGCCAGCCCTGCGGACTCGCGCGATGCGCCGCAGGTCGATAAAGGGCCCGAACGGCGTGCGCAGCCCCTGCCACAAAAGACGCTGCGCCCATTGCCAGCCGTCATCGAAGCGGCCAGCCTGCGGCAGCTGGGCCGCCATGCCTGCTGCAAGCCAGAACAGCATCACCGACAGCAGGCTGGCATCCCAGGCCAGAGCGAGCGCGAAAACGGTCGCTGCCATGACTGCCAGCAGAGCCGCGCCGCTCCGCCGCACGGCCGGCCTTCCAACCAGCAGGCCGGCGAGCAGGGCGAGTGCGAGGACGCCGGGCGCTCCGCCGATCGGTCCGCGTTGGTAGAAGAGCCAGTCACCCAGTCCGGCGAAAGCCAGGCCCATCGCCGGCTTCCATCGAAAGCTGGAGCCCAAGCGCGATCTAGCGAGTTGCATTCGTGTATCTCCCTGAAAGACGGGAGTTATCATGAGCGGCCAACTGCGCAGCCGGTAATGGCATGGCGGTCAATTCTTGGCGCAAGGACTGTGCAGAACCCGTGCAGAGCGAGTGATGCTTCCCGGTAATCGGCCGTTATCCGCTATCGTGATGTGTTCGACTTGGATGCAGGGATTGGAACTGCATGTTCACGCCCCTTGTCTGAATGCAGTTCGAGAAACTACCTCGGCTCCACCAGTAAAGTGGAGAACATACATGCGTTTTCGTGCGATCATGTCCATTCCATTGATCTCAGGGCTCATGCTATCGGCCTGTGGCGGCGAGAGGTCCCCGGGAGACGGGGGATACGAAAATGTGACGGCAAGCAACGGTGGCACTGAGCGCTATGACGGAAAGACGGTCAGCCCGATCCACCGCGTGGTCAGCGAACCCGTCTCGACCTTTGCCGTCGACGTCGACACGGGCTCCTACACCAATGTCCGGCGCATGTTGATGGGCGGGCAACCCGTACCGGAAGAAGCCGTGCGGACAGAGGAAATGATCAACTACTTCCGGTACGACTATCCACTGGCGACCGATCGCACGGCGCCGTTCAGCGTGACGACGGACGTCACCACCACGCCTTGGGACAGGCGGACCCGGCTTCTGCGTATCGGCCTGCGCGGCTATGACGTGGCACGGTCCGAACGTCCGGCGGCGAACCTGGTCTTCATGGTGGACGTGTCCGGGTCCATGGACGCACCGGACAAGCTGCCGCTGGTGAAGCAGGCGCTGTCGATCCTAGCTGACGGACTGCGGGCGGAGGACAGCATTTCCATCATCACGTATTCGGGCTCGGTGGCGACATTGGTCGATGGCAGCCACGACGCTGCTGCGGTCAAGGCGGCGCTGTCCGGGCTGGAGGCAGGCGGCGGCACGGCCGGAGGCCCGGCGTTGTCGATGGCGTACGACCTTGCGCGGGCGCATCGCATTCCAGGCGGAATCAACCGGATCGTCATGGCGACCGATGGGGACTTCAACCTCGGTTTGTCCGATCAGGCGGGGCTCGAGGCCATGGTCCGGCAGAACCGCGAGGACGGCATCACGCTGACGACGCTTGGCTTCGGCCAGGGCAACTACAACGATGCGATGATGGAAGCGGTCGCCGATCTCGGCAACGGCAACCACGCCTACATCGACAACCTGATGGAGGCGCGCAAGGTGCTGGACGAGGAATTGTCGTCCACGTTGTTCACCATTGCCAAGGACGTAAAGGTGCAAGTCGAATTCAACCCGGCCGTTGTCAGCGAATATCGCCTGATCGGCTATGAGAACCGCGCGCTGCGGGAGGAGGACTTCGTCGATGACAAGGTGGACGCCGGCGAGATCGGAGCAGGGCACCAGGTTACTGCGATCTACGAGATCGTGCCCGCGGGGCAGTTGGGATGGCTGCCTGCCCGAAAATACGCTGCAAACACCGCGACTGCGTCGGCCGCAGCTGCGAATCCTGTTGAGGCTGCAACCGTGCGGCTTCGCTACAAGCTTCCGGAGGAAACGGAAAGCCGGCTTCTCGAAGCGCCAGTCGCTGCCGGCCGCCTTGGCGCCGCAACGGCGCCGGAAGGCGATGCCGCATTCGCCATCGCGGTGGCCGCATTCGGGCAGAAGCTGCGCCGGGACAGCCGGCTGGCAGACTTCGGCTACGCCGATATTGCGCGTCTCGCCGGGCACCCGGCGAATTACTGGCGACAGGAATTCGTGGCGATGACCAATTTGGCGGCACGTTCCGACGGCGAGACGGAGCGGGGCCGCGCCGGGCTTTCCGCCTCAGACCCCAATGGTGCGGGTTATGCGCTTAGGCCATGATCGATCGCGGCGGGCAGGCTGAGGACCACGAGCAGTCCGCCGCCGTCCTGGCGATCTTCGAGCCGGACCGTCCCGCCTGCCAGCTTCATCGCTTTCACCGCGATGGACAGCCCGAGGCCGCTGCCTGCTTCGTTCGCGGTGCCGCGCTCGAAGCGGCGCAGCAGGCGGTCGCGATCGGCCGGGGGCACGCCGCGGCCCCGGTCGCCCACGGTAATGGCAAGGCGATCGGAACTGCGGACGATGGCGATGTCCACTTGTCCGCCGTCCCGCGCATGGACCGTCGCATTGCCGATCACGGCCGAGAGTGCGATCTGCAGCGAGGAGGGGTCGCAGCGCCAGCGCACGATGTGATCGGGCGTGACGGAGAACTCCATCGTTTCCGGCGGCAGATGGATCAGCGTTTCGGCCACGACGTCCGCCACCAGTGCATGGACATCGACCGAGCGGGTGGACACCGCCGTCGCGTTCAGACGGGCGAGGGTGAGCATTCCGTCGATCAGGTCGCCGGCCCGGTCCACTACGGCGAGCAGGCGGTTCGTTTCCTCCTGCTGCGGGGCGGGCACGCTCTTGCGCAGGAGCTGCGCCTGCGCGCGGATCGCCGCCAGCGGCGTACGCAGTTCATGCGCGACATCGTCGGTAAAGGCCTGTTCCAGTTCGTAGGCCTGGTCCAGGCGAACGAACAGCTTGTTCAGCGCGACGATCAGCGGGCCGAGGTCGCGCGACCAGTCGCCGCGCGCCAGCGGCGTCAGGTCCGCCAGTGAGCGGGCGTTCAGCGTGCTTGCCAGCCGCTCGACTTCGGACAGGCTCTTGCGCAGGGTCCACCAGAGCACGAGCATGCTGGCCGCGATCAGCAGCAGGAGCGGCAGGGCCAGCTTGCGCAGTACCGGAACCATCGAGAATTCGCGCATCGTGTCGCGTTCCGCCACCACCACCAGCAGGCGGGGATCGCGGCCAGGCAGTCCGTAACTGCGCCAATGGTCGCCCACGGCGATGAAATCGTGCAGTCCGGGTTGGCGCGGCACGAGGCTGACCGGCGCGCCCCAGCCGGACTGGGCGACCGGCTGGCCCTCCCAGAAGACCGCAAACATGCACCAGTCGTAGGAGGCGTGAAAGGCCTTGCGCTCCTCGTCCGACAGCAGAGGATCATCGTCGAGTTTCTGCGGTTCCCGTGCCTGATCCTGCGCCTGATCCTGGCCTTGATTTTGCCCGCGGGCGGCGAGCACGCCTGCGGTCAGCTCGTCCTGCATCATCATGTAGAGCAGGCGCGAGGCGTTCACCAGCTGCGCATCGGAAGCGCGGCCGATCTCCCGGTTGGTGACGGAATAGAGGATCGCGCCCATGCCCAGGCCCGTCAGCGCCAGCAGGATCAGCACGCGGCGATAGAGCCGGCTGGAAAGCGACGAGCGCTTCATGCGTGCGGCCCGCCCACCATGTAGCCGAGCCCGCGCGCGGTGCGGATGAAGTCGCGCCCGAACTTGCGGCGCAGCGCGGATATGGCGACTTCGACGGTGTTCGATTCCACCCAGTGCTCCTGGTCGTAGAGTTCGCCTTCGAGGTCGGCCTTGGAGACGAAGCGCCGGGCGCGCCGCATCAGCAGGGCGAGCACGCGAAATTCCTTGGCGGTCAGCGCCACCACCTCGCCCTCCAGCGAGGCGACGTGGCCGGAGAAATCCAGCGTCACTTCGCCCACGCTCACGCTGTCGGCCGAGCGGCCGTCCTTGCGCCGAAGCTGCGAGCGGATGCGCGCGGCCAGTTCCTCTAGGTCCACGGGCTTGACCACATAGTCGTCGGCGCCGGCGTCCAGCCCGGCCACGCGCTGGCGAGTACGGTCGAAGGCGGTCACGACGATGACCGGCGTTGCATTGCCCTCTGCGCGGAGCTGGCGCAGCACCTCCAGTCCGCCCATGCGCGGCATGCCCAGATCCAGCAGGATCACATCGTAGGCGTTCACGCTGGCCGCTTCGAGGACGTCGTCGCCCCGCGCGAAGAGATCGACCACATAGCCGTCCAGCTCCAGCGCGCGCTTCATCGCCGGGCCGAGGTCGGCATCGTCTTCGGCAACCAGCAGACGGGGCAAGGGCCAGGCTCCCAGAGCAAGTGAGCGGCACGGATCCGCCGCGGCAAGCCTTTCGCCTATGCCAGCTTTCGGGAGCCGTCAAACGGGCGAAATATCTTTTTCGCGCCATCAGCCTCGCATCAGCTTCGGGGTCTAGGGCCTGTGGATCGACCTGAATTCAGGCGGCGCTTTTGCAGGAACCCCCCTCCGCCACACCCGGCAAAGACCGGCAGGCGGAGCCATCACGGCCCATTCGAATATGACCATCCACCAGTCTCCGCGCGATCTCGCATCCGGGATCGTAACCCGTCCCTCCCATGGCCCGGCTTTTCCGGTCTCGCGGCGGAAGGCCCGAAACCCCCTCGCACCCTGTGTGGCGCTGATCGGCCTGGACGGGTCGGGAAAGTCCACCCTGGCCAGCGATCTCGTTTCGCTGCTCGACCGCCGCTCGCCCACCCGCTCGATCTACCTCGGGCTCGGCACCGGCGATCTCGGGCGCCGGATCGGCGGCATCCCCGTGATCGGCCGACTGGCGGAGCGCTTCCTGACCGGCAAGGCGAAGAAGGCGCATGACGGCAAGGCGCATGACAGCAAGGCGGGGCCGGAGCGGGAGAAGCGCCTGCCCGGCCTGGCGACGGCGCTGGCGATGTTCGGCTTTTCGCTGGCGCGCAGGCGGCGTTTCCGCAAGGTGCTCGATTTCCGCCGGCACGGTGTGCAGGTCATAACCGACCGCTATCCGCAGGCCGAAGTGCCCGGCAGCTTCGATGGCCCCGGCCTGTCCTGGATGCGCAAGGGTTCGGCGCTGGTCCAGCGCCTGGCCTCGCGCGAGCTCGCGCTTTACGCCGAGATGGCCGCCTATCGCCCGACACTGGTGATCCGGCTCAACGTCGATGTCGACACGGCACTGGCGCGCAAGTCCGATCACCAGCGCGACATGCTGGAGAAGAAGCTCGCAGTGGTGCCCACCTTGCGCTTCGGCGGGGCGCAGATCGTCGACGTCGATGCCACCCGCCCTTACCGCGAAGTGCTCGAAAGCGTGCTGGCCGTGCTGCGCCGCCATGGCCTCGAGGCCTGAAGTTTCGCGTTCCGGTCTTCCCCTGCGGCAACACGATCGAGCCGCTGCCCCATCGATTTTCAGGTTTCCAGATGATCCGTAATTCCCTTCCTCCCCTCATCGCCGTCGTCGGTTGCGACGGTTCCGGCAAGTCGGCCGTCACCGAGGCGCTGCGCCTCTGGATGAACGCGCGCCAGCCCACGCGGATCTGCCATCTCGGCAAGCAGTCCGGCAATATCGGCCGCCGCATCGCGCGCCTGCCGCTACTGGGCGGGAAGCTCGACAAGTCGATCCACGCCAAGGCGCAGAAGGCCCAGACCGACAAGGGGCCGGGCGTCCTGGCGGCTATGGTGATCTACATGTTCTCGATGCGGCGCGTGCGCCGGTTCGGGCGCATGATGAAGCTGTGGGAAGGGGGCCATGCGATCATCGCCGACCGCTTCCCCCAACTGGGCGTGCCGGGGCCGATGGATGGCCTCGGCCTGGCCGGTGCGGGCGGGGGCGGGGGCGGGGGCGGTCTCGTGGGCTGGCTGGCACGCTCGGAGCGTCGCCGTTACGCGGCGATGGTGGTCAATGCGCCCGATCTGGTGCTGCGGCTCAACGTCTCGCTGGAGGTGGCCCTGGCGCGCAAGACCGATCACCGCGCTTCCTCGCTGGCGCGCAAGGTGGCCGACGTACCGCGACTCACTTTCGAGGGCGCGCCCATCGTCGAGATCGATGCGGATCTGCCGCTCGAACAGGTGCTGGCGCAGGCCAGGGCCGCGATCGAGCGCCGCCTGGCGGAGATCGAAGCGCGGGACCTTGCCTCCGACAGGAAGGCGGCGTGATGAAGTCTCTCTCCATGAAGCACTGGTTTGCCGACGGGGTGTTCCGCACGATCGTGCGCAATGCCTCCTACCTCGGATCGAGCAAGCTGGTCGGTGCGCTGCTGGGCCTCATCGCGCTGGCCTGCGCCGGGCGCGGACTGACGCCGGCCCTGTTCGGCACCCTGGTCATCATCCACTCCTATGCCAATGGCGTCGGCGCGCTGGTCAAGTTCCAGACCTGGCAGTTCATCGTGCGCTATGGCACCCCGGCACTCGGGCGCGGTGACCTTGGCGAATTTCGCGACGTCACCGGCTTCGCTTTCGGGTTGGACCTTGCCAGCGGACTGGTGGGCCTGGCGGGGGGACTCGTCCTGCTGCCGTTCCTGGCCGCCTGGTTCGGTATTCCCGCCGAAGACGTGCAGCTCGCGATGCTCTACTGCACGCTGATCCCGACGATGACGGCGGCAACGCCGACCGGCATCCTGCGCGTGCTGGACCGGTTCGACCAGATCGCCGTGCAGCAGATGGTCACCCCGGCACTGCGCGCGCTGGGCGGCGTGATCTCCTATTTCGGCGGCTTCGGTTTCGCCGGCTTCGTCATCACCTGGTATCTGGCCGACCTGCTGGGCGACTTGTGCCTCTGGGCGATGTCGGTGCAGGAACTGCGCCGCAAGGGCATTCGCGGCGCGCTGCGTCCCGGCCTGGCGGGACCGGGGCGGCGGCTGTCGGGCGCGTGGGACTTCGTGTGGACCACCAATTTTGCCCATTCGATCTGGGCGGCCTGGGGCCCGGTGAGCAACCTGATCGTCGGCGCCTTGCTCGGGCCGACCAGCGCGGGCCTGTTCAAGATCGCGGCGACCTTCTTTGATTCCGCCAGCAAGCCGGCGGATCTCATGTCGCGCAGCTTCTATCCGGAGATCATGCGCCTCGACCCTGCGACCCGCCATCCCTGGCAGCTTGCCATCCGCAGCGCGCTGATTTCCGGCGGGATCGGCTTCGTGATCCTGCTGGCGGTGATCCTGGGCGGCGAACCCGTGATCGGGCTGGTGTTCGGCAAGCGTTATGTCGAAGCCTATGACCTGCTTCAGCTCATGACCGCCTCGCTGATCGTGACGATGGCCAGCTTCCCGCTGGAATCGCTGCTCTACATGGCAGGACGCCAGCGTTCGGCGCTGGTGGCCGAAGGCGCGGCGGCGGCGGGCTATGCGGTGCTGCTTTTCGTACTGATCCATATGTTCGGCATCACGGGCGCCGGGCTGGCCTATGTCGCGGGGGTATGCCTCAAGGCACTGTTCATGTTCATGCCCACGCTCTGGGCCTATCGGGCACGCGGGACGCTTTCGCATATCATGGCGCAGGAGGCGCACGCATGAGCAGGCATTTCCCGCAGGAAACGCTTGGCGCGCTGTTCGACGCCATCGAGATAGACGACGTGGTGGACCCGGTGGTCAGGCTGCCCGATCCGATCACGGTCGAATGCTCGCAGGAGGAGATGGCCCGCTGCCTGGACCTGTGCCGCCAGTTTTGGCGGGAACGGGCAAGTCAGGCGGAGATGCGCGCGCTTGTCGGCACGCTCCTGCTGACCGGCGACCTGCCGCAGGACGCCCGCGCGCGCTACAAGCATATCCGCGCGGCCTACAAGCAGCTGCGCTTCGCCCTGGTGCTCTATGGCCGCCCGCACAAGGCGCCGCTGCTGTTCCGCGCGACGGTGGCGATCATGGGGCATCTGCAGGACGCGTTCCGCAACCGCCGGCGCGCGGCGATCCTCGGTTTCGCGCTCATGCTCCGCGTGCTGCTGGCCCGGCCGGCCTGGGCGGCGGTGCGGCGCGAGGTGGGCAAGGTACGACTGGACGATGCGCAGGGCTTCCTCGCCTTCCGCAAGGCGGAGTTTCGCAAGCTGAGGGGCTGGCTGAGAGACGGGGCGCTGACCGGGCACCGCTTCCACATGATCCGCAAGGTCGTCAGCCGCCAGGTCTCGTTCTACGACACCTTGCGGACGCTGGAACCCGACGAGCACGCTTATCGCATGTCGCGCTTCCTCAGCGCCATCAACGGGCTGATGGGCAGCATGCACGACGATCTCGTGGAACAGGCCGGCAAAGGGCACCGCGACTACCACCGCGACGATGTCCCCATGCCGGAAGACATTCTGGTCCGCCTGCAGGCCCTGACATCGGCCTATCCGGCATGATGGGCCGTCAGGATCGGCACCGGCATCGGCATCGGGCGCGGAGCGGCCCCGCCGTCACCCCGGCAGCCTAACGCCATCCTTTCTCGATCGCTGCCCGTTCCTGGGCGGCATCGAGAGGATCGCCGCGCATCATGTCCTGTGCGGCGGCGAGCATGTCGCCCTGCACCGAACCGGCCTGCCGGTAATCGCTCGATGGCCCGCCGCCGCCCGCCATGGTGCGTTCGAGCAGCCAGGTGCCGTCTCGCCGGCAGGCGATGCCCGAAGTGGCCGTGCCTGCGAACACGCGGCAATAGTCGCCGCCCTGCCGCCTGAAACTGGCGAGCATGCGGAGGCCGTCGACATCGCCTGCGGATGCCAGCTGACGATCCAGCGTTCGCGCCAGCGAACCCGAAGCGGCCAGCCCCGCGCGCGTCTGGGTGACCGGGCCTTCGCGGTGCAACTGGCTGCCGAGCATCAACCCGAGCACCAGCGAGGCGGCGATGGCGAAGGCCATGCGGCGATCCGCGAAAATCGGCACGTTCGGGCGCCTGGCTGCGCGATCGCGCGCCTTTTCGGCTTCCTTGCGCCGGGTACGGGCCGCAGCAAGATCGACGACTTCGGCGGGTGAGGGGGCGGCTGCGGGGGCGGGAGCGGGGGCGACCTTGTCGGTCGTGGCCTGTCCGGCATCCGCGGCGGCGGCGCGGGCGATGAGGTCCGTCAGCGCAAGGGGTACCGGCTCCTGCGCAACCGGATCGAGGCGGCCGCGCAGCGCGGCGCGCAGGCCGCGCTCTGCCTCCAGCCGCCGGGCGAGGACGGGATCCGCAGCGATTGCGGCTTCCACGCGCGCGGCCTCTTCGCCGGACAATTCACCATCGGCCAGGGCCATGAGCTCTTCGGGGGTCACGCTCATGCGGTTTCTCCAAGTTCCTTCAAAAGCGCCTCGCGGCCGCGGCCGAGGCGGGAGGTCAGGGTGCCCTGCGGAATGCCGATGATCTCGGCCGCTTCCTTGTAGGCAAAGCCCTCGACCAGGACGAGCACCACGGCTTCGCGCTGGTCGGCGGGGAGGCGCGCCAGTGCCCGGTCGACATTGCCAAGCTCGACGCGGTTTTCCGCATCGCGGTCTCCTGCCATGCCCACGTTCGCGCCCTCGTCCTCGTGCACGAACGTCCGTGCGCGGCGGCTGCGCGATCTCGTCTCGTCAATCCACTGGTTGCGCATGATCCGGTACACCCAGGCATCGAGCCGCGTGCCTTCCTGCCACTGGCTGCGGGCCACCAGAGCGCGTTCGACGGTGGACTGGCACAAGTCGTCGGCATCCGCCGCGTTCTGTGTCAGGCCACGCGCGAAGCGGCGCAGGCGGGGCAGCAATTCCGTCAGTTGGTCGCAGAAGTCGTGCGTTCTCATCGAAATATCGTTTCCGTGAGGATGAAACGTCCCGATGGCACCGTTTCATCCTTGAGCGCCACCGATTTTTGCTGTGGGAACGAGGAATGGGTCGAAGGTCTGAAATGCGTGCGGGGCTGGCCGCGCTGATACTGGCCGCGCTGGCGGCCCCCGCCGCCGCGCAACTGGGATTGCCGGGCGGGCTGGACCCCCTCGGCACGATCGATCGCACGCGGTCGACCGTTTCGGGCGCTGCCGAAAATGTCGTCGACCGTTCGGTTTCGGGGCTCTCCACGATTGCCGGCAATGCCGGCCAACTGGCGCAGGACCGGCTCGGGCGGCTGCGCGATTTCGTTGCGGCCCGGCGCGGCAGCGTCGACTGGGACGAACGCCACGAACCGGCCCGCGCCGGCGAACTGCTGCTGCTCGATCCCAATGCGGACAGCCTCGCACGGGCCGCGGAGAAGGGCTTCGCGCTGATCGAACAAGCCGGGATCGCGGACCTCGGCATCGCCTATGCCCGCCTTTCCACCCCGAAAGGCGAGCCGCTGGCCCGGGCCATTGCCGACTTGCGCCGCATCCTGCCGGGCCGGGAGATCACGGCAGACCATTTGCACTTTCCCTCAGGCGCTGCCTCGGGAAAGAGCGGTGCAAGCGCGGCGGCAACCGCGCTGCCCAAGGGCGGCACGGTGGGCGTGATCGATGGCGGGATCGCCGGATCGGACCGACTGGCCGCGCAAGGCGCCTTTGCGGCCGGGGCACCGAAAGCGAGCGACCATGCCTCGGCCATCGCCTCCTTGCTCAAGGGGGCGGGCACGACACGGATATACGGCGCGGATGTCTACGGCACCGATCCTGCGGGCGGCAATGCCCTGGCGATCGCGCGCGCCCTCGGCTGGATGGCGGCGCAGCGGGTGCCGGTGGTCTCGATCAGCCTGGTCGGGCCTGCCAATCCGCTGCTGGCCCGCGCGGTGGCGGCGGCGCGGGCCAGAGGCATCGTTGTGGTCGCGGCCGTGGGCAATGACGGCGCGGCGGCGCCCCCGGCCTTTCCCGCCTCCTATCTCGGCGTCGTCGCGGTCACGGGGGTCGATGGGCGCGGGCGCGTGCTGATCGAGGCGGGCAGGGCCGCGCATCTCGACTATGCGGCGCCCGGCGCTGACATGACCGCGCTGGTGCCGGGCAAAGGGCGCATCGGTCTGCGCGGCACCTCATTTGCAGCGCCGCTTGCCGCCGCCCGGATGGCCGCGCGAATGGGCCCGGGCCGCGACGTCGCGGCGGTCTTGCGGGCGACCAACACCGAAGCCCTGGCCCCTTCGCGGCGGACCGGCCGCGGTGTGCTCTGCATGGTCTGCCGGACCGGCGGCTGATCGCGCTTTCGGTTTTTTCGGCATGCCGAGGGATGAAACCGGCAAGGCCATCCGTTTCTCTCCCAGACCCTTCGCCAAGCGTTTCGGCGCGGCGGCGGACAGGACGAGAAGAGGAAAGGAACCGGAACGATGAAGATCATCCCTGTGAACAAGACGCGCGGCGTGAAGACTCTCTCCAAGGCCAATCTCGGCGCGGCGCTGGCGGCTGTCGCCATCGCCATGGCTCCCGGTGCAGCGCAGGCCCAGCTTCTCGGCGGTGGCGGCGGCCTCGGCGGCAGTCTGGGCGGGGCGCTGGGCGGTTCCTTCGGGGGCAGCATCGGTTCTGTCGGCAATTCGATCGAAGGCATGGGCAGTGGCGCCGGCGACATGAGCGTCACGCGCAGTGCCCGTTCGGCGACCGGATCGGCTTCGGGAAGCGGCCGTGGCAGCGCCAGCGCCAGCAAGAAGGTCACGGCGCCCGCTGTGTCCGCGCCCGACACCTCCGGCGCCAGCGAGGCCGTTTCCAACGCACGCGGCTCGACCAGCGGACTTGCCGGATCGGCCGTTTCGGGCGTGACATCGCGGGCCGGATCGGCCCCCGACACGCTTGGTTCGCTCGCCGGCAACACGGCGGCTTCGGGCAGCGGTGCCCTCTCCGGTGCGGCGAGCCATTCCGCGTCTGGAACCGGCGCGAGCGGCTCCGCGACGGGTAATGGCGCATCGAGCAGCAACCTGACCGCCCCGGCACTGCCCGATGCCACCGGTACAGCCAGCGGCGCCGCCTCCCGCCTTGCAGGGACAGCCGGATCGGCCCGCGACATGACAGCCAGCCGCGCATCGGACGCAGCTTCTTCGGCGCAGAACACGGCTTCGACTGCGAATGCGCAAGGCTCCGGCACTGGCGACGGCACGGTTTCGGCCGGAAAGCACAATGCCTCGGCCGCGGGCGCTGCTTCGGGCTCGGGTTCGGCCAGCGGCGGCTCCGTCAGCCTGGGCGCCTCGGCAAACGGGAACTGAACCGGAAACCCCAGAAGCGAAAGCAGGAAACCGTCCTGTCAGAACAGGACGGAGGAAACGAAACCCGCGAAAGCTCACCACGGCTTCCGCGGGTTTCGATGTCGCTGCGCAGGCCTCGCCCGATGCTGACCGATGAGGCCACCAAGGCTACAGACTTTCCGCGCAGGGTGCGCTGGCAGGTGGGTTTAACGATATGGAAATCTGCCACCAGCAAGTAATGGTGTGACGCGATTCCGCGCCGATGCTTTTGAAACGATTTTATGGGGCCAGACCTTCGATGACTCCCACCATGGCTGTTAACGACCTGGCGAGCGCTGCGGCGCCGGGGATGGAAGTCGATCCGGCGGTCTACAAGACCCTGCTGGAATCGACATTGGCCATTCCATGGAAGATCGACTGGGCGACGATGCGCTTCGCATATATCGGCCCGCAGATCGAACCGCTGCTTGGCTGGTCGCAGGAAAGCTGGATCTCGGTAGAGGACTGGGCCTCCCGTATCCATCCGGACGACCGCGAACATGTGGTCAATTTCTGCGTCTCGCAGTCGGTCGCAGGCAAGGACCACGAAGCGGACTACCGGGCGTTGACCAAGGATGACGGCTATGTCTGGATCCGCGACGTCGTGCATGTGGTGCGCGGCGAAGGCGGGGAGGTCGATAGCCTGGTCGGCTTCATGTTCGATATCAGCGAGCGGAAACGCATCGAGCACGAACTCATCAAGATGCAGAAGAAGCTCGAGGCGCTCTCGTTCGAGGATGGCCTGACCGGAACGTCCAACCGGCGCCATTATGACGAGCGGCTCAAGGCGGAGTGGAAAGGCGCCCAGACCGGCCAGCATCCGCTTTCGCTGATCCTGCTCGATATCGACCACTTCAAGGATTACAACGACTTCTACGGCCACATCCAGGGCGACGAATGCCTGGTCAGAATAGCGAACGCGCTGAAGGAGATCGGAATCCGTCCTCGCGACGTGGTCGCTCGATGCGGGGGCGAGGAGTTCGTCCTCCTGCTGCCGGAAACGAACGAAGCTGCCGCGGCCGTGCTGGCAGAGCGTTGCCGCGCGGCGATCGAAGGCCTGCATATCCGGCACGAACGGTCCAGCTGCAGCGCATTCGTGACCGCGAGCGTCGGCGTCGGGACGGTCATTCCGCCTTTCGACAGTGATGCGCTCCATTTCTGCGATGCCGTGGACAAGTTGCTCTATGCGGCCAAGCAGGAAGGTCGCAATCGGGTCAGATCGACAGTCTCGGCATAATTGCGGCTGCCGTCGGACGTGATGATCCGGGGGTGGATCCACTGCGGGCATTGGCTCGGGGACGGTCATCCGGCATCGTCGTTGAGGACGCGTTCGAACACGCCCATATTGAAGGCGAGGTAGATGGCATGCCTTCGGTTGCTCGCCTTGAGCTTCAGGCAGGCATTTCTTAAGTGAAACCGCACCGTCGTGTGGCTTATCCCCAATGACCTGGCGATCACGGCATCGGTTTCACCTTCCGCGCTGAGCAACAGGATCTCGAATTCTCTGGAAGAAAGGAGCGGTTTCTCGTCATGGGAATTCGCATCCATCTGGAGTGCTCCGGCGGGCATGGCCTAGTGTCGCGCAAAACCATTCGGTGCTGATCGGGTAGCCGAATGGCCAGGCGGGGGATTCTCAGGGCGCCGCATATCCCGCGTCGACGTGAAGGGCATCGCCGTGTCCATGCCGATCTCCATGTTCAATCCGTTCGTTGGCTCCGGAAGGCATAGACGGGATCGTCCTTGCCCCGACAGCCGTGGAGATCGAGCGCCGCATACATTCCGCCCGTCATGTCGCGCGTGCTGGGTTCGCTGCGCGCCCAATCGAGTACGAACGTACGGTCGGCTATGGCCCAGCGCCCGTCGCGGCGTTCGAAACGGTCGACATAGCGGCCGCCCGTGAGGGTATCCGTCTTCTCGTCGCCGCGGCTGGTGGACACGGCGATCACGTAGGTTTCCCCGACTGCCCCGTCGCCTTCCACCTCGATCCACTGATTGGCGATCGAATGGAAGGTCTGCTCGTAAGCACTCTCGACCAGCCTGCAGATCTCGGAGGCGAAGTCGCGGCCATTGCCGTTGAACACACCGCTGACGACGGAGGCATCCTCATGGAACACTTCCGACAGCAAATGCGGGTCCGCGCGGTCCACGCCGCGGCAGTAGGCCATGGTCACATCCGCGATCTGCTGTCGAGAGATCACTGCATCGATCGTCTGTTCGCTGTGTGTCATCGGCTTTGATCCTTTTGTCCTGTTCCTTGCATAAGCCTGGGCAAGCAGCGCGATGCCGGCGTCGGCGGCCCCATGCCCGCCTGTCGGCAACTGGCTGCCGAGCGAGCCCACGCCCGGCAGAGGCAATCCCCCGTCCCAGTTGAGGCTGGTGTCCAGCACGTAATTGCGCTGCGTCAGGCGCCAATGGCCGGAGCGTTTCTCGTGCCGGTCGAGGTAACGACCGCAGATCAGGTGCTGCGTGGCCGGTCCCTGCGCGCCGGCGCTCGATGCATAGGCCATGACATAGCTTTCGGAGATTGCCCGCTCGCCGTCCGTCTCGGTCCACATCTGGCCGGTTCGGTGCAGGGTGACCGGGCCGGCTTTCTGGGCCTCTGAAAGAATGGCCACGAATTCGGATGCCCCGCCGGTGAAGAAGCGGTAGTCCACGAATGCATCGTCATGATAGCAACTTGCCAGCAGGTCCGCGTCCGCACGGTCCACGCCCCGGCTGTGACGGGCGAGCACGTTTGCGATGTCCTGGCGATCGGCCAGCCAGCCAATGTCCCGGGCGCCGGTCATCGCAGGGTCTCCCCATTGTCGATGACGATATGAGTGCCCGTGATCTGGCGTGATTCCTCCGAAGCCAGGAACAGCACGAGGTTGGCAACGTCATCGGGACGCCCTTGGCCATGGGCATGGACCTGATCGAGCCCGGCGTCGTCCTGCGGCAATTGATCGAGCGCCTGCCGGGTCATCGGCGTATCGTGGGCGCCGGGCGCGACGGCGTTGACGCGGATGCCGTAGCCCATGTCCTGGCAGTGTACCGCGACGCTGCGGGTCAGGGCGATGATACCTGCCTTGGCCGCGCTATAGGCCGGGATCGCGGCAATGCCCTTGAGCGCGGCGACTGACGCGACATTCACGATCGAACCGCCCCAGGGTCCGTCGGCCCTCTTGGTCATGTGCGGCAGCGCGGACTTGCAGCCCAGGAAGCAGCCCTCGACCATGACCTGCATCTGAAGCCGGAAGGTCTCCAGCTCGCATTCCTCGACATTGCCGAAACGGACCAGCCCGGCATTGTTGACCAGCACGTCGAGCCGGCCGAAACGGGCCATCGTCTTCGCCACGACGTTGCGCCATTGGTCCTCCTCGCGGACGTCGTGCTGAAGGAACATGGCGCCCGGTATCGAGGCGGCGACCGTGCGGCCGCGATCGACCTGGACGTCCGTGATGACGACACTGGCGCCCTCTGCCGCCAGGAGCCGTGCATCGGCCTCGCCAAGGCCGGAAGCGCCTCCGGTAACGAGCGCGACTTTGCCTGCTACGCGGTTCATCCTGCTCTCCTTCCCATGCGCATGTCAGAAATCGAAGCTGACCGAGCCGCCCCACTGGCGCGGCGGGGCATAGCCGGCCAGCCCGGCATAGCCCGGACTGTCGTAGACGGTCGAAAGATAGCGGGAATCCAGCAGGTTGGTCGCCCATAGCCCGATGGACCAGACGCCGCCGCGCGGCTTGTAGGTCAAGGAGGCGTCGACAAGGTGGGTGGGCTGGATTTTCGAGCGCGGGGTGTCGAGGATCGCGGTGTAATACTTGGAACTGGTGTAGGTATAGCTGACGTCGCTGACCAGATCGGCATCGTCGCCCAGCGGGATCACGAAGTTCGCGCCGAAGCTGGCGTTCCACTTGGGCGCGTTCTGAAGCCGGTAGCCTTCCAGGTCGAGCGTCTCCCCGCTGAGGGGATCGCCATAGAGGAAGGTCTTGTACTTCGCGTCGAGATAGGCGAGCGAGGCGCGCAGGGTCATGCCGTCTACCGGGGCCGCGGTGGTTTCCAGTTCGAAACCCTTGATTTCGGACTTGCCGGCATTGAGGATGCGGTTTCCCTGGGTATTGGTGTCGGTGTCGAAGTAGATCTGCGCCACCTGCATGTCGCGATAATTGGTGTAGAACGCCGCAAGGTTCACGCGCAGGCGGTGATCCAGGAAGTCGGCCTTCACGCCGGCTTCGAAAGTATCGACTTTCTCGGGATCGTACGGATTCTCGCCGTCGGCGGGCACCCCGACGCGTGCGGTGAAGCCGCCCGACTTGAAGCCGCGCGCCCAACTGGCATAGAGCAGGGTGTCGTCGGCGATTTCATAGTCGGCGCCCAGCTTCCAGCCGACATTGTCCCAGCCTTTGCTGCCGCCCACGGTGAAGCTGTCGATGACGGTATTGCCCTCGCCGGTGTAGTTCGATCCTGCGGCCGCGCCGATGCTGGTGATGAGGCTGGGGGCCGATTCCGTCCGCTCGTGCGTGTAGCGGATGCCTGCCTGAAGCTTGAGCCGGTCGGTCACTTCCCAATAGGCCTGCGCGAAGCCGGAAACGGAGTAGTTGTCCTGATCCTGCAAGTTGGTCTGGAGCAAGCCCGGCGCCGCGAATTGCAGGCGGTAGGCCTGGATGTGATCGTAGTGGTCCTTGAGGTAGAAGCCGCCCACCAGCACGTTCAGCCTGTCCGAGAGTTCCAGATTGGTGCGCAGCTCCTGGCTGAATTGCCAGCCCACGGTTCGGCGGTACGTATCGTTGAGGAACAGGGGGGTACCGTCCTGATCGGTATATTCGCGGAGCTTGAAGCGCTTGTATCCGGTTATCGCGGTCCAGTCGCCCAGGCCGGTGTTGCGCCAGTTCATCGTCAGCGTGCCCGAATAAGTGTCCATGTTGGACTGATCGGGAACGGAGTTGTTGGCGCCGTAATATTTGTCTGGCGCTACGCACATGCCGTTCGTGGCGCAGGGGCTGACGTACATTCCCTCGGTGCCGGGGGCGACATAGAGCACTTCGCCGGGCCGCGCGCCGTTGATGACGATGGGCGATCCATTGCGGGCATTGACGTATTCGCCCTGAAGCGTCGCATCGAAATTGGCGCTGGGCGTGAAGCGCAGGTAGGCCCGCACTGCGTCGAGGTTCTTGCGCCCGAGGTCCGATCCGTCGACCACGTTCTTCACCCAGCCCTTGCGCTGGGTATGAATGCCCGCGACCTTGAGCGAGAGCACGTCATCGACCAGCGGCGCTTCGATGGAGCCGGTGAGGTCCATGCGGTTGTAATTGCCGTAGACCGCCTTGACGTGACCACCGAATTTGCCCGTGGGCTGGGCGGTGACCACGTTGATGACGCCGCCGGTGGTATTGGCGCCGAACAGCGTGCCCTGGGGGCCGCGCAGCACTTCGATGCGGTCCACGTCGTAAAGGTCGAGCAGCGCGCCCATCGAGAAGAACTGCGGGACACCGTCGACCACGATCGACACCGTATTGCCGGCGTAAGGGTCGGGTTCGATAACGCCGATGCCGCGCACGGTGAAGACGGCGCTCTGCGGGGTATTGGCGAAGTTGTCGATCTGGACGTTGGGAATCTGGCCCTGAAGCGCCTGAAGCGAAATGCCCTGGGTGCTGGCCAGGGCTTCGCCGCCCACCGCCGTGATCGAGATCGGCACGTCCTGCAGGTTCTCGGCCTTCTTCTGCGCCGTGACGACGATCTCCTGGATGCCCACCGGCATCCTGCTTTCGGGCTGGCGGGTCTCGGTCGGGGCGAGTTGCCCATCATCCTGGGCGCTATTCTGGGCGCTATTCTGGGCGAGGGCCGCCTGCGGCAGGATCATCGCCCCGGCAGCAAGAGCGAGGGGTGAGCTTGCATTGAGCCAGTTCTTCATCTTCCTACTCCCAACTGTTCTGTTTTTTATGGTTAGAGGTCGTTTCCCCGAACATGGCGGGCCAGCCGCCGAAGGTGGCGGCGGAACGCCGGGATCGGCTTGCAGCAAGATGCGTCGCTCATGGTTGGCGGTCCCCGGTGCCGGGACCGGAGCGCCTTCAGCGGCGGCCTTCGAGGTAGTCGTTCAGCACTTCATGGAAGAAGCGCACCCGGGTTTCCTGCGCGGCCAGATAGGCGTCCTGGTACCCGCGGGAGTGCATCCCCCGTTGCTGGCCTTCCGCCAGGAGCATGTCCTGGTAGACGATCTGGTCCCTGATCTCTGGTACGCCGCGGCCATTGTCGAAGGCGCGGCGCTGCATCTCCGCCTCGCGCAGGGGCTGGGGACCGGCCATGACCGATTCCACCACGCTCTGCCCCGCAACGGGGAAGGCCATGCACCACAAGTCGAACGTGCATTTGTTCGGATCGGTCGGATGCGGTTCGGTCCGGAAGAACACCAGATTGTCCGGCAGGAAGCTGATCGTGACATTGGGGAAGATCACCGTGTGCGGGCTGTCGGTGATCTCCTCGTCGTCCATGTTCTCGTAGTGGACGTAGCCGCGCTCCTTCCAGAGCCGCTTTTTCGCGGCCTTGAGATCGAGCCAGCCCTGCATCGCCTTGGTTTCGAAATCGGGATAGGACTGCGGATCGATGTCCCAGGCCTGCAGGATCGCATCGAAGGGATGGTCCACACCCTCAGGCAGGCGGTCCGAGAGGGAAGGGCGCATGGGCTGGACGGTGCGGCCATGGCCCCCCGGCCACATCTCGTGCCGAGCGGTATCGACATCCTGGTCGATCCATGGCGGCACTTGCGGATGGGCGGTACGGGTGTGGTAGCTTTCCGAGAAGTTGTCGGTGGCGAACTTCCAGTTGGTGTCGAGGTCGATCTTCATCCAGAACACGCGGACGGCGGTGTCCATCGGATAATGGCGATAGAGTTCCGGCATCGGTGCCAGAAAATCCAGAAGTTCCGGGGTCTCTTCGTCCATCGTGTACCACACGAAGCCGCCCCAGGTGGCGCAGCGCAGTTCCTTCAGCTTGAGCTTGCCGCAGGGATTGCCCTGGGGAAAATCCTCCGGGTCCTGTGCCTTTGCCAGCACGCCGTCCTTGCCCCAGACCCACCCGTGATAGGGGCACTGGAAGGATTCCTGGGAGCTTGAATTCCAGACCAGGCGTTGCCCGCGGTGACCGCAGGTGTTGTAGAACGCCTTGATCGCGCCGTCCTCCTGGAGAACGCAGAACACGGATTCGTTCATGAAGTCATGGACGATGTAGTCGCCGGGTTCCTCCAGTTCGGCAGTGCGGCCAGCGACATGCCAGATGCGGGTCCACATGTGGTCCCATTCGCGCTGCATGAAGGCGGGGGAGGTGTAGCGATCGCCCGTGATCGGATCGCCCCTGAGGTTCGCAGCGTCGCGCCCATCCAGCGCGGACGCAAGGGTGCCTTGCCTTCCCATCTCGTTTTCCTTCCGGCATGTGCCCGATCCGGCCCGTCCCTTGTCAGGACCCTGGCCGGCGCCTCTCTCCTGGCGCACCGCTTTGCCCGAAAGCCTGCAGCCGCCTGTCGAGGAGAAGAATAACGAATTTGGTCGGTCGACCTACCTGTTAAAACAATCAGGCCTGCAGGCTGACGAGGCCCGCCGTGAAGAACCGCAGGGCCGGCTGGGCGATGTCCTCAAGTTTACGGGCGGAAAAGTGGCCATCGGTAAGATCGTCCAGGAACCCGGGATCCTGCACCATGAAGATCAGGGCCGCCTCGATCAGATAGACGGCGGCAAGAAGGTCGCTCTCGGCCATGGCCGGCAGGTGGATCCGCAACCGTTCCGTGAGCATGCCGGAAATAACCGACAGCTTGGCCAGGATCGGTCGCAATTCCGGCATGCGATACGCGCTCATCAGGTGCGAGGTCATGACGATGTAATTGCGCAGAGGGCTGGCCTCGCATGAGGCGGCGGTGAGGAACGGCAGAATGAAGGCGGTCACGATTTCGCGAGGCCCGAATTCGCCTTCAGCCGCTTCAGCAAGCTCGAAGCTTGCCGCGATCCTGCCTTGCAACAACGGCAGCTTGCGTTCCAATGCCGCATCGAGAATGAGGTGCTTGTTGCCGAAGTGATAGTGGACCACGCCCATGCGGACACCCGCTTGCGCCGCGATATCGCGAAGGGAGGTTCCCAGATAGCCGTTTTGCGCAAAAAGCACTTCGCAGGCATCTAGTATCGCATGGCGCGTTGCCTCCCCCTTGGTGGAGGGCCGTGCGGAATGCTGAATGGCTGGCGTCGACATGTGACAGGTCATCGCTTCTAAACGGCCGTACAGCAACCCGATCTCGTATTAAATCCGCCGGCTTCCCTCTTCCAGGCCCGGTGCCAACCGGGCACCGGGCCTGGAAGGCCATGTTACGGGACACATCCTCGTCGCTCAGACTGAGGAACGTGCGCAGCAAAGCCAAGGGCGGAGAGATCGTCGGATTCCGGCTTTCCAGTTCGACGGTGGCCCGCGCATCAGGCAGCCAGGCCTTGCAAGGCAAAGCGCAACGGCAGGGATGGGCGGCTTGCGGCGTCAGACCTCGATGTAATAGTCCTTGGGAAAGTCCGCTCCGCCATAAGCCTTGCGCATGGTCCACGGCTGGGCATCCGCTTGCCAATAGCTGTCGCTGGCTGGCAGCCCGAGCGCCAGCAGGCTTTCTGCGGCGATATACATGCTGCCGGCATTTGAATAGACATCGCCCAGGCTGGGCTGGTGCCGGGCGAAGCCGATCGTCAGGAAGCCCTTGGCGTCGAAATTGCTGGGATCGGTGAAGATACGGCGCTGCGTTGCCAGCGTGGCAGCCCGCACTTGACCTTCGGGCAGCTTGGCGTGAAGCAGCTTCTTCCACGCGAGATAGGCCAGCGGCTGGTGGACTGCCGTACGGTAAGTGAGCGACCGGCCGACCGGCGGAAATGCGCCATCCGGGCCGATCATGCGCTCCAACACCTCACCGAAGCGCTGCATCCGCTTCACTTGCGTTGTCAGGCGCTCTGCGGGGTCCAGCTTGTTGAACTTGATACCGGTGCGGACCAGCACATCCAGGATCTGCGTGAGCATCGGATGGATGACGTAGCTGTTGTACATGTCGAAGTGGAAGTGCTCACCGTCGCCGTACCAGCCGTCTCCGACGTACCATTCGCCGAACTTGCGGAGGGCAAGGTCGATGCGGATCGGGTCCCACTGGGCGCCGACAGACAGCAGGAAGGCCTCGTTCATGGCGGCGAACAGCAGCCAGTTCGTGTAGGGCGGCGTTACGTGCCGCAAGCCCTGGATCTCGGCGATGATCCGGGTCTTGGTGGCCGCGTCCAGCGGGTCCCACAGGATTTTCGGCGCGCGCAGGAGGGCGCTCGTGAAATAGGCCGAATCCACCAGCGGCTGGCCTTCCGCGCTCCACAGCAGGTAGTCCGGGCTCTTGGGATCGACGCTGTGGACGTAGCTTGCCAGCGCCTGCTCCCGCAATTGGGCGCGCATACGCGATTCCGCGCTGTTGTCATCGGGCAGGGCAAGCCAGGGCGTAATGCCGTCGATCAACCGGCCGAATGCCTCCAGATAGGCGACCTTGGGATTCCGGCCATCCCAGCTTGGGCTGAGTTCCGGGGACCAGTCCTGCTGAAGACGCCCCTGCGCCATGCGGGAGAGTACCGGCGTCGCCATGCGTTCCAGCAGGCCCAGCATATAGGCGCGGTCATCCGTTCCCGCGTGGAGGCCGGCCTGGCCGAGTGGCTTTTGCCCGGCAACGCGGGCAGCGGCGGCGCCGGTCGAAAGCGCTGCGGTGCCCGCCACGGCGCCAGCCAGCAGCGCGCGGCGATCCAGATTCATGGTCATGTTCAGTCCTTTGGAATCGAGAAGTCGAGCGTTTGGGAAGCAGCGTAGGCGTCCCACGCCTGCCGCGTCGCGAACATGTCCTGTCCCTTGCTCCACGCGCTGCCCGAATAGTAGACAAAGGGCTTGCCGGGCAGAACCTTGAGCAGGACGAGGTAATTGTCCGCATCCTGTTTCACCTCGGCAATCATGCCGGGGTCGACACGGACGGCGATCGCCATGTGGCCATGCGCACCGTCTTCGGGTCCCCACCAGGAGATCAGGCCCTTGGCGCGATCGATCGTCGCTTCGCCATCGCGCGCGCCGGTCGTGCGCTTGCCGATGCCGATCCCGACCACCAGCGGCGCCGAGGAATCCGATTGCAGGGTCGAGACCATCCGCGTGAAATGCGTGCCGAGCGGCAGCGTGAAGCGGCGTGTCTCCCAGACCTTGCGATCCACATCCACCGGCCAGGGCGCGTAATCCACGCTGAAATCCGCCTCCTTCCCGCCGGACTTCAGGATACGCGCGCGCAGGTAATTGCGGGAGGTCCACAGCTTGTTGTCCTGCCAGATGCCCAGCCCGCCCGCGCCGCGCCCGGTACCCACGTTGTAGAAGTCCAGGCCTTCGCCGTGATAGCCGTGCTGGTCGCCGCTGCTCAGCTGCCGGTCGGCGAAGGGCCAGGCGACGTTCTTGCCCCAGCTGTCGATGCCCGACCCCGATGGCGGTTCGGCGGCTTCCAGCGCGCGGCCATAGATGCGGTGCGCGGTCTTGTCGTTTTCCCAGAGAAGGTCGTCATAGCGATAGGGGGCGAACTGGGCGACGGCGGCCGGTGTCTTGCTTTTGGGCGGAGGAAGCGGCTTTTCCACCTTGAGCTGCGCGTCATCCTGCCGCTGGGCGTACAGGCTGGCCGGCGCGCAAGCGATCGCTATTGCCAATCCCGCTGCGATCCTGCTGCGCGCGGATCTGTGAAACTGCCCCATGTCCTCTCCAAGACTATGTGTCAAAGTTGTATGCCAACCTGATAAATTGCTATCTGTCGTTTGCCAAGCGCTTCGTGTAGGAATGGAACCGTTCGGGAGGTTTTCTCCCGTCAACGACGAAAGACTGCCCATGGTGAAAGCCGCCTCCCTGGCCGATATCCTCTACGCGAAGCTGGAGGAGGAGATCATCTCCGGGGTCATTCCCGCCGGCTCCAAGCTACCCGCCCAGAAGGACATCGCCGAGCGCGAGGAAGTGAGTCGGACCGTGGTGCGGGAGGCTGTGGCCCGGCTGGAGGCGCAGGGCTTTGCAGTCGCCCGGCAGGGGTCGGGAGTCTATGTCTCCGAAACGGCGCAGTACCGGGCCTTTCAGGTCACGAAAGAAGAGCTTTCCGAGCTTTCCGACGTCATCAAGCTACTGGAAATGCGGCAGGCGATCGAGGCTGAGATGGCCGGTCTTGCGGCGGCCCGGCGCACGCAGGCGGATATTGCCGAAATGCGCGCGGCTCTGCGACGCATGCGCGAGGTGGGTGACGATCCCGCCGCTTCGGCACAGGTCGATAGCGAGTTCCATCTGGCCATCGCCCGGGCGACGCAAAACGATTATTTCGTGCGATTCATCCAGTTCCTGGGGGTGAGGCTGGTTCCGCCGCGCAGTCTCTATCTGCGCGATCAGTCCGAAGACGTGCATCAGGCCTATGTCGGCAAGGTCAGTGACGAGCACGAGGCCTTGCTGGAGGCGATCATTCGCATGGACATCGAGGGCGCCCGCCTGGCAGCACGGCTGCACATGCAGGAGAGTCTGATCAGGCACTCCGAACTGAGCGACGCTATCGCCAGCGGCAATGACGGATCGAGGCCCAAGTAGTCCGACAATTGACAAGCATCCAAAGTTATATGACAACTCTCTCATCGCGCGACGAATCGCGGATGAGGGAGGATGATCATGAGGGTGGTTACAGCCGCAGTCTCCACGGTGAGCGCTTTGGCAATTCTGGCAGCCTGCAACGCAGCCTCCGCGCAGGAGGCCGCCGCATCTCGTACCTCGGGTGAGGAGCCGAAAGCGGCGCCGGCAACCGAGGAAATTGTCGTCACCGGATTTCGCAAGAGCCTTCAGCAAGGGATCGAGCTGAAGCGTGAAGCCATCGGCGTGCGGGATTCCATCGTCGCGGAGGATATCGGCAAGTTCCCCGAGGCCAACGTCGCGGACTCGCTGCAGCGCATTCCCGGCGTGTTCCTGTCGAGGGACGGCGCCTCGAACGAAGGCCAGCGCATCAGCATCCGCGGTCTGGGCTCGGAATTCACCGTCACCACCATCAACAGCGCGCCCGTTCACACCACGTCATCGCAGAACGTCGGATCCTCGACGCGTGATTTCAACTACGACGTCTTTCCATCCGAACTGTTCGGCCGGGTGGACGTCTACAAGTCGCCGCTGGCCAACCTTGAGGAAGGCGGCATCGGCGGCAATGTCGACCTGCAGACGCCGCGTCCGTTCGACAGCGCGGGCCGGGTGATCCGCTATACCGCGCAGGCCAACTACAATACCCAGTCGAAGAAGTGGCAGCCGCGCGGATCGCTGCTGTTCAGCGATACCTGGGGCGATTTCGGCGTCCTGGTGGGCGCGGCCTATGCCAAGAACGTCAACGAGCGTTCGGGCTTCCAGTCGACCGGCGGCTACAATTCCTCCGCGATCGGGTCGCTGGCCTATCGAGGGCCGACGACCGTGGGCGGGCCTTTCCAGTTCCAGATGGACCTCGACAATCCGCTGGCGAACTATGGCGATCTGACCCGGGATCAGATCAACAACGCTTACTTGCCGCGCTTCTACCGGGTGTTCACATCCAACAATACACGCGAACGCATCGGCCTGGTGGGGTCTATCCAGTACAAGACCGATCGCCTGGATGTCAGCGTGGACGGCATATTCTCCGAACTGAAGGATGAGGCGGACGAATTCACCTTCGGCGCGGCAGTCCGCAATTCGCGCACGGTGCCCGGCACCACGAGTGCCCCCGGGGTCGGCACGAATTCGGGCATCATCCCGCTCGACGTGAAGATCGACGAGTTCAACAATCTCTACGGCACTTTCGGCAATACCAGCTTCATCCAGGAAAGCTTCTTCCGAAACGCCCGCACCCGTTTCAAGTACGGCATCGTGCGCGCGGTCTACGACCTGACCGATAATCTGAAACTGTCGGCGCAGGGCAATCTCAGCGACAGCAATGCGCGCTATACCGCCAATCGTATCACCAGCAATCTCTACGGGATCACCAGCACGTTCGATCCGACCGGCAACGTCACTTATCCCACGATCAGTTCGCCGGTCGATTTCACCGACCCCGCCAACTTCACCGCGCCGGGCCTCGGCTTCTCGCTCAATCGGGAGATCGACAAGGAAAAGACCGCCCGCGCGGTCCTGGACTGGGATCTGGTCGACGATGGTGACCGCACGTTCGCCGTCAAGCTGGGCGGCACCTATGTGGACACCGGCAAGGAAATCTCGCAGCAGGACGGCAGCAGCATCGCCTCCGCCCAACTCGCCGGGATGGACGTGTTCTCCAACATGGACCCGTACATCCAGTTCGGCCAGATCCGCGACGGTGGTAACCCGGGCTATCCTTCGCAGTTTGCCACGTTCCCGCGCTCTTTCGTGATGGATGATCTGGATGCCAATGCCGCCAACGCGGCGGCGCCGGTCAATCTCAATGGCGCGTTCAAGGCCAACGAGATCGTCAAGACGGCGTTCTTCGAAGCGAACTTCACGCTGCCGGTCTTCGGCAAGGAACTGCGCGGCAACGTGGGCATGCGCTATTCCGACACCTCGACGATCATTCACAACTACCAGAGCGCCGGCGCGGGCGTGTTCCTGCCGCAGCGGCGCGAGGGCGGCTATGACAACTGGCTGCCGTCGGCCAGTCTTGCCTACGACGTTACCGACAAGGTCGTCGTGCGCGCCTCCGCCGGCAAGACGATCACCCGCGCGGCACTGACGGCGATTGCCGGCGGCACCGTCGTCCCCAACGTGTTCAATGCCGACGTCACGGTGGGCAATCCGAACTTGCGCCCGCAGATGGCGACGCAATTCGACGCGGGCGTGGAATGGTACTTCGCGCCGGGCGGGCTGCTCAGCATCGGGGCCTTCAAGAAGGACATCGTCGACCGTGCGATGGCAGTGCAGGACTTCGTGACCTTCGGCTCGCTCGGCCTGCCGGACAGCGCCTTCAATGCCGTATCGCTGGGCTTCCCGGGCGGCGACATTCCCGACGATTTCCTGATCCGCCGGACCCAGTACGTCAATCAGGGCGAACTGAAGCTGAAGGGGCTGGAATTCGCCTATCAGCAGAACTTCACGTTCCTGCCCAAGCCGTTCGACGGGCTGGGCTTTACCGGAAGCCTGACCCTGATCGACCAGAAGGGCGACGACTTCGTCACGACGGAAGGTACCCGCGTGCCGATCCAGTTCGTGCCGAAGTATTCCTACAGCGCCACGGCGTTCTATGAAAAGGGACCCTTTGCGGTACGCGCTTCCTACAACTACCGCGCGAAGACGGGCATCACGTCGCAGAACACGGGGAACGACCAGATCCCCTACACGGCACCGCAGGGCTTCCTGGACGGCACGATCAGCTACAAGCTGAACGACATGATCGAACTGCGGATCGATGCGCTGAACATCACCAACGAGAACGTCTATATCTATTACTCCGACCCCGACGGCCCGAAGGGCAACGGTCAGTCGCGGCGCGACAATTCGTTCTTCAATGGCACGACCGTCTCTTTCGGCGTTCGCGGCAAATTCTGAGCCACTCCCGGCCGAGCGCCTGGGCGGATGTCCCGGGCGCTCTCTCTTTCGCGAGAGGATGACCATGCAGCAGGTGCCGCAAACCGTCGTGGAGGAGGGTGCAAGGGCACGCGTGTCGCAAAGTCGAATGCCCTCGCCGGGCCATCGCCGGAATGTCGATCGCCACGTTCGTCGGCACCGTTCTGCAATTGACCGGCAGCCATTCCTTGATCTTCATGGCGCCGGATGCGCCATTCTCATCGCCCTTGCGGCGCTTCACCTCATCAGCCCCCGCCTGACCCCGACAGGAGAACTCGCCTCGTGAATATCCGAAACCTGTTCCCCGCTGCACTGATCTGCGCGGCCCTCGCTACGCCCGCCCTTGCGGCGCCGACGGCACAGTCGCCCGTTGCGGCGGCGGTCAAGCTGGCCGACTGGCAGCTGGCCCATCTCGATGACCTGTCGCACATTCCCCGCGCCACGGAGGAGACCCGCAAGACCCGCGGGTGGGAGCAGGCCGTGTTCTGGGTGGGCATGACCGCGCTGGCCGATGCGGGCGCGCCGCCGCGCATTACCGAGGCGGTGCTGGCGATGGGCCGGCGCAACGCCTGGCGCCCGGGTGACAACCTCTATTTCGCCGACGATCAGGCCATCGCGCAAGCCTATGTCTGGGCGGCCGGCCACGGCGCGGGCGCGGCGGCGCTGGCCCCGACGAAGGCGGCGTTCGACACGGTGGTGGACAAGCCGGCCGTCACCACGCTGGCCTTCGCCATCCCGCCCGAAGGCTATGGCGCGACCGAGTGCCTGAAGCGCTGGTGCTGGTGCGACGCGCTGTTCATGGCGCCGCCCGCCTTCGCCGAACTCTCCCGCCAGACCGGCGACGATCGCTACCTGAGGTTCGCGATGAAGGAGTTCTGGGCGACGACGGACTTCCTCTACGACCCGGCCGAGCACCTCTACTATCGCGACAGCCGTTTCTTCGAGCGGCGCGACAACGGGCGCAAGGTGTTCTGGGCGCGGGGCAACGGCTGGGTGTTCGGCGGCATGGCGCGGGTGATCCCGCTGCTTGGCGCCGGCAGCGCCGACCGCACCCGGATGGAGGCGCTGTTCAAGGACATGGCAGCGAAGGTGAAGAGCCTGCAGAAGCCGGACGGCTACTGGGCGCCCTCGCTGCTTGCGCCGGAAAATTCGCCGCCGGAGACCAGCGGCACGGCGTTCTATACTTACGGCCTTGCCTGGGGAATCCATCAGGGCCTGTTGCCAAGGGCCGAGTATGAACCCGCGGTGCGCAAGGGCTGGGCGGCGCTGGAACGAGCGATCCAGCCGGACGGCCGCCTCGGCTGGGTGCAGCAGGTGGGTGACCGGCCCGACCAGGTCCTGCCCAGCGATACCCAGTACTTCGGCGTCGGCGCCTTCCTGCTCGCCGCGACGGCAGTGGCGGAACTCGACCGCAAGCCGCGCTGACGGAGACGATCCTTGTTTGAAAAGACCTATTACGGGGTCCACCCCGACATGATGCAGGGGGCAAGCAATGAAGACCTGCGCGAGCGCCATCTCGTCTCCGGCCTGTTCCGGCCGGGCGAGATCGTGCTGACTTACTCGCATGGCGAGCGTTTCATCATCGGCGGCGCGGTGCCGGAGCGTGAGCCGCTGGTGTTGCCGTGCCAGAGCAAACCCGAAAGCGCCGCCGGGCACCCCCTGCTGGAACGCCGCGAGCTGGCGGTGGTCAACATCGGGGCGGGCGTGGGGGTGGTCACGGCCGGGGGGCAGCCGTTCTCGCTGGCGAAGCATGAGGCGCTTTACGTGCCGATGGGCACCGATGCGGTCAGTTTCGCGGGCGAGGGCGCGCGTTTCTATCTGCTGAGCGTGCCGGCACACGCTCCGTTCCCCTTGCGCAAGGTGGGCATGGCCGATGCCAATGTGATGCGGCGCGGCAGCCTGGAGAATTCCAACGAGCGCACGATCTACCAGCTGATCCTGCCGCATACCTGCCAGAGCGCGTCGATCTGCCTGGGTCTTACCCGGCTGGAGCCGGGAAGCGTGTGGAACACGATGCCGCCTCACGTCCATGAGCGCCGCTCTGAAATTTATCTCTATTTCGATCTGGATCAGGACGATCGGGTGTTCCACTACATGGGGCGGCCCGAAGACTTGCGCCATATCGTGATGGAGAACGAAGACGTGGTGATCTCTCCGCCTTGGTCGGTCCACATGGGCGCCGGGACGCAAAACTACAGCTTCATCTGGGCGATGGCGGGCGAGAACCTGGATTACGAGGACATGGACGTCCTCGACATCTGCCAGCTGCGATAACGGGAGGGAATCAGGTGTCTCGCATGGGGAAATGGCGCGCGGCGGCGGCCGGAATCGGATTTTTGACGGCCACCATGGCGCAGGCACAGGCGCCGCAAGTGCAGCCGGTGCAGGTCGACCCGTCCCGTCCAGACTGGGAAAATCCGGCGGTCAACGCCATCGGCAAGCTGCCTGCCCGGGCGACCGGATTCCCCTTCGAGAGCCGCGAACGCGCCATCGCCGGTCATCGCACCCATTCGTCCCGGTTCCTGTTGCTGAGCGGGGAGTGGAAATTCGCGCTCTCCCCCAGCGCCGATGCGCTGCCTGCGGGTTTCGAGCAGCCTGGCTATGACGTGTCCGGCTGGAAATCGATCAAGGTTCCTGCCGACTGGCAGGCCGAAGGGTTCGACCAGCCGCGCTACAACAATATCACTTATCCCTTTCCCGCCAATCGGCCGCTGATCCCGCACGCGACCAATCCGGTCGGATCGTACCGCCGCGACGTGGAGGTTCCCGCGAAATGGAGCGGAGAGGACGTGATCCTGCACATCGGGGCGGCGGGATCGGCCTACTCTGTCTGGGTGAACGGCCGGAAGGTCGGCTACTCGGAAGACAGCAAGCTTCCGTCCGAATTCGATGTGACGGGCTTCGTTCATCCGGGCCGCAATACGGTGGCCATCCAGGTGTTCCGCTGGTCGGACGGATCTTATCTCGAGGATCAGGATTTCTGGCGCGTATCGGGCATCGAACGCGAAGTGTTCCTGATGGCGGCACCGAAGACGCGTATCCGCGACTTCTTCGTCCACGCCGGGCTGGACGAAAGCTTTGCCACCGGCACGCTGGCGGTCGACCTCGCGGTCACCCCCGGCGCTGCCACGAGCGCGCGCTACGTGCTGATGGACGGCGACCGAACGGTTCTGGAAGGGCGGCAGGCGGTGAGCGCCGGGCAGGCCGAGCGCAACGTCACGCTCACCGGCCGCTTGCCCGGCGTGAAGCCGTGGACGGCGGAAACGCCTCATCTCTATTTCCTGCTGGTCGAACTCTACGACGCCAAGGGGCGCATCCTCCAGTCCACTTATGCGCGCGTCGGTTTCCGCGATGTGGCGATCCGGGACGGTCTCGTCACCGTGAACGGCAAGCCGATCACCATCCGCGGCGTCAACCGGCACGAGCACGACCCGGAAACCTTCCACGTCGTGTCGCTGGAGTCGATGGAGCGCGATATCCAGCTGATGAAGCGCAACAATATCAATGCGATCCGCACGTCGCACTATCCCAACGATCCGCGCCTCTACGAACTTGCCGACCGCTATGGCCTTTATGTCATGGACGAGGCGAACCTCGAGAGCCATGCCTACATGGACTATGCCAACAAGCATCCGGAACGGCGGGCGGAATTCCAGCTTGGCTTCGATCCGGCGTGGAAGGACGCGCATGTCAGCCGCGCGGTGAACATGGTGGAGCGGGACAAGAACCACCCTTCGGTGATCTTCTGGTCGCTGGGGAACGAGGCGGGCATCGGTCCGAACTTCGCGGCGGCAGCGGCGGCGGTAAAGGCGCGAGATCCGGACCGGCTCATAAGTTACCTGGGCTGGGGCACCTGGGACGGGGTCAGCGACCATCGCCCCAACTGGTACGCGGACATCTACGCGCCGATGTACGATCCGGTGGAGAAGCTGGTCGACTATGCCAGGAACTGGAACTTCAAGCAGCCGATGATCCAGTGCGAATATGGCCACATGATGGGCAATTCGGGCGGCAACCTGAAGGAATACTGGGACACGATCTACGCCTACCCGGAAAAGCTGCAAGGCGGCTTCCTGTGGGACTGGGTGGACCAGTCGATGTACCGCTATACCAAGGACGGGCGCCGATACTGGGGTGACGGCGGAGAATATGGTCCCAATCCTGGCGGCGATATCGAATTCGGCGATGGCTTGCTGCAATCGGATCGGACCCCCAATCCGGCATTGTTCGAAGTGCGCAAGGTCTACGCGCCGATCCAGTTCGACAAGTTCGATCCGGCGACCGGCCGGGTTACCGTGCGCAACCGGCACGATTTCACCGACCTTTCCGGCTACACCTTCGATTGGGAACTGCTGGAGAACGGCGTTGCCGCGGCGCATGGCACATTGCCGGCACCCAGCGTGGCCGCCCATCACGCCGGTATTCTCACCCTTCCGGTGGAGACGTTTCCGCGCCGCGCCGGGGCTGAGTATTTCGTGACCGTCCGCGCCCATGCCAAAGCGGGCAGCGTGCCGGCGGTCGGGGGGGGACAGGTGATCGGCTGGGAGCAGTTCGCGCTCGATCCGGGCGCGCGCGTCATGGCCTCAGCCGTGGCGGGGCCGGTGGCGACCTCGGAAAGAGGCGGGGTCATCGAACTCTCGGCGAGCGGCGCCAGCCTGACGATCGATCGGGCCACCGGCCTGGTGCGATCCTATGCCCGCAACGGGCAAATGCTGGCCTCGGGCGGCACGCCCAATTTCTGGCGCGCGGTGACCGACAACGACATCGGCATCGGCACTGACCGCCAACTCGCCGTGTGGAAGGCCATGAGCCACGAACGCAAGTTGGTCGGCGTCACCTTGCGCGCGCTTGACGAAGGGGCGCGCGAAATTGCCGTGACCTACGAACTGGGCAAGGCAGACGCCCGTTTCGCGCTTCATTACCGCATGGCGGGGGATGGCTCTCTGGCGGTTTCGGGCGAGTTCACGCCGCTCAATAACGATCTGCCGCCGCCCTTCCGCGTGGGCCTGGAATTCAGCCTGCCGACCGATCTGGATACGGTGGAATGGTACGGACGCGGGCCGCACGAGAGCTATGTGGACCGCAAGACCTCGGCCCCCATCGGCCTCTGGCGCGGCCCTCTGGCGGCGCAGAACCACGATTACATCCGCCCGCAGGAGACCGGAAACAAGGTCGACGTGCGGTGGATCGAAGTATCGGGCGCGGGCAGGGGGCTGAGGGTGGAGGGCGAGACGCCGATCATGGCGAACGCCCTGGCATTCCCATACGAGGATCTCGACCGGCATGCCCCCGGAACGTGGAAATCCACCGATATCCGCCCGCACGATCATGGCACCCTGCTGATCGACGCGGCACAATGGGGCGTGGGCGGCGATACGCAGTGGAGCGAATTCGGCAAGCCCATGCTCCCCTATCGCACCCGCCTGGAACCCATGCGCTTCACGTTCCGGATCAGCACGTTCGACGGCGCCGGAACCGCGCCGGACAGCGCAAAGCCGGCGAACAATGCGGAACATGAATGATGCGAGCGACAGCAGGCGCGTTGGTTGCAGGGAGGATGGCCCGACAGGGCCGTTCGTCTAGGCGGCCGGTGACGCTGAGGCTCTGGCCGGGGGCGGGACATCCTCAGATCGGAACGTCTTCGCGATCGGGCGTGACGAAGCCGTAAGTGCGATACCTGCTGGTGAGGCTCTGCCCGTCGATCGTGATCTCGGTATAGCCTTCCGGCGTGCCGAGGAAGGCGCCGCGCCAGTCCGCGCCTGCCACGGCGCCGGTCGACAGGAAGCGCAGCCCGTTCAGGTCGATCTGCTCGTAGACATGGCTATGCCCTTGCAGCACGGCGAGAACATTGTAGCCGCGCAAGATCCGCAGAACTTCGCGGCCGTTGACCACGAATGTCCAGTTGTGCGGGGTATCGAGCCAGGACTCGGGCTCATAGCACTGCATGGCCGTGACGAGGGGGATGTGCGTCACCACGACGATGCGCTGGCCATGGGGCAGGGCGGTAAGGTCGGCGCGGAGCCATTCGAGCTGTTCCTGATCGACGCGCCCTTCGTAGTTGCGGTCGGCGGTCAGCCCGATGGAATCCAGCACGACGAAGTGAACGCCCTTGTGGTCGAAGGTGTAGTACCGCGGCCCGAAGCGATCGATGTAGAACTGCTTCCCGTAATCGCGCTCGTCCGGCGCCACACCGCTCTTGGGAAAGACGCCAAGGCAATCGTGGTTGCCCAGGACGTGGCGGACCGGCTTGCGCAGATGCGCCTTTTCCGTGCGCTGGTAGAGGTCCATCAGCATCGTGGCGCGTGCGCGGCCGGTTTCCAGGGCGTCCTCGACGTGATCGCCGCCGTGGATGACGAAGTCGCTATCGCTGGCGGAAATCTGCTCGAAACACATCGCGCAGGCCCGGTCTGCTTCCAGTTCCGGGCGGATGTGAGTGTCGCTGAGGAAGGCGAAGCTGAAGCGCTGGCCGCTGGAACGGGGCGCGGCAGCAGTCGGGGCGGCAACCAGGTTGATCGGCATCAGGGACGTGCCCAGAGCGACTTTCAGGAGATTGCGGCGGTCCATGCTGGTCCTTTCCGGGATGTGCTCGGGACGTGCCTCGCGCCGGGCGAGCGCACGTCCCGTTCAGGGCTTTTCGGCAGGGGTCAGAAATGCAGGCCGATGGTGGCGAAGACCTGCCGCGGTGCCGCCGGCTGGAGCGTGGTGTAAGTGCCGGCCGGATCCGAGGTCACGAAACCGGCCGTACCTGTAGAGGCGATGTAGCGCTTGTCGAACAGGTTGGTGACGTTGACCTGGAAATCGATGGCGCTGCTGAGGCGATAGCCGGCGGAAAGGTTGACGTTGACCGCACCCGGCAGCACCGCGTCGTTGAGGTAGCTGTAATAGCGGCGGCTGCGGTAATGGGCGGAAAGCTGGCCCCAGARCTTGCCGTCGTCGTAGTTCAGCTCCGCGCTGGCGACGTTCTTGGGCGAGGCGACGACCTGCTTGCCTTTCGTTGCGATCACCGCGCCGCCCTCGGGCTGCACGTTATCGTCATAGGTCGCATCGTTGTAGGCGTAGCTGCCGTAGAGCGACCAGTGCGGGGCGAACTTCCAGTTTGCCGCTGCCTCGACACCGCGCGAAGAAACGCTGCCGACGTTCTGGAGCACGTTCTGGTTGCCCACGATCGTTGCGCTGATCGAGGAGGCGAGCAGGCGATTGGTGAACTTCACATAGTAACCGGTCAGCGAGAGCTGCAGGGCACGATTGTGGAAACGGTAGCCCGCCTCGAAAGTGTTGGTCATCTCCGGCTTCAGGTTGGCGCGGATATAGTCGAACCCGGCCTGCGAACTGCTGGAGAAGGGTCCACTGGAGGCAGAGGCGACGAAGGCGGCCATGTTGCGCGTGTAGTCGGCGAAGAATTCGCTGGTGTCGTCCAGTTGGTAAAGCAGTCCGGCCGTGGGCAGGAACCAGTTCTCGGCCTTGATCGAACCGTCGATCGGCTTGCTGCTGGTGATCGTGTTCGCGGTGCTCTTGGAGACGACGCCTTTCACTCCGGCGTTCACGCAGCCGGTCGGTGGCCTGCCAGGTGTCGCCGATATCGAGCTGAACCGTGTCGGTGGCGAACTGGTAGTGCCAGTTGGTGGTGAAGGGATTGGTGTAGAACTTCTGGAAGTTCTTCGGTGTCACGCCTTCTTCCAGGCCGTAGAGGTAGGAGCCCTGCTCGAAGGCATTGTGCTCATACCAGATGCCGCCCTCGATCTTGTGGTCCCCGGCCTGGAACATCAGGCGCGAGATGCCGCCCTTGCGGTTGACGTTGTAGCGCAGCGCCGAGACGGAGATCGGCGAGCCGCCATAGGCCTCGGGCGTGGGGTCGTAGGGGGTGGCCCAGGTGCCGATGCCCTTGTCGAGATGGATATAGGCGGTGGTGAAGCCGGAAAGACGCGTGCCCAACTGGTATTCGAGCTTCTCGTAAGCCAGCAGGTCGCGCCGCACGCCGCCGCCGTTGTAGACGGCATCGTCGGCATTCACGTAAGGCGCCGGAACCGTGCCGCCGTTCTGGACGATGCGGGCGAGATCCTCGGCCGTCTGGAAGCTCTCGATATTGTCGAAGTTCCAGCCGTACTGCTTGATCTTGGCCAGCGAGAGGTCGTTATAATCGTCCTCGCGGCGGTCGATCAGGTTGAGAAAGGTGGTCGAGGTTACGGCATCGCCCAGCGGCTGCACGTATTTGGCGTTGAGCTGGTCCTGTTCCTGCTTGCCCCATCCGCGCCATTTGCCCTGCCGGTCATGCGCGTAGGAAATGGCGAGCCGTCCGCCCCATGCAAGGTCGCCGCTGTTCATCCGCACGAAGGAACGCCAGGAATCCTCGCTGCCGTAGCTTTGCTGCAGGTCGAGCCCGAACTTCGCCGTGGGTTCGATGGAGGTGAAGTCGACCGTGCCGCCGATGTTGCTGGTGGATGCCGTTCCCAGCGCGCCGCTGCCCTGGGACAGCGTGGCGCCGCCGTTGTTCTCGCTGAGAAGCGCGCGGTTGATCGATAGGCCGTTGTTGTTGCGGTACTGCATGTTGCCCAGCGGCACGCCGTCCAGGGTATAGCCCATCTGGTCGGTAATGAAGCCGCGGATCGAAAGCTGCGTGGCGGCCTCGTAAGTTCCGTGCGCGTCCGAGGAATCGAAGTTCACGCCGGGCAGGCGGCCCAGCGAACGCAGCGGGGAGGTGCCGGCCGTCGTCTTCTCCATCGCTGCCACGGACACGGTCTGGACCTGGCGCGATTGCCCCTGTCCCAGGACGACGATGTCCTGGCCGGTGGCGCCCGCGTCCGCCACGGCCACAGGCGCGGCATCGCGGGTCTCGGTGGGCGAGACCTTGAGGGAGATCATGCTCGGGGTCTCGCTGGCCACGACCAGCCCCTGCCCGGCGATCAGGCGGCGCAGGGCCTCGGCGCGGGTGAAGCGGCCGCGCAGCGCTGCGACCCGGCGATTGGCTACGGCGTCATAGGGAAACACCAGATGCACGCCCGCCTGGTTGGCGAAGCGGTTGAGTGCAGTGGCCGTATCCGAGGCCTGGATGTCGAACTGGATCGGTGCCTGCTGCGCCAAGGCGGCAGCCGGCATCGCGGCCGCCACGATGGCGGTCGTCGTCAGATACTTGAACATGGAATTTCCCCGCTGGATGCGATTGTCGGGGCAAGGATGGATGGGGGCGAAAAAACCGCTATCCGGCGGCAGAAATTTTTTCAGCGGCCTGGGTCAGGGGGTGAGTCAGGCATGAGTGAGCACGATGTTTCCATCGGCCCCGGCAGTGGCCTTCACGCCGAAAGACGTGCGCAGTGCCTCCAGGAATTCGGTGGGATTGGTGGTGGCGAACGTGCCGCCGATGCGCAGGCGCGAGAGGTCGGGATCGCCGATGACGATCTTGCCGCGCAAGTACCGGTTCATTTCCGCCAGCGCGTAATCGAGGCTTTCGCCGTTCAGCACCAGCGTATCGCGGCGCCAGGCGGTGATACGGGTGAGGTCTGTCTCGCGCTGCCGTACGTTCGCCTGCCCGGCCGTGGCCAGAGCGACGTCGCCGGGCTGGAAGGGGCGGGCCGCATCGCCCAGCGTACCGCTTCCCGAAAGCACCGCGAGTTCGCAGCTGGAGCCGCGAAGGCGGGCGTTGTAGTCGCCCGGCGCCAGATGGAATGTCCCGCCCGGCGTCATCAGGCTGAGCCGCCGACCCGGATCGAGCTGGATGCCGATCTCTCCGCGCTCCAGCCAGAGCCGGGGTGACTTGCCGCCTTTCCAGTAGATGCTGCTGTCGGTGTTGAGGTTCACCGAGAGGCCCGGCACCTCGGATATCGCGCGGCGCTCTCCGATCCGGGTCTCGGCGCTGTTGCGGGCAGCCGCACGCATGGCGAACCCGCCGCCTGCAAGGGCCATCGCGCCCGCCGCCGCGGCGATGCGCAGCATGCGCCGGCGGGTCGGTTGCTCGTCCGGGGCAGGCGCGGGCGGATCGTCCGGCACTGCTGGCTTGGGATCGCCCGAAATCCGCGCCAGTTCGCTCATGTCCCGCCAGGTGCTCGCCACTTCGGCGAACGCGACGGCATGGCGCACGTCTTCCGCCCGCCACGCCTCGAACGCGCGCCGGTCAGCCGTTCCGGCGTCGAGCGAAGCCAGCCACCCGGCCGCGATGTCGGTCAGGTCAGCGGCTGGTTCAGGGATTTCGGAACGGTCGGACAAAGTTCCTCCGCTTGGGCGACACGTTCGCGGCGTGCCTTCGTGATGAGGGAAAGCCCCTTAGCGATATGCTTTTCAACGGTCGATAGCGATATGCAAAGTTCTTCGGCGATGCGCGGCGGCGACATCTGCTGGATCTTGCGCATGTGCAGTACCCGCCCGCACTGGGGCGGCAGTTCCTCGATCAGGCGCAGGAGAAGCTGCAGTTCGGACCGTCCGGAACTGACGGCGAAAGCGTCGGGCGACGGGTCGGCCACGTCCAGCATGTCGAGCGAGGCGAGAAAGTCGATCCGCACCACGTTGGCCCGGCGAAGCCGCTCCAGGGCGAGATTGCGGACCACGGTGAGCACGAAGCCGCGCGGCGAGGCGATGTCCCGGTAGTCGGGCGCGGCGAGCACGCGTGCATAGGCTTCCTGAACCAGGTCGTCCGCCTCGTCCCGGCCGCAGAAGTGTGCGGCTCTGGCGCGATAGGCCGCTGCGTGAGGCAGCACTTCGACCATGAACCACCGGTCGATTTCACGTAGCCAGCTCAAGGCGCACTCCGGATTGCTGGAGGCGCCCTAGGCGGCGGGTCTTACAGTTATGCGTCACCTGAGGCGATTTTCGTCGGCTCTCGCTCAACGCACCTGGATTGCGGCCGGTGATGACCGTGCATGGCGACAGTCCTCGGCAATGCCGAGGGCAGAGCTGTTCGCCTTTATCCCGTCGTCATTCGGTTGCGGACAGATCGACGGAGCCGCCTTTCAGGCCCTCTGCCGTGGCGGTCACGGTGAAGCGGCCTCGGCCCGCACCTCGCACCAGAGCGACGGCCAGGCCGTCCTGTGCCGTGCGGTCGGGTGAAGGGAAGGGCGTATGATCGACCGAGGAGCCGTTGTCGGTTGCGATCAGCTGCCCTTTGCCTTTGACCGCGAAATGCAGGCGCTGGGCGGCGGAAGGCACGGTGACGCCGTTCGCATCGACAACCCGCGCGCGAACGTAGACCATGTCGTCAAACGTGGAGCCGACGGTCGGCGTATCCGGCGTCAACGCGATGCGAACCGGCTTGCCCGCTGTCCGCAAACTGTCGGATACGGCCGCGCTGCCGGCATCGCGGCAGGTGGCCCGCACTTCGCCCGGCGCATAGCGCACGGCCCAGCGCCGCGGAGAAGCATCGGCATTGATCGGCAGTGTGCCAAGTGAATGGCCGTTGAGGAAGGCCTCGACCTGCCGGCAATTGCTGTAGACCTCGATCGTTTCGTCATGCGGCGTGCGATCCTGCGGCGTCCAGTCGTCGAACAGCGCGACTTTGGGCTTGGGCGTCGCGACGGCGATCATGGTGGGCAGGACAGGCTGGTTCGGACCGCCCGCACCATCGGTAGACGGGCCAGCCGCCGCCGGATCGGCATTGCGCACGACATGCACCACCGGCCGGTCGGACCACCAGCTTTCGCGCTCCATGCCGCTGATCTTCTGCCGCCCGGTGCGATCAAGCAGCCCGGCCGGGTTCTGGATATTGGGCCAGCCGGACCGGTTCGCCTCGCCCAGATAGTCCACGCCGGTCCAGAGGAACATGCCGGAGAAGGGCGCGTAGTCCCGCACGGGCACCCAGTTGCTGCGGTTATGGGCGTTCTCGGTGCCGACGATGCTGCGCTTCGGATTCTGCTTGCTGGCCGCGATCAGCTCGTTTTCGCGGTAGTTCTGGCCCACCACATCCAGCATGTCGGCCAGGCCGTTGTCATAGTCCTTCGTCACGTTCGGGCGGAACAGCGCCATCGTTACCGGGCGCGAGGGATCGGCGGCATGGACGATGTCGAGGATACTGCGCAGCGCTGCCTTCGCCTGCACCGGATAGGCGGTGTCATGGATCTCGTTGCCGGCGCTCCACAGCACGATGCTGGGGTGGTTGCGGTCTCTGCGCACCATGTCCAGCGTATCGCGCTTGTGCCAGTCTCCGAAGAAGAGGTGATAGTCCTCCGGCGTCTTGGCGACGTTCCACTGGTCGAACAGCTCGTCCATCACGATCAGCCCCAGCTCGTCGGCCAGGTCGAGGAATTCGGGGCTGGGCACGTTATGGGCAGTGCGGATCGCGTTGACACCCTCGGCCTTGAGCGTGGTCAGCCGCTGGCGCCACACGGCAAGCGGCACGGCGGCCCCCACCGCGCCGCCGTCATGATGCAGCGCCACGCCTTTCAGCTTGAAGTTGCGGCCGTTCAGCCAGAAGCCGGTTGCGGGATCGAACCGGGCTTCGCGTATGCCGAAGCGGACATCCTCATTGTCCAGCAGCGTGCCGTCGGCGGAGAGCACGCGGACGGCGGCGCGATAGAGCGCGGGATCTTTCGTGTCCCACCGGCGCGGACGGGACAGGGCGATCCGGACCGGCAGGATACTGGTCCGCCCGGCGGCGATGCTGGTGGCCGGAGTGACGGTCCGTGCGACTTCGTGCCCGTCGGGGTCGGTCAGCAGCAGTTCGACCTTCACCCCGGCCGCGGCCGGGCTGTCGTTCTGCACTTCGGCGGTGGCTTCGATCGTTGCCTGGTCATCGCCGATCGCCGCCGCGCGCACATAGAGGCCGCCCTGCGGGATATGCACGTCATCCGTCTCGATCAGGCGGACGTGGCGGTAGATGCCCGACCCGGTGTACCAGCGCGACGAGGGGGCGGCGGAGGTGTCGGACCGCGCGGCGATCACGTTGGGTCCATCCGTGCGCAGATGGCGGGTTATGTCGTAGCGCTGGCTGACATAGCCCATCGGGCGATAGCCGACATGGTGGCCGTTCACCCAGACGCCGCTGCGCTCCATGATGCCGTCGAATTCCATGAAATAGTGTCGTCCGGGCCGCGGCTGCAGATCCAGCGTCCTGCGATACCAGGCGACGCCGCTCGGCAGGAAGCCGTTCTCGCCTGCGGCCTTGGCATTGGGATCGAACGGACCGGCAATGGCCCAGTCATGCGGAACGCTGACGACCCGCCAGGACGAATCGTCCAGCGTGGTCGTTTCCGCGCCTTCCGGATCGGCCTGGATGAAGCGCCAGCCATCGGGGAGTGGGGTGACCGCACGCGGCGCGGCCTGAGCTGCGCCGATCGACGCCAAGGCTGTCGTCAGCGCATAGAATATCGCCCTGCTGCCCGTCTTGCGCACCCGCATGTCCTCTCCTGCCGTAGCTTATTCCCCCTTGGCCTAAATGAAATCCCGCTATTTGCAATATGGTTTCATCATGCGGCAATGGAGGGCTTGACCGTGCCATTGGAGGAGGGCAGTCGAGGTAGCGTTAATCGCTGGCCTGGGTGCTCTAGGAGGTTAGAGCCGCGATGCCCTTGCCCAGCATCATGGCGCTCACGACGAGCAGCAGCACCGCCATGACCGCCGTATTGTGCTGGGTGAGCCATTCGCGCATTTCGTCGAGCCAGGGTTGGACACGCTGCCGCGCGGACCAGAAGGCGACGACCGGAACAAGGATGGTGCTCGCCGCGGTGAGCACGAAGATCGCGGCCACGGCAATCGCCGGGCCCGGCGGCAGATGGGCGCTGCCGAAGGCGACGCCGGAAGCAATGCCCATAGTCAGATTCTTGGGATTGGCGGCATAGATGCCGAAACCGAGCAGGCCTGCCGAAAGCGGGCGCATGTCCTTCACCGCTTCCAGCCAGTGGGGCAGGGTGGCCGTCTCACCCGGCTTGGGCCGCGCCCGCCATTCCCGTACGGCCAGGTAGAGCAGCCCCGCGCCCAGCGCCAGCTTGACGATGGCAGCGATATTACCGGCCCCGCCGCTGCCGAAACCAAGTTTGGACAAATAGGCGAAGACCAGCAGGGCCGTGGAGATGGAAGCGATCCAGCCCAGCAGAAAGGCAGGCGTGGAACGGCCTGCCTGTGGGGACATCAGCAGCACGATCAAGGCGATGATGGGCAGCGGGCTGATCGAGATTCCCACTGCAAGCGGCAAAAGTTCTCCGGCTGCCTCCAGCATCCCCCGCCTTTCGTCCGGACAGAGCCTTCAGGAGGGAAACGGGCCTGTCGCCAGGCCCGACCCCGTACCGTCAGTCGCGTCCCTTGCTCATGAACTGTTCGACCACGTTCGACATGTCGAAGCTCTTGCCGCCCTGTACTGGCGGATATTTCGCCAGCGTCATCAGGTGGTCCTTCATCATCTCGCCCATCGGGCTTGTCTGCCATGAGACTTTCTGGATCAGGTGGCCGTAGGAGTCGCTGTTGTCGTAGCTTTCGAAGGGGTCCATCCGGATGTTGAACACCAGCGGCTTGCTGCGGCCGACGATGTTTCCGTAATAGTCCTCCGCGGTCGAGAAGTGCCACTTCCATGGGCCCATGCGCACCGCCGTGAGCTTGGATTCGTTGTAGTGGAAGATGTGGTTGCGCGAGGAATCCTCCGCCTTGCCGAGCCAGTAGTCGAGGTTGTTCACGCCGTCGATATACTGGTTCTTTTCCGCAAGGACCTTGTCGTTGACGTCTTCCACGCCGGCCGCGGCGGCCAGTGTGGTGAACATGTCCTGGTGCGCCTGGATGCCGTTCTTGAGCTGGAGCGGCTCGATCATGCCGGGCCATTTCAGCATGGAGATCACGCGCACGCCGCCTTCGTAGGTGGTCATCTTCTCGCCGCGCCAGGGCGTGGTCGCGCCGTGGGGCCAAGAGGAATGCTCGGGACCGTTGTCGGTAGAATACCAGACGATGGTGTCTTCATCGAGGCCCTGCTCCTTCAGGAAGTCCAGCACCAGCCCCACATCGTGGTCGTGTTGGAGCATTCCCGAGCCGTGAAGGTCGGCTTCCGAGGTATATTTCTCCGCCGCATAGCGCCACTTGTCGTTGAGGCGGGTATAGAGGTGCATGCGGCTGGTGTTCAGCCAGACGAAGAAGGGCTTGTCCTCGGCCTGGGCGTTCTTCATGAAGTCCAGCGCCTTGGGGATGAACTCGGCCGCATCCACGTCATGCATGCGTTCCTGGTGGAGCGGGCCGGTGTCCTCTATCTTCTGCTTGCCCACTTTGCCGAAGCGCGGATCCTCGGTGGGATCTTCCGTGTCCGTGGCAAAGCTGTGAATCACGCCGCGGGCGCCGAACTTCTTTTCGTATTCCTCAAGGCTGCCGGAATAGGCCTTGGCGAAGTTCTGGTAGTCCCGCTGCTCGTCCTCCTCGGAGACATTGAGGTGGTAGAGGTTGCCGAAGAATTCCTCGAACCCGTGGTTGGTGGGCAAATGCTCGTTGCGATCGCCCAGGTGACTCTTGCCGAAATGGCCGGTGCGATAGCCGGCTTCCTTCAAGACTTCGGCCAGGCAGGGCGAAGCCGGTTGGAGGCCCAGCGGATCGCCGGGCTGGCCCACGGTGACCATGCCCGAACGGATCGGATATTGTCCCGTGATGAAAGCCGCGCGCCCGGCGGTGCAGGACTGCTGGGCGTAGTGATCGGTGAAACGGATGCCCTCATAGCCGATGCTGTCGATATTGGGCGTGGTGTAGCCCATCGTGCCGAGACCATAGGCGCTGACATTCTGCCAGCCGATGTCGTCTCCCCAGATCACCAGGATATTGGGCCGCTTGGACATTTTGTATCTCCGTTGTGAACTTGGGACGTTGGACGTGCAATCTAGCGGCCGAGATGGAGAGGGCCGATCCGGATTATCCGGGAGTTCGGTCAGGGACATTGCCGATGCCGGCCGTTCAGGCGGAGGGCTTTGCGGTGGCTTTTCCCAGCAGGTGCAGCAGGGGCATGGAGAGCACGGCGCTCAGGATGAAGAACAGCAGGATAGCGGCAGGTGCGAGCTTCTCGTCAGGGAAGTTCACTGCCGCGATGCCCATGGCGATGCCCGGATGGCGCGCTGCGGCGGCGAGCGAGAGGGCTGCCCTGTCTTCCGGTGTGGGTCCGGCCAAAAGGTAGCCCGCTGCCAGTCCGGCCAGAATCATGGCAACGATCGCCACGATCGTCCCGTTGCCGATCACGGCCCAGAGCGCCGGGGCAATGACAAAGAGCAGTACGAGCGCGCAGGCGGCCAGCAGCAGCACGGCGAAATGCCCGAGCGTGGGGGCGAAGCTGCGGGCACTCTCTCCGAACAGGCGCTGGGCGAGAAGCCCCAGCGCCAGCGGCACGGCGATGAGCATTCCCAGCGTCTTGACGATGCCGGCCACCGAAACATGAGTCTCGATGCCGAAGATGTGGCCCGCCAGCGCGATGCCTACCGGCGCGGCGACAAGCGAGGCGAGCGAGGCGCCCACCATCAGGCCCGTGGTGTAGGACGCGGCGCCTCCGGCCTTGATCTGCTTTTTCGGCAGCAGCGGGGGCACCGGCGAGAACGCGAGCGCGATGAGGGCGATTTCCACCGCCGGTTTCAGCTCGAAGGCATAGGCGATGAAGATGGCCACCGCGGGCACCACCACGAACATCGCGATGAACGCCCGCAGACCCAGCCGCCATTCGCGGAAGAGATAGAACACATCGTCCGCCCGCGCGCGCAGCGCCAGGGCCAGAACGCTCAGGAAGATGCTGGCGACCAGGGCCAGCTTCAGGGCACTGAGCAGAGTCATTGCTTGCGCAGGAGCATTTTCATCTCTGCCTCATGATCGATCCACGGGATCCGTGCGGGATGCCGAGAAGAGTGCGCAGCGGCCGCGGCGACCGGGTATCGGGAGAACACTCCAGATCGAAGGGATATTTTCCCAAGACATGTGCCGCGCCCGGCGTCACGACGCGGTGATGTCCGGCAGCTTCCAGCTGGCGTCGAAATAGGGCTGCAGCGGTGCGTAGAGCCGGAAATAGGCGAACCAGGCGCGGCCGGGGGCGGTGGGGATCCAGTTGCTTTCGGGAGCCCCGGTCGGCGGCTCGGGCGCGAAGACCAGGGTGACCGAACCGTCCGGGTCGGCGGCCAGATGGCTGCGCGATCCGATTTCGGCCTTGTCGTATTTCGTGTCGATGAAGCAGCGCGTCTCGATATCGTAGAGCGCGACCGACCACCACTGGCCGGCGGGCACTTCCGGGGGAACGCGCAGCGAATAGGCCTTGCCGCCATCGAACCACTGGCCCTGGGCGTCGCGATAGGCGGAAAGATAGGCCTGGCCCTCGCCCGGCGTGTGAGTGGTCATCCCTTCCGACAGGCCCACCGCCTCGTAGAACCACGAGGCGCGCTCATCCAGCTGCGAATAGAACTCGGCCTGCTGGCTCATGCCGACGTTCACCGCGCGGTCCCAATGCCCGGCATAGCGCGCGTTTTCGAAGCGCTTGTCGAACGAATTGGCCATCGCCATCAGCTGGCCGATCTGCGCTCCGTCCGTGAGGGCGCGGACCTGATCGGCCGCGGGATGGAAGGGCTTGTCCTTCTCGATGCCCAGCGGCTTGAGCATCGCCATGAACAGCCGGTCTTCCTCCTTCACCGGCTCCACCTGCAGGATTTCGTGCAGACGCTGCCAATAGGCCATGCCGGTAGGCTGGGTGCCGCTCCAGGGCCGGCCATCGGGCGTGACGATGCGGGTCTTGCGCGGGTTTGCGGCCTCGCTGGCCGGATAGACCTGATAGGCGTGCAGGATGCGGTCCGCCTCGACAGGGTCGGTGGTGAGGATGCGGAAGGCATGGAAAACGTTGAACGTCTGGCTCCGGACGACGAAATCGGCTTCCACGCCGGCAGGCGCTTCCTGGCCCGGACCGAGCAGGAGGTAGCGGCCGCCCTTGCCCTTGTCGGGGCCGGTCAGGCCGAAATCGCTGCTGGAATGCTCCCAGAAATCGCCGGCGCCGCCCGCCGTTTCCCCGGCCGGAAAGTCCACGATCAAGGGACCGGTCTTCGCGGTATCGGCAAAGCCCAGGACATAAGGCGTGGTGGCGTTGGCCGTGATCAGCCCGAGCTTGTCGCGCACCGAGACATATTGGACGACATCGCCGTCCTTCGCGCCGAACACGGTCTCATGCTGGTTCTGCCACTGGGCATAGCTGACGATCGGCAGCGCCCAGAGATAGCATTGGCAGGCGCGCTGGAAATCGCGCTGGGCATAGAGCGTGTCGATCGCCGCCTGGTCCGGCAATCCCTGGCGGTCGAGCGAGAGCGCGCCGATGCGGGTTTCCGTGGCGGTGTAGCCGTCCGGGATCTTGCTCATCGTCCGGATACCTTTTCGATGTCGGGCAGCACCCATGTCTTTTCGAAGAACCGCTTTTGCGGGCCATAGAGACGGAACAGCACTTCGAAGCCGCGGCCGGGCCGGGTGGGGACCCAGTTGGCCTCCTTGCCTGCGGGCGCCTCGGGGCCGAAGAACAAGGTGACCGATCCATCGGCATTGCTGCCGATGCCGTGGCTGCTCGAGGCGCGGCTGGCGCGCGGCACGCCCCGGATGAGCGCATGGGTCTCACGGTCGTAGGCGGTGGCCGACCAGTAGAGATCGACCGGGGCGTCTGCCGGTACTCGCAGTGTGTAATGCGCCTCGCCGTCCAGCGGCCGGCCATCCCGGTCGCGGATCGCCATGAGATAGAACTGCCCGGCGCCGAGATGCTTGGCGCTGAAATAGGCCATCGAATACGTCACGCCCCGGCCGTCGACCGGATAGGAATCGGGGTCGGCGAAAAAGCTGGGCATGCCCTCCACGACTTCCTTCAGCGCAGGCAGGGACCATCGCCCGCCGGTGTAGAAGGGCGGATCGAACGCGGCCTCGTAAAGCCCGTCCAGGCAGGCCAGCGCCTCGTCGGCGGCTTTGTCGAGCAGGTCGGCGGTGTCGGCGCCCGGCGCGAAGACGGCGCCCTTGGCAATGCCCAGCGAGCGGAGCGGATCGATCATCGCCTTGTCGCGCGTGAGCCAGGGTTCCCGATCCACTATGCGGGCGAGCGAATGGAAGAACCGGGCGTCATAGGGGACCGTGGCGTCGAAGGGGATGCCCGCCAGGTCGACGAACCGGGTCTCCGGCGGGTTTCCTGCGTCTGCCAGCGGATGGAAGCGGATGCGCCGCCCATAGGCAACGGCCCTGGCGACATCCGCCTCGCCGCTGCTCTTGACGTTGGAGCGAAGTATGGCGAAGCCCTGATAGGTATCCGAGCGGAGCGCGATATAGCCTTCGGGCACGGTGCCTTCATGATCCGGCGGCAGGATCAGGTATTTGCCGCCCTTGCCCTTGTCGAACCCCGCCGGGCCGACATCCTCGATCGCATTCTGCCAGCAATCGTCTACGCTGCCGGTGATCGATCCGCCTTCGGCCGGCGGAATTTCCAGCACCATCGGCCCATCCCGCGTGTCGTAGAAGGGGTTGAGGTAGATCGTGTCGGGGTTCGGCGTCAGGGTCTGGTTTTTGTCATCGAGCAGTCTGGACCAATAGGCCACCTGGTTCGCCGCGCCGCCTGCCGCGATGAAGGCCTGGAGCATCAGGTCGAAATTCACCGCGGGCATGCCCCAGATCACCGCCTCGACCGCGCGGCGATAGACGGTTCGCCGAGCGATTTCCTTCGGCGAGTAAGCCGCGGCCGGCTCGCCGAGAGCCTTGCGCGACGCGACATTGTTTTCTGACATGCCTGCGCTCCATTGGAAAACGCCAGCCTATTGGGAACGGTTCGGCATTGTATCCGGGAAGACCCTTGCAAATTCCGGCGGTATCCGGGGCCTGGCCCTGATATTCGTGGAACTTCGCGGTCACGCAGTGGGGCGAGGACAGGGAGGCGGCTCATCGGTTTCGATGCCGATAGCCATTTTCTCTAAATCCGTCCTTTGCCTGCAATCTTTACCTTGTACATCAAAGACAACCAGCTATCGGGGTTTTTCCGGATAGAGAAACCTTACTCCACTCTCCTAGGTAATATCCCTAGAGAATCGGGGTCGCCAATAATCATCCCTAGTTTTGCAACTCGCGATATGACGAGGTGGATTATGGCGACGAAGCTATCGAGCGTGATGGTCGTCGATCAGCAGGAAGTTTTTCGTTTAGGCGTGAAGACTCTGCTTGAACGCAAGGAGCAATGGAAGGTTGTCGCCGATGCAGCGGACGGCCGGGAAGCCCTGAATTTGGCGGCAACGGTTCAGCCCGATCTGGTGATCCTGGATCACACTCTGCCCTCGCTCAACGGTATCGATCTGTCGCGATGCCTGCGGGAAAGATTGCCGGCGCTGAACATCATATTGTTTACATCGTTCATCACCGACGATCTGGTGATGGACTACATCGGCGCCGGCGTGCGCGCGATCGTGCTCAAGACCGACAGCTTCGATCAACTCGTTGCCGCGGCCCGCAACGTTCAGCTCGGGAAGGCCTATATTTCCTCATCCATGTCCGAATTCGTGGCGGAAAAGCTCTTCCAGCCTGTAAATCTCCGGCAGCAGACACTGACCTGCCGCGAGCGGCAGGTGGTCCAGCTCGTCGCCGAAGGTCAGATGAACAAGCAAGTCGCCCATATCCTGGGTGTGAGCGCCAAGACCGTCGAAACCCACCGCGCAGCTGCGATGAACAAGCTGAACTTCGTTTCGGTATCCCAGCTGGTTCGATACGCGGTCAGGAACAACCTGGTTTCGATATAGAAATACGAAAATCAATGGCTTGATCGGCGTCGCGATTTCGGCGCAGCGAGGAGGTGTCCGGATTGTCCCGGGCGCCCCCCGCTACAGCATCGGCGACATTCCCGAGCCATCATCCCGGTTCGTGCAGAGGGGCGAGGGTGGCGGCTACTCCGGCAGGCCGGCCAGTCTTGGAACATCGGCCATCCGGTCCTCCCAGCTTGCCCGGCTGGAGAGGCAGATATGGGCATCCGGGGAGATGACGATCTCGTCATCGAGGCACCCCGCGGGCACTACGAGCAAGGCGCCGTCCATCTGGACGTTCGGCAGGCCGGATCCGCAGATCGCGCAGAAGCTCCTGGCATGGCGCGTCTCGGGAATGCGATAGTGCGCGATCCGATCGCTTCCTCCATGCCACACTATTGTTGCCTTTGACGAAAACAGGTTCGACGCATGCGCTGATCCCGTGTCCTTTCGGCAGCGACTGCAGTGGCAGAGATAGAAGTTCTCGAAAGGCCCGTGGATGGCGAACCGGACCGCGCCGCATTGACAGGAACCGGATGTCACTGACGTCATCGCTGTCTCTCCATTCGGTCGGGAGTTCGAAAGGCACGGCGTAATGTGTCAGAGCATGCCGGAGAAGGCGATTCCCGAGGATTCTCCCGGCACTCTGCCAACTCCCGCTCATTTCCGGGGTTGGGAAAGCGCCGCCACCATGTCCAGAAGCATCTCGGCGAGCGTGGCGGGGCTGAGGCGCTCGGCTTCGGGCTGGTGAAGCCACCACGAAATCGTCTCCACGATCAATGTCACCGTGCAGACCGCCGCCAGATCGGCAGGCAGCCGGGTTTCGCTCAGCCCGCCCTTGCTGACCAGCGCGCGGGACACGGCAAGCAGTTCCTCGCGCATCGCGCCCGCCGCGCCCCCGTTCAGCAGAGCTGTCCACAATGCGCTACGTTCTTCGACGTAGAGGCAAAGCGCTGTAAAACCGGCTAAATTATGACCGACCGGCAATGTCATGGCGACAAGCCGGTCGATTTGCTCCCGCGCGATCTGATCCAGAAGTGCTTCTTTGCTTTCGTATCGGCGAAAGAATGTTGCCTTGTGAATTCCGGCTGTCCGACAGATTTCGACGATCGTGATCTGGTCGAACGGACTTTGAATCAAGAGAGTCAGCAGCGCCTGTTCCAGCGCCTCGTCCGTGCGGGCCAGGCGTGGGTCTTTCCGGGTTGACGACGTCATTCGCACCTCGTTATGCGACCAGTAGTCGCAAAGCGACAATGAGTCGCATAGACGACTCATGTGGGGAGAGAAAGGGAACTTCGGGAATTTCCGATGGGACGTTTCGATTGACGTCGCAGCGGCACGATCCGCGGCGCATGGCCGCCCGGGAAAATGCAGATTCCAGAAGGGACGAGACCGGCCGAGACTGGTGAGCACACCGATAAAATACAAAACGGGATGGGATCACTGATGACAAAGAAGCGCTATTTCGCATTGATAGCTTCCACTTCGCTCGCCTCGGTGCTGGCACCCAAGGCCGGCGCTCAGGAGGCCGCGGGCCGGAACGTCTCCACCGCGAATGCAGATATCATCGTCACTGCCCGCCGGGTGGAGGAGCGTTTGCAGGACGTTCCCATCTCGATCACCGTTTTCAATCAGCAGGAGATCTCCCGGGCCAATATCGTCAATGCGGAGGACCTGGCCAAACTCACGCCCTCCCTGTCAGCGAATACCAGTTTCGGCAGCGAGAATTCCACCTTCGCCATTCGCGGCTTCGTTCAGGATATTGGCACCGCGCCGTCGGTAGGCAACTATTTCGCGGATGTGGTGGCGCCGCGCGGCGGCAGTCCCAGCATTCCATCAGGAGACGGCGCGGGGCCGGGCAGCTTCTTCGATCTGCAGAACGTGCAGGTGCTGAAAGGGCCGCAGGGAACGCTCTTCGGCCGCAACACCACCGGCGGTGCGGTGCTGCTCGTGCCGCAAAAGCCCACTTCCGCTTTCGAGGGCTATGTCGAGGGCACTCTGGGCAATTACGACCAGCGGCGTTTGCAGACCGTGGTCAACATCCCCGTGGCGGAAACCTTCCGGGTGAGGCTGGGCGTGGACCGGCAGAAGCGGGACGGCTGGCTGCGCAACACCAGCGGCATCGGGCCATCCCGCTTCAACGACATCGACTATCTGGCGGCCCGCGCCAGCATCGTGGCGGACCTGACTCCGAACCTCGAAAACTACATGATCGCCTCCTACACCAAGTCGGACACGAGCGGTCCGCTCCAGAAACTGATCGCCTGCAACCCCGGCGTTGCGCTTGGCGATTTCGCCTGCGCCCAGCTTGCGGATGCCGAGGGCAAGGCCGAGGGCTTCTATACGGCGCGAAGCGATGTGGAGGGTGCCAAGTCCAAGACCGAGACCTGGCAGGTCATCAATACGACCACATGGCAGGCATCGGACCACCTGACGGTCAAGAACATCGCCAGCTATGCCCAGTTGAAGCAGACGCTGCGCTCCGCGCTGTTCGGCACCCAGTTCTCCACCCCGGCGATCCCCGGCTTCCTGCCCAGCGTGCCGTTCAACTTCGCAACCGTGATCCCGGCGCCCAATGCAAAGGGGCTCAGCAATCAATCGACCTTCACCGAAGAATTCCAGTTGCAGGGCAATTCGGGCGATGGGCGGCTCACCTGGCAGGCCGGCGTCTACTACGAGCGATCGGCGCCGCTGAGCCTGACCGGATCGCAGTCTCCCAACACGATCAACTGCACGGATATCGCGCAGTTGCAGTGTACGGACATTCTCGGCTTCCTGGCGAACCTCAATCCGAACGTGACGCCGCTGGTGGTGGCGGGGATCATTCCGCCGATCCAGGCCGGCAGCGTCAACTACACCGTGGGCCGCCTTACCACGCGCAGCATCGGCACATATGCGCAGGCCAATTATGCGCTGACCGATCAGCTCAAGCTGACCGCAGGCATCCGCTACACCTGGGATCGGCAGCAGAGCGACACCGCGCAGATCAGCTACCTGTTCCCCACTTTCCCGGTGCCGGTCGGACCGCCGACCGCCAGTTGCACGCGGGGTAACACCAGCCTTCCCGATTGCGCGCTGCAGCTTTCGCAGAAATCCTCGGCGCCGACTTGGCTGGTCGGGCTGGATTTCAAGCCGGTGGAAGACCTGCTGCTCTACGCCAAGTACGCGCGCGGTTACCGCACGGGCGGCATCAAGTCAGACGCGCCGGTCGCCTTCTCGGTATTCCGTCCCGAAAAAGTCGATGCTTACGAGATCGGCCTGAAGTCCAGCTTCCGCGGCCCGGTGAGAGGCAACTTCAACGTCGCTGCGTTCTACAACGATTTCTCCGATCAGCAGCTTCAGGTCGGCTTCGCGGACAATCCCGCCGTCAACGGCGGCGTATCCGCCACGGCAGGCCCGGTGAACGCGGGCCGCTCGCGCATCTATGGCGTGGAAGTGGAAGCGGGCCTCAATCCGTTCGACGGCCTGTCGCTCAACGCGAGCTACGCCTACCTCAATACCAGGATCAAGTCGGTCGATCTTCCGCAGCTGCCCCCGACAGACCCCTACATCGTCTCCTCCACCGTGCTGCCCGGAGACCAGCTGGCGCTGGCGCCCAAGCACAAGGTGGTCCTGACGGCGAACTACATGCTGCCACTGGGCGAGGGCGTGGGCGCTGTTTCGGTGGGCGCGACGTACAGCCACACCGGCAAGCAGCGGGTCAATTACGCCGCGCGCGATGCCGCCAGCATCGCCGCCAACGGCGGGCGGGACATCGGCGTGCTTGCCCCTATCGACCTGCTCAACCTGAATTTCGATTGGCGCCGGATCGCCGGGTCGCCGGTCGACTTGTCGCTCTTCATGACCAACGTGACGAAGGAGCGTTACTACACCTTCACCCCGGGCCTGTTCGCAGTGGCCGGGTTCGAGGTGGCGAACCTGGGCGAGCCGCAAACGTACGGCGCGCGTCTCCGGTACAGCTTCTAGTCCGGTGGAGGGCGGCGCGTTTTCATGACTCTACCTCCAGACTGCGCCGCCCTTCTTTTTCCTTTCGAACCGCCCTCCGGCTGCATCGCGCAGCGGCGGGTTCACCCGGCCGGGACGCCAGGATCCACCTGAACAACGGGAGAGTTTTCCATGATAGAGCTCGCCGAACGTGATTACTTCACGGACCACGATATTCTCCTCGATCCCTACGCCTACTTCGAAGCGGCGCGCGAGCGGGGCCCCGTCTACCGCCTTCCCGGCCGCGACATCGTGCTGGTCACGGGGTTCGAAGAGGCGCTGGAAGTTCTGAAGAACACGGATGACTATTCTTCGGTCATTGCGCCGCAGGGGCCTGCCGCGCCCTTGCCGTTCGAGGCCGGGGGCGTCGACCTCTCGCCCCTGATCGAGGCCCATCGCGGCGGCTTCGTGGGCGGCGACCTGCTGGTGGCCTACGACGGCGAGCAGCATACGTTCTCTCGCTCGATCCTCAGCCGCCTGTTCACGCCTTCGAAGCTGCGGGCCAACGAGGCGTTCATTTCCGAGCTGGCGGGCCAACTGGTCGGGGACGCGGTCGCGGCCGGGCGCTGCGAACTCATCAAGGACATCGCGACGCCTTTCGTGACCCTCGTGATCGCGGATCTGCTGGGCGTTCCGGCCGACGACCGGCAGGTGTTCATGGACGCCATCGACGCCGGGCCGCCTCCGGGTAGTCTCGATCCCGACGATCTCGCAGCCCAGAACCAGCCGCTGGTCCTCATGGGCATGTATTTCGCGCAGTACGTGGCCGACCGGCGCCAGTCTCCGCGCGGGGACGTTCTCAGCGAACTCTCCGCCGCCGCCTATCCGGACGGATCGCAGCCCGACCTGATGGAGATCGTGCGCCTTGCGACGTTCCTGTTCGGCGCCGGGCAGGACACCAGCGCCAAGCTGCTTGGAAATGCCATGCGCCATCTGGTCGACATGCCGGCGCTGCAGCAACAGCTCCGCGCCGATCCGGCGCTCATTCCTGATTTCCTCGAGGAAGTGCTGCGCCTCGAAGGTTCCACGAAGATGACCGCGCGGCTGGTGAAGAAGCCCGCGCAGATCGCCGGCTTCGATGTGCGTCCGGGAGAAAAGGTCTTCATCGCCCTTGCCGCCGCGAACCGCGATCCCCGGCGCTGGGAGGATCCCGGGAAACTTATCCTCGGCCGCCCGCGCATCAAGGAACACCTCGCTTTCGGGCGCGGCGCGCACGTCTGCGCCGGGGCGCCGCTGGCGCGGGTGGAAGTCCGCGCGATTTTCGAGGAATTCCTGTCCCGCACCAGCGACATCGACCTCGACGAAACGATCCACGGGTCAAGAGGCGCGCGCAGGCTGGAATACGAACCCAGCTTCATCATTCGCGGTCTGGCCGCGCTGAACCTCAAGCTCACTCCGGCCTGAACGGGATAGGATCATGACCAGGGAAACGAACAAGGATCGCGTCGTCGTCGTCACCGGCGGCGCATCGGGAATGGGGCTGGGCATCTGCCGGCTCTTTGCAAGGAACGGCCATCCCGTGGCGATGCTCGACCGTCAGGAAGAGGCGTTGGAGCGCGAAGCAGGCGCGCTTCGGGCCGAGGGGGCGAACGTGCTTCCGCTTCGCGCGGACGTGGGCAACCGGAACGATATGGCCGCCGCTTACGATGCGGTGAGACGCAGCCTAGGCCCGATCAGCATCGTCATCGCCAACGCGGGCATTTCCGCCTCGGCAGACTTCCTCACGATGTCGGTCGAAACCTGGCAGCGGATGATCGATGTGAACCTCAACGGCGTGTTCCACACGGTCCAGCTTGCTGCGCCGGACATGGTGGCGCGCAAGTGGGGCAGGATCGTGACGATCTCCTCGCAGGCGGCGCAGTCGGGCGCGCAGGACCGTGCGCATTACGCGGCCTCGAAAGGTGGGGTGATCGGGCTCACCCGTTCGCTGGCGCGCGAACTCGCCGTTCACGGCATCACGGTCAACACGATTCCCCCGTCGCTCGTCGATACGCCGCTGGCCCGCGCCGGGGTGAATTCGGGAGAAGTGCCCCCGCTGGAGGTGATCGCCCAGGCCATCCCGATTGCCCGCCCAGGCACGCCCGAGGATATCGCGAACGCCTGCGAATTCCTGTGCTCCGACAAGGCAAGCTACATCACGGGCCAGGAAGTCAACGTGAACGGCGGGACGTGGATGTAGCCCTCGGCAGGCCGGCAGGCGACCTTGCTGCGACCCGCACGACCATAACTCCGCCGAAAGCCGCCGCGCGCTTCGGCCCGGATCGATCCATCTCAGGAAAGAGCGCAATGACCGACGAACTGAAGGGCTGCACGGCTGTAGTGACAGGGGCGGGTTCCGGGTTCGGCGCGGCGCTGGTGGACCGGTTTCGCGAAGCGGGCATGAAGATCGCGGCTCTCGATATCGACGGCAGCGCCGCGCAGCAGGTGGCGGACCGCGTTGGCGCGCAAGGCGGGGAGGCGATGGGCCTGCGTGTCGATGTCGCGGATGCGGGCGCCGTACAGGCTGCGGCCGCTACCGTGGCGGATCGCTTCGGGAACTGCTCGATCCTGTGCGCGAACGTGGGCGTGCAGCAGTTCGGCCCGCTGGAGCGGCTGACGGAACAGGAATGGCGCTGGGTGCTCGACGTCAACGTCATGGGCACCATTCATACGGTCCAGTCTTTCCTGCCCCTCATCCGCCGCTCGAAGGGCCCGAAGCGTATTCTCGTCACGTCTTCGTCGGCGGCGTTGACGCCGGGCATACGCATGGGAGCCTACACCGCCTCCAAATACGCGGTGACCGGCTATGCCGAGACCTTGCGGATGGAACTGGCCGAGGAGCGCATCGGCGTTTCGATAGCGTTCCCCGCGGGCATGGCGACCCGGCATCTGGAAAGCAGCGCCCTGGCGCGGCCCCGGGAGATGGGCGAGATGGAGATCAGGCGAGACGATATCGACGCGATGATGAAGAGCAGGGGCATGACCTCGGCGGACCATGTGGCAACGGCCGAACATGCCGCGCGCAATGTCCTGCTTGATCTGCTGGCGAACGAGCGCTACATCGTGACTCATGGCGCTTATCGTGCCCAGTTGGAAGAGACCTTCGGCGCCCTGCTCAAGGCGCATGACCGGGGGCAGGACGGTCCATCGCCCGGCACCTGAACTGCATGGCACTGCCGGCTTGACGGCTATCGATCCTGTGCCATGATTTCGCATGAGCACTTCTCTTCGATCCGATCGCCGCGGCCTGATCCTTGGTGGAGGCGCGCTGGCGATCTCCATGCTGCTGCCCGGCCCGCTGCTGGCCGACATCGACACCAGCGATCTGCGCAAGATCACTTCCGATGCGGTTCCCATCTCGCGCTCCGAACGCGAAGGGCGCCTCGAACGCGCCCGACGGCTGATGCGGGAGCATGAGATCGATGCCATCCTGATCGAACCTGGCGCAAGTCTGGTGTATTTCACCGGCATCGAATGGTGGCGCAGCGAACGCCTGACGGCAGCGCTGCTTTTCCAGAAGGGCGAGCCGGTGATCGTCACTCCGTTCTTCGAGGAACCCTCGGTGCGTGAGACCCTGGCGATCCCGGCGGAAGTCCGCGTCTGGCAGGAAGACGAGGATCCGATTGCGCTCATCGCCGCTACGCTGAAGGAGCGCGGTCTTTCCAGCGGCACGGTGGCCGTCGAGGAAACGGTCCGCTTCTTTGCCAGCGACGGTCTCTCCAAACGCGCGCCGGGTACCAGGATCGTTTCCGCGAACCCGGTCGTGCGCGGCTGCCGCATGATCAAGACGCCCGCCGAGATCGCGCTGATGACGAAGGCGACCGAAGTGACGATCGCGGCCTATCGCTGGGTCTGGCCCCGCATAAGGGCGGGCATGACCCCGCACGAGATCGGCGCACTGATGGACGCGGCGACGGTGAAGCTGGGCGGCACGCCGGAATTTTCGCTGGTCCTGCTGGGCGAGGCCTCCGCCTATCCGCACGGGTCGCATAAACCGCAGACCGTGCGGGAGGGCGAGGTGATCCTGATGGACTGCGGTTGTACCGTCGAAGGGTACCAGTCGGACGTCTCGCGCACTTTCGTTCTCGGGAAGGCGCCGTCCGAGGTCCGCGCGATATGGGATACCGTCCACGAAGGCCAGCAGATTGCCTTCGATGCCGCGCAAGTGGGGCTGCCTGCGGGCCGTGTCGACGATGCCGTTCGCGCTTTCTACGAGAAGCGCGGCTTCGGTCCCCGCTATCGGTTGCCCGGCCTCTCGCATCGCACCGGCCACGGCATCGGCCTCGATGGCCATGAGCCGGTCAACCTTGTTCACAATGAAACGACGGCGCTGGCCCCGGGCATGTGTTTTTCGAACGAGCCGGGGCTCTATTTACCCGGCAAGTTCGGCGTGAGGCTCGAAGACTGCTTCCACATGACGACCAACGGCCCCGCCTGGTTTTCCAACCCGCCCATGTCGTTGGAGCAGCCGGTCGGAACTGTGGCGCCATAATAGCCGATCGGCGATCGACTACCTGAAAGACCGGACCACCTCACGCGACAGAACGGCGCCACGCCACGCTTCGTCTCATCTGCTTCTTGCCAAAAACCTTGGACCTGTCCTGACGCGGGAGTATCGCGCTCGGCGTCGAATTCCAGCAACTGGCCCCGCTGCGGGTGTGCACGGTGCAGGGTCTTTTCTCATGAATAGGGGAGTTTTACAGTGACTAGACCTTTCGGCCTCGGGCGATATTCCGTTTTGACGTGCGCCGCGGCGACCCTGGCGCTTCTAGGCACGGCGCAGGCCTCTTTCGCGGAGACCCAGGCGGACATGGCCGAGGCGATGGCCCAGGCGAAAAGCGGTTGCTCGCAAAAGGAATTCGTTCAGTTCCTCGACGCTTTCATCGCCTCGCCGGCGGTGCGTGCGAAATACACTGCGCCGGCCGTCGAACAGCGCGCGTTTCGCCAGCCCGCCAAGGCGTCTGGTACCAACCTTCCCGCCAGCAATTACCGGATCTTCAACGTTTCGCATGTCGACTGGCAATTCGCCGACACGGCATCCGTCAAGCGCTGGGAAGCCGATCCGAGCCAGCCCTACACCGCGCTGGATGTGAAATTCGAGGACCTGCCCGACGGCAGTTACAGGTTCACCTATCAGCCTGCGATCCTGCGGGACGATGAAGAGGGTGACGGTTGGACGGTAGAGCGGCACATTGGCAAGCCAGCCGGTTATCTGTTCGCATGGCAGAACGGCTGCTGGCAGCTCACGCAGGATCTTCGCTGAACGAAAGCGCGGCGAGCGAGCAGGCAACCGATCGGAGAGCGGCAGGGCTTGCTGTCACGCCGAGGCTGGAAATCACGTCAGATCGAACCGCTCGGAGGTCGCCTCGCGCATCCGGGCGGCGTCCCGCGTCGGCGGCGACCCGAACTGGCGGGCATATTCGCGGCTGAACTGCGAGGCGCTCTCGTAGCCGACGGCGAATGCCGCGCGCGCGGCGTCCGGGCTGGCCGTGAGCAGGCGCCGGGCGGTCTGGAGGCGCAAGCTCTTCTGGTATTGCAACGGGCTCATGCCCGTGGCGGCCTTGAAGTGCCGGTGAAACGAAGGAACGCTCATCCCGGCAATTTCGGCGAGCGCTTCGGTGCGCAGCGGCTGGTCGAAATTGCGACGAATGCATTCGATTGCGCGGCGCGTGCGCGAGAGGCGGCTATCCTCGCGCCCGATCTGGCGCAGCATTCCGCCATGGCCGCTCTGGAGCAGGCGGTAGAGCACCTCGCGTTCGCGGGCCGGACCGAGGATCGGGATGTCGGCCGGACTGTCGAGAAGGGCCAGAAGCTGCTCCCAGGCATCCAGGATTTCGCGGGTCACGGGTGCCACGCCGAAGCCCGCCAGCGGGCCTGCCGGTTCCGATGGGCCGGACGAGCGCGGCAGTTCGGCAAGCAGCTCGGCCAGGACTTCGCGGTTGAGTGCCAGGGTCGTGACGATATAGGGGCGCTCGCGCGATGCCTCGGTCACGCAACCGACGGCGGCGACCTCAACCGACGTCACGAAGCAGGTTGCGGCATCGTAGCGCAGCACGCGATTGCCGATGGTCACTTGCTTGGCGCCGCGCAGGACCAGGCAGATCATCGGTTCATACCGGCTGCTGATCGTCCCCCCGGCTTCGCATGCCATGTGAACCCGAAGGCGCGGCACGGGCATGTCTGCGGGCATATCGCGGGAGGGCCCGGGAATATGGCGCTCCACGCGCCGGCACATGCGATTGAGCGTGTCCTGCATGAACGTCATTATCGGGCTGCCTGCGGGGTGATGCAACCGCGCTGATAGGATTGGGCAAGGCGTTGAGACGATCGGGCACCCTGGGGAAGGGGCCGCGCCCTATATCCGCCTCCTGGCCTCACCGTCTCAAGTGGTGAGCGCCACGAACCGGAGACAATCATGACCCATCCTTTCGGAGAGACTTCGACCGCCGACGAGGTGCTTGGCGGGATCGACCTTCGCGGCAAGCGTGTGCTCGTGACGGGCGCTTCTGCCGGCATCGGCATAGAGACCTGCCGCGCGCTAGTGGCCCACGGTGCCGAAGTGGTCGGCGCGGTGCGCGATCTGGCCAAGGCCGAGCGGGCGACCCAGCAGGTGCATGCGGCAGCCGAGACCGGCGGCGGCAGCTTCAGCCTGGTCGAACTGGACCTGGCATCCCTTGCGAGCGTGCGCGCCTGCGTGGACGGCCTGAATGAGGCGGGACAGCCGTTCGACATCGTCATCGCCAACGCGGGCGTGATGGCGCCGCCTTTCGGGCAGACCGCGGATGGGTTCGAAACCCAGTTCGGCACCAATCACCTGGGCCATTTCGTGCTGGTGAACCGCATCGCTCCCTTGCTGCGCGAAGGGGGCAGGCTAGTGAACCTGTCCTCGGCCGGGCACCGCTATGGCAACGTCGACCTCGAGGACCCGAACTTCGAGCGCGGCGATTACGATCCCTGGCTCGGCTACGGACGTTCGAAGACGGCGAACATCCTCTTCGCCGTGGAGTTCGACAGGCGGCATCGCGACAGGGGCATACGCGCCGTGGCCGTCCATCCGGGTGTGATCTGGGATACGGAGCTGTCCCGCCACATGACGCAGGACGAAAAGGAGGCGCTCGTCGCCTCGATCGGCGCTAGCCTGGAAGCGGCGGGCGCGTCTGCGCTGGTCTACAAGTCGATACCGCAAGGCGCGGCCACCACGCTCTGGTCTGCGGTGGTTGCCGAACCATCGCAGATCGGGGGGCGCTACTGCGAGGACTGCCGGGTCGCGGAAGTCCAGGAGAGCGAAGGCCTGCGCGGCGGCGTGCAGCCTTATGCGCTCGATCCGGACAACGCGAAGGCGCTCTGGGCGAAAAGCGAAGAGATGGTCGGCGAGCGTTTCTGACGCCGGGCCCGAACAGAGGAGACGACAACATGAAGTACCGCACTCTTGGCCAAGGCCTGAAGGTATCCGCGATCGGCGTCGGCTGCATGCCGATGATCCGCGAAGGCAACATCAACTATGGCCTCGCCGATGACGCGGTTTCGACCCGCACCATCCACGAGGCGATCGACCTTGGCATCACGTTTTTCGACACGGCCGAGATGTATGGGCCGTTCCGCAACGAGGAACTGGTCGGGGCTGCTATCAAGGGCAGGCGCGAAGGGCTGGTCATCGCCACCAAGTTCGCCATGCGCTGGGATGGCGATACGCCGACCCACGTCGATGGCAGCCCCGAAAACGCGCGGCGTGCCTGCGAGGGATCGCTGAAGCGCCTGGGCATCGACACCATCGACTTGTTCTACCAGCACCGCGTCGATCCGAACGTCCCCATCGAGGAGACCATCGGCGGCATGGCCGAACTGGTGAAGGAGGGGAAGGTGCGCCACATCGGCCTGTCCGAAGCGGCCGCCGATACGGTGCGCCGGGCCGCCAAGGTGCATCCGATTGCAGCGCTGCAGAGCGAATACTCGATCTGGGAGCGCGACGTGGAAGGGGAGATCCTCGATGCCTGCCGTGAGAACGGCGTCGGCTTCGTGCCTTACAGCCCGCTGGGGCGGGGTTTCCTGGCCGGCGGCATTCGCAGCCTGGACGATCTTCCGGCGGGCGATTGGCGGCGCAACGATCCGCGCTACTCGCCCGAGAACATGCCGAAGAACCTTGCGATCGTCGATGCGGTCCGCTCGGTGGCCCAGCGGCACGGTGTCTCCAATGCCCAGGTCGCGCTGGCGTGGTTGCTGGCGCAAGGGGACGATATCGTCCCGATCCCGGGGTTCAAGCGTAGCGAAACTCTGCGCGACAGCGCGGGAGCCCCCGACGTGACGCTCACCGCCGAGGATCTGGCCGTGATCGAGGCTGCGGCACCCAGCGGCCGAACGGCCGGCCCGCGCTACAACGAAGCAGGGATGGCACGCGTCAAGCTCTGACCGATCGCGCGAACCGGAAAGCAGGGCAGGCCGGCAAAAATCGCCGGCCTGCCTTCGCGCGAAAAGCGGGCTGAAAGCGGTGCAACCCTGCCCGGCAATCAGCGCAGCACGTAGTTCGCCGGAGAGACCGGATCGGGCAGGTCGGTCATTCCCAGGGCCGACAGCATCTCGCGCTCGACGGTGCGCACCATGGCGTCGAGCGGGAGGTCGTTGGGTTCGAGGCCGAAGGGATCCTCGAGCTGATCGCCGAGCGCATCCAGTCCGAAGAAGGTGTAGCTGACCAGGAGGACCGGAAGGAGTGTCCACCAACCCAGCGAACCGGCCAGCGCGAAGGGCAGCGCCAGGCAGAATATATATGCGGTGCGGTGCAGCAGGAGCGAATAGCTGAAGGGAACAGGGGTGAGGGCAATGCGCTCGCAGCCGGCCTGGACTTGCGCCAGCAGGTGAAGCTGTTCCTCGATGAGCGAATGGTGGATCGCGCCGACCCGCCCGTCCCTCGCCAGTTCCAGGCCGTGACGGCCCAGTTCGCGAAGCAGGCTGTCACTGGGATTGACGGCATCGTCCCATGGCCCGCTCCCGCAGCGCCTGGCGATTTCTTCCGTTTCCCCGCTTCCGCGCAGCCGGGCTGCAAGGCCCGCCGTAAAGCCGCACATGCCGATCAGCAACCTGCGTTGATCGGCATGTTCGAGAGTGACGACGCGGCGCGCAAGTGAGCGGCCGGCGATCACGAGCGAGCCCCAGAGCTTGCGCCCCTCCCACCAGCGATCGTAGCAGGCATTGTTGCGAAAGCTCATGAAGATCGAAAGCGCGATGCCGATCAGCGTGAAAGGCGTGGTGCCGATCCGGGAAAACAGGTCCGGCCGCTGTCCGGCGGCCATGACGGCCAGGCAGCTGACGGCAGCGATCGTCACCAACCTGCCGACGATACGGGGAAGGATCGATCCCCTGATAGCGAAAGCGACATCCCAAAGACCCGGTTTGGGGCGGACGATCATAGGGAAATCTCGGCAGCATTCGCGGCGGGACCATGGGCGGCCACGACATGCGGGGGCTTGCCGTCACGCTGGTAGCGGGTTGCGCAAGCCTGGGTTTCGATCAGCATGGCATGGCTCTAATCCAAGCCGCCGACCAGCCGCAAGAGCCACTTTCGCAGGGATCCTTGCAGCGGTTGCAAGGCATTCGCATGGCGGGTGCGCCTTGTCGGCCTAGTCCGTGACGAAAGTATCGCCGCCGATGAAGACCATGTCCTTCGAAGGGTGTGCAGGCCGCCCGGTCGCGCCGTAAGCGAAGCTCGTCCGCTTTACCCGCCCGTCTGCGTAAGTGAGTTCCAGCGTGGTGCCGGACAGCCGGTAACGCCCGCTTCCACCAGTCTTGCGGCCGGCGTAAACGCCGCTGCCCATCGCGCCCATGTTGGATCCCTCCACGAACTGCCCGTCCGGCGTGAAGCGGATCTTGTCCACGAACAGTGCCACCGTCGTCCCGCCGCCTTGCAGCCCGCTGGAGCTGGTGCGTGAATAGGCACCGGAGAGTGTCGCGCCGCCCTGTGCGCTGGAGAAGGCCGGAAAGAAGTTGCCGGAGGGAAGCGTGTAGTCGTTCGAATGGCCGTCGCTGCCGGTCAGACGAAAGCCTCCGCCTGCCTGCTGCCAACGCCCCCAGCGGTGCGGCTCGCGCGCCTTGGACTCTGCGACGTTCAACTCGTCGAGCGGCGTGGCGCCGATCTCCCAGTATTCGCCGTTGCCGAAGAATGCGAGCGGCTCCCAGTCGACCCCGCCGCCGCCCGAAATCGCGCGAAAATACAGGCCGGCAGCTTTGCTCGTGGCAGCCATCCCTGACGCCCGCACGGGTGTTGGGGCAGGGGGCGGCGGGGCGGTTCCCGCTGCCGATGGTGCGCCTTGTCCGGCGAAGCCCTTCGCCGTCAGCGTCATGCGGCGCATGTCCACCTTGAGCAGAGCGGCGGCCTGCGCCTGGACGGCGTCACTCACCTGCTGCTTCATCGCGGCGCCCTGCGTCGCTGCGGCCTGCATCTGGATTTCGGCAAGCAGCGCCTGGAGCAGCATGGTGTCTCCGATATCCTGCCGCCCGCGGTCGTCCAGGGCGGCGAAACCGGGATTGGCGAGCATCACCTTGCGCATCTGCGCCCGCACTGCCTGCGCTGTCTCGCGATCGGGGCGGCTGTCATCGACAATGCCGTTTGCGGCCAGCCAGGCGACCATCCAGTAAGCGGAGACGAGATCCACCACGTCTTCGATATCGAAGCCGAGTTTCCCATAGGCGGGCCGGACCTTGGCGATGATGTCCTCCCGGAACAGCTTCTCCAGTTCCGCCCCGGCCTGCGGTGATTTCTGCCCGAACAGGGCGACGATCTTCGCCTCCTTCTCGGCAAGGAGCGCGGGGTCCCGGTGAAAGCGGGTGGCCGGTTCGGACTGCGCGGCGGCGGCCGGGCCAGAAGCCAGCAGCAGGAGGGCAGACGGTATCAGGACGCGGGGGAGCATCGAACCTCCTTCGGGACATACCGAACCGCGCTGGCCGCTGAGACATAACGCGGTCATGACAGGGGCGACAGGCCGTTCGAATGATGAGGCGAACGGTCCCCGCCATACCGCCTGACCCTGCCATCAAGCTGCAATGGATTGCCATCACGGGTCCTCCTGCTATCCGGAGCATCAGAACCGCGTTCGGACCTCACGAAGCAAGACCAGCGCTTTGCGCCGCGTGCTTTCCGAAAAGGAATTCCCATGACCAGCCGTTCCGTTGCCGGGATCCATCCCGCCCGCCGCGACGATATCGCTGACCTCGTCACCCGGCGGCCGGTGCCGGGACCGGGCCTCGATCAGGTCGATCCGTTCCTTTTCCTGAATCATCACGGCCCGCAGGTCTATCAGCCCGGAAACAACGGCCTGCCTTTCGGTCCGCATCCGCACCGCGGCTTCGAGACGGTGACCTTCATTCTCGAAGGCAATCTCGCCCACCACGACACGGGCGGCCATGAAAGCATCATCGAAGCGGGCGGCGTGCAATGGATGACGGCAGGCTCCGGCCTGATCCACGCGGAAGTGTCGCCGCCCAGCTTCAAGCAAGCGGGCGGTGCCCTGGAAATCCTCCAGCTCTGGGTCAATCTCCCGTCGCAGCTGAAGATGTCACCTCCGCGCTACACCGGCGTTCAGGTCGACGGCATTCCCGCGATCCCGATCGCCGAAGGGCAGGGTACCCTGAACCTGATAGCGGGCACCTATGGGGACCTCACCGGGCCGATCCCGTCGCTCACTGGCGTGTTCATGTCGACCGTGCGTCTGTCCGCCGGCGCGCGGATCGACCTGCCGGCTCCCAAAGAGCGGAGCGTGTTTCTTTACGTCGTATCTGGAAGCGTCTCGGTCAGCGGCGAGGCCGTGAACGCCTGGCATCTCGTCACCGTGAGAGATGATGGCGACACCCTCTCGATCGAGGCGCAAAGCGACGCGGTACTCCTGTTCGGCCACGCCGACCCGATCCGCGAACCGGTGGTGGCCCATGGTCCCTTCGTCATGAACACGCAGGCGGAAATCGGCGAGGCCATCCGCGACTATCAGGCGGGCAAGTTCAACGGCACCGGCCCCTTGCGCGGCGTCGGGCAATAACGGCGCGGTTCTTGCGGGGAGAGGCACTCTCCGCAAGGCTGCCTTGAGGCGAGGTGTGCTGAAGAAGGGTGATGGCGGAGGGGCGCTCGGATTTGCCCTAGGACCCGCCGCCTTTCCCTGCCTAATTGGCCGCCAGCGCCTTCCCCAAAAGCGGAAGGTGTTCGCGGAGGAATCGACGCCAGATTTCCGACCGATGAGGGAGCGCGCGAAGGCGCTCCGAACAAATCGGCGCCAAATGGCGGTCTTGTGGCGGAAAGGCTGACCGGGCGTGAGCGATGACGGGGATCATCCTTGGGACCGCAGTGGTCACCGTGAGCGCTCAACAGGCAATGGGCAGCAACACAGGCCAGAGCCGGAATATGCGTCCGTGCTCAATTTCGCCATTCGCTGGCCCCGGCGCGCTTTCTATAAGGATGACTGCACATCAAGCGGCTCGCCGAAGTGCCCGAGGCTTGTTCCCTGGCTTGCCAGGGCGCTCAGGATCGTTTCGCTGTCAGTGCGTTGCAGCCAATCCGGGCTCGCTTCGAAGAACAGGACCTTGGCGTCCTTGCAAAGCACCAGGACCGCAGGCTGGTCGATTTCGTAACTGAACGTGCCGAGTGTCGAGCCTATCCATTCCTGGCCGGGCGCGACTTCAGGCTGTTCTTCGGGCAGGAACGTGATGCCGAGGTCTCTCGCCAGTGCATAGCCGGGGTCGCTGGCGACGGTGAAGCCAAGCTGGTGGCGCTCGATCAGCGCCCGATCGACGGGGATCTGCGCGCTGGCGGCAACGAGTGGAACGCCTTGCTCGCGAAGCGCGGGCCATAGCGTTTCGTTGTAATAGGGCAGGGCGATGTTACAGGCCGGGCAGCCGCCGAAGCGGAAGAACACGAGCACCGCCGGTCCCTCTGCGAGAAGCTGGTCGCGGGTGAGTTCCCCTCCATCCTGGTCGATGAGCCTGAAAGGCGCGATCACGTCACCCGCGCGCGGCAATGTCGCGGGGTCGTGACGTCTGGCCAGTTCGCGGCGCTGCGCAGCGTTTCGCTCGAGCTGCTCGGCGCTCCAAGTCCGTGCGCGCTCGGCCTGAAGCTCGGTGAAACGATCCTTGAGGCTCTTCGTCATTCTTTCCCTCCGGATGGATGTCCGGGGGCAAGGCTAGGCGGGGCGCCGCGGCGGCGATAACAAGAAGCGCAGTCGCACCCTTGATAATTTTCAATAAGGGCTTGGCGGTCTACAGCGCGGCCACGACTTCGCGCGCCAGGCTGGCCAGCTGGCTTGTCGGGCCGTCCAGGTTCGGCGCGGTCTGGAGAATGCATGAGACGTTGGGAAGGGCGGGCAAGTCTCCATCTTCCAGCGGCGCGTCACGCAGGAACAGATGCGTGCGGCAGGTCACTCCGAGCCCGGCATCGACAGCCGCGCGCAAGGCAGTGAGGTTGGGCGTCTCCACAGATATCCGGTAGGGCCGCCCGGCTTCCTCCAGAGCATGGATCGCCGCTTCGCGAAAGCGGCAGGGCGGCTCCAGCACGGCGAGCTGCACCACGGTTTTCCGGGCAAGGTCGGGGTTGCCGTACCAGGCCATGGGCGCACTGGCGATGGCGCCCGGATCGCTCGCCGCGGCAAAGCCCAGCACGATATCCAACTGACGACGTTCAAGCTGGCCCAGCAATTCCGCGGTTCCGGCGATCCGCGAATAGAGCTGCGCCTCGGGATGCAGTTCGGCGAAGCGGGCCAGAAGCCCGGACAGCAGCATCTCGGCGAAATCCTGGACCATGCCGATTCTCGCAGGCCCGGTGAAATGGCCCGCGGTTACGGCGGCGACGGCCTCGTCATGAATGTTCAGCACCTTGCGGGCATATTCCAGCATCAGCTCACCCGAAGGGGTCAGCGTGAGCCGGCGGCCGTCGCGGTGGAACAGGGCCTGCTGGAGCAGCTCCTCCAGACGCTTGATTTGGAGGCTCAGTGCGGACTGGCTCACGAAGACCCGTTCCGCTGCGTTGAGCATCGAGCCCGTATCGACGATCGTCACGAAGCTGCGCAGCAGGTTGGTCGGCAGATTTACAGGCATGTGAGAATCACTCGCTCAGAGAGGGCATCGGCGCGAACCTAGCGACCCGCACTATCTCAACCAAATTAGTAGAGTTTGTCCCGCTGATGGCAATCCTTGTGTGGCTGCACAGGAAGAGGCGGGCGGCATTCACCCCGCTTGCTGCACGATTCAGCTACGAAAATCCCCGGTTTCCCTGCGTTATGAGCGCGGCTGATAGGCCTTCCGTCAAAACTCAATTGAATTAGTAGACAATGCGATGTCTCTTCCGCGGATGCCATATCCGAGACGACACCAATGAGCGCCCGCCCGTCCTCCCGCATCCTCTCGTTCGGAGCGCTGGCCCATACGCTGCGCAGCGCACGCTGGCTGTCGCCCTTGCTGTTCCTGCTTTTGTGGGAGCTGGGATCGCGCTGCGGCCTCATTCCCGAACGCACTCTGGCGGCGCCGTCGACAGTGCTGTCGACCATGCTGGATATGGCGCTTTCCGGGGAGCTTTCGAACAACCTCTGGGTCTCGTTCCTGCGTGTGGCGATCGGACTCGCGATCGGGATCAGCATTGGCGTCGTGCTGGCGCTGGTCGCCGGGCTGTCGCGGCAAGGAGAGGTCGCGGTCGATCCGATCATGCAGATCAAGCGCACGATCCCGACGCTGGCGCTGACACCCCTGTTCATCGTCTGGTTCGGGATAGGCGAAACGCCCAAGATCGCCCTGATCGCCTTCGCCGCGATCTTTCCGGTCTATCTCAATCTGTATAGCGGCATCCGCAGCGTCGACGTGCGGCTTCTGGAGGGTGCACGCAGCTTCGGCTTGAGCCGTGCCGAGCAGATCTGGCATGTCATTCTGCCCGGCGCGCTTCCCTCGCTGCTGGTCGGGCTGCGCTATTCCCTGTCGGTCGCCATACTCGTGCTGGTCGTTGCCGAACAGATCAACGCTTCGGCCGGTCTCGGCTATCTCATCAACAATGCACGCGACTTCATGCGGACCGACATCATCGTGGTCTGCCTGATGGTCTACGCGGTGCTTGGTCTTGCCGCCGACGCCCTGGTGCGCGCCGTGGAAAACCGCGCCCTGGTGTGGCGCCCCAGCATCGTCTCGCAATGACGCCCAGATCCGCACCTTATCCGGAGAACCCAGCCATGGACGCCCGAAAGATCGGTCCGCACCGCGCAACAGCGCCCGAATTCTACATGACGCCGCCGGTCGTCCGCCTGCGGGACTTCAGTCGCAGCTTCGGCGATGACACTGTCATTGCGGGGTTGAACCTCGACATCGCACCGGGGGAGTTCGTGACCCTGCTTGGCCGGTCCGGCTCAGGCAAGACCACGTTGCTGCGCACTCTGGCCGGGCTCGATCCGACGACCGGGCAGGATGTCACGGTTCCAGACTCGCGCGCGGTGGTGTTCCAGGATGCGCGGCTGCTGCCGTGGAAGAAAGTCTGGCGCAATGTCGCGTTGGGTCTTCGGCAGGGCGACGTGCGCCGGCGGGCTGAGGATGCCTTGCGCGAGGTGGGCCTAGAGCACCGGCTCGATGCCTGGCCGCTGACGCTTTCCGGCGGCGAGGCGCAGCGGGTTGCGCTGGCCCGCGCCCTGGTTCGCGAACCCAGCCTGCTGCTGCTGGACGAGCCTTTCGCGGCACTGGACGCTCTGACCCGGCTGCGGATGCACGAACTCGTGCTCGCGCTCTGGACGCGGCACCGGCCCGCGGTGATGATGGTCACGCACGATGTGGACGAGGCGATCGCGCTGGCCGACCGGATCGTCCTCCTGGACCAAGGCCGCATCGTCACGCAGGAGCGGATCGAAGCGCCCCGCGGAGAGCGCGCCCATGTCGCGCGCGGACTGCGCAGCCGTCTACTGAGCGCGCTAGGCGGGCACGTAGCCGAAGGCCCCTCGCCGGCCGAGATCATCGCGCTTCACGCCGGAGGCCTGGCATGAACGCGCCGGTTTCTCTCGTCATCCCTGCGAACGATATGGCGCCGCTGCGCCGCTTCGTGAGGGGCTTCGCTGCCTTGATCGACAGCGGCGCCGGACAGGCGGACATCCTTGCAGACGGCGGCGACCTGCTCGCCCGCCTGGTCTCGCGCGACGATTGGCTGCCCGATGCCTTCGCCCGCCCGCATCCCGAGCGCTATCAGCAATACCTCCTGCACTGCGACAGCGCCGAGCGTTTCAGCGTGGTGTCCTTCGTCTGGGGGCCGGGCCAGGCGACCCCGATCCACGATCACCGCGTCTGGGGCCTCGTCGGCGTGCTGCGCGGAGCGGAGCGCGTGCAGAACTACCGTCGCCGCGGGGATGGCTCGCTCGTCCAGCAAGGCGGGACCGGAGACCTTCGCGAAGGCGAAGTGGAAGGGATCGATCCCCACGTCGGCGACATTCACCGCGTGGCCAATGCCTTTGCCGACCGAACCTCGATTTCGATCCACGTCTACGGGGGCAATATTGGCGCCGTCGAGCGCGCTACGTACCGCGACAGCGGCGAGGAACGCCCTTTCATCTCGGGCTATGCGAACGACGTTCTGCCCAACCTCTGGAATGGAGTGATCCGGGCATGAATGTTTCTCCCGCCCAAGTCCGAAGCGCCTTGCTGGGCCGCCGTGAGATAGCGCTCATCGATGTACGGCAGGAGGCTCAGTTCGCGCTCGGCCACCCGCTGTTCGCGGCGCAGATTCCACTGCAACGCATCGCTCTGGAAGCGCCCTGGCGCATCCCGCGCAAGGATACCCCGATCGTGGTCTATGATGACGGGGAGGGGCTTGCCGAACCGGCGCTGCACCAGTTCCGCGCGCTCGGATATACGCAGGTCGAGGTGCTGGCAGGCGGACTGCCCGGTTGGCGTGCAGCGGGCTATGAACTGTTCGAGGACGTCAACAGCTACTCGAAGGCCTTCGGGGAACTGGTCGAGCACCGCCGCCAGACACCCTCGCTTCCAGCGCCGGACGTGCTCGCGCTGATCGAGGAAAAGGCCGACATCGCCATTCTCGATGCCCGCCGGTTCGAGGAATATGCGACCATGAGCATTCCGGGCGGCCGCAGCGTGCCGGGCGCGGAACTCGTACTGCGAGCGCCCGTTGCCGCGCCGGATCCGGATACGACGATCATCGTCAACTGCGCCGGGCGCACGCGCAGCATCATCGGCACCCAGTCGCTTATCAACGCGGGCCTGCCGAACCGCATCTTCGCCCTGCGCAACGGTACGATCGGCTGGACATTGGCCGGGCAGACGTTGGAAACCGGGCGGCAGGAAAACGTCGACAAGGGCGAAGAGGGCGGACAGGATCTTGCCCGCACGCGGGCCCGTGACGTGGCCTACCGCGCCGGGGTGCGCCGGATCGACGGCGCGGACCTCAGGGCTTTGCTCGCCCACGACGATCGCACTCTCTATCGCTTCGACGTGCGCCAGCCTGCCGAATTTGCGGCCGGTCATCCCGCGGGGTTCCGCAATGCGCCGGGCGGGCAGCTGGTGCAGGAAACCGATCATTTCGCACCCGTGCGCGGCGCGCGCATCGTGCTGGCCGACGACCTCGGCTCGCGGGCCGACATGACCGCTTCGTGGCTTGCCCAGCTCGGCTGGGAGGTGCTGGTGCTGGCTGACGCCTTCGACGGTCCACTGGAAACCGGAGGCGACGGCGCCCCGGCGCCGCGCGGAGCGCATGGCCGCTACAAGCGCCCTTACGAGGGCACCGACAACCGCGAGACCGCCATGCAGGCCTATCTCGACTGGGAATACGGCCTTGTCGCCCAGCTGGAGCGCGACGGCACTCACGGCTTCTTCGTCATCTGATCCCACACCTCAGGGAGAATTGCATCATGACCGTCAAGTTCATCGGCTATATCGGCTTCAACGACAGTTCGGAGATCCACGGCGGCGCGCGCTCGCGGGCGCTCGACCGGGACTATGTGGAGGCGGCCGCCCGCGCGCAGGAAGCGGGCGGGTTCGACCGGGTGCTGATCCCGTTCGGTTCCAGTTCGCCGGAAAGCCAGATCGTTGCGGCCCATGCCGCCGCGATCACCACGCGTCTCGGTTTCCTGGTCGCACATCGGCCGGGCTTCACTCAGCCGACGCTCGCCGCGCGCCAGTTGGCGACGCTGGACCAGCTCTCGGGCGGCCGCGTTGCCGTGCACATCATCACCGGCGGCGCCGATGAGGAGATGGCGCGCGACGGTGACGGGCATACGCTCAAGGCCGAGCGCTACTTGCGCAGCGACGAATATCTGGACGTGCTCAAGCGCGAATGGAGCGAGCAGGCGCCGTTCGACCATTCGGGCCGTTTCTACGACGTGCGCGGCGGCTTCAGCGCCGTGAAGCCCGATAACCTGCCGGTGTTCTTCGGCGGCTCCTCGCCCGAAGCGATCGAGGTCGCGGGGCGCCATGCCGATGTCTACGCTCTCTGGGGCGAGACGCTGGAGCAAGTGGGCGAAGCCGTGCGCGCCGTCCGCCATGCCGCCGCCCAGCATGGCCGCAATCCCGGCTTCTCGCTCTCCTTGCGCCCGGTCATCGCCGATACCGAGGAAGCGGCGTGGAAGAAGGCCGACGAGATCACCGATAAAGTGCGCGCCCAACGCGAGGCGGCGGGCTTGCCGACCAGCGGTCATCGTCCGCCCAATGCCGGATCGCTGCGCCTGCTCGAAACCGCCCAGACCCAGCGGCGTGACACCCGCCTCTGGACCGGCGTGGCCGCGCTCACCGGTGCGGCGGGCAATAGCACCGGCCTTGTCGGCACGCCCGAGCAGGTGGCGGATGCGCTGCTCGAATATTACGACATCGGCATCGACCACTTCCTGATCCGGGGCTTTGAACCGCTGGCAGACGCCATCGACTATGGCCGCGACCTGATCCCGCTGGTCCGCGCCAAACTCGCCGCGCGCGAGGGAGCGGACAAGGTCGCGCTGGCAAGCTGAATCCGGCCTCCCGCGTTTTGGAAATACTCACCTTCCTATCAGCCATCCGCGTTGGTTCGTCCCGGCCCACCCGCATAGCCTGACACCACGCAGAAGGAGGAAAGACATGACCACCCGACAACTCAAGCTCGGCTTCATCCTGCACGGCGTCGGTCCCGGTTGGGACGACTGGCGCCACCCGGACGCCCAGGTCGATGCCAGCACCAGCCTCTCGTTCTATACCCGGCAGGCGCAACTCGCCGAGCGCGGAAAGTTCGACTACCTCTTCGTGGCCGATAGCGTCTCGATCAACGCGCGTTCTTCTCCGCACTATCTCAACCGGTTCGAACCACTGACGATCCTCTCGGCGGTGGCGGCGGTGACCGAACGCATCGGCCTCGTGGGCACGGCCACGGTCAGCTATACCGAGGCCTACAACCTCGCCCGCCAATTCGCTTCGCTCGACCATATCAGCGGCGGCCGGGCCGGTTGGAACGTGGTCACTTCGTGGCTGGAGGGCAGCGCGGCCAACTTCGGACGCGACAAGCACCTCGACCATGACGTGCGCTATCGCCTCGCCGAGGAATACCTCGACGTCGTCAAGGGCCTCTGGGACAGCTGGGAAGACGATGCGCTCGTCCGTGACAAAGCCAGCGGACAGTTCCTCGATCCCGACAAGCTCCACGAACTGAACCACAAGGGCGAATTTCTCTCCGTAAAGGGCCCGCTCAACATCTCGCGCTCGCCGCAAGGGCAGCCGGTGATCTTCCAGGCGGGTTCCTCGGAAGACGGCCGCAACTTCGCCGCCCGCCATGCCGAGGCGATCTTCACTCACCAGGAGGACCTTGCGGAGGGACAGGCCTTCTACGCCGACGTCAAGGCGCGGGCGCGCGGCTTCGGCCGCGATCCCGAGCAGCTTCTGGTGCTTCCCGGCGGCCGGCCCGTGGTGGGTTCGACCGAGGAAGAGGCCGAGTGGCTCTACGGCGAACTGGCGGGCCTCGTCAGTCTGGAGAACGCGCTTCGGGCGCTTGGCCGTTCGTTCAACGACCACAATTTCAGCGTCTACGATCCTGACGGCCCGTTCCCGCATCAGGTTGCGGAAGAAGGGCGCAAGAGCAACCAGAGCGCGTCCGAGCGCGTGCTGGCCGATGCCGCCCGCGGGCTGACGCTGGGCGAAATTGCCCTGCGCGTCGCCACCCCGCGCAGCCACTTCACCGGCACTCCCGAGCAGATCGCGGACCGCTTCCAGCTCTGGCTCGAACAGCGCGGATCGGACGGCTTCAACCTGTTCGAATCCCTGCCCGGCCAGCTTGAGGTCTTCGTCGATCAAGTGGTGCCGATCCTGCAGGCGCGCGGGATCTACAAGCGCGACTACCCCGGCAGCACCTTGCGAGAAACGCTGGGGCTGGACGTTCCCGTCAACCGCAACACCGCCGCGCGCCTGCGCCGCGACGCCGCCTGACACGAAAGCAAAGGAGAAGATTCATGGCCAGCACCGCTTCCACTTTCGACGTTTCGAGCACTGACCTCGTCATCCGCCCCGTGCAGCCGACCATCGGCGCTGAAGTGGAGGGCGTGGACCTTTCCAAACCCCTGACTGACGAGCTGCGCTCCTCCATCCGCGCCGCGCTTCTCAAGTGGAAAGTCCTGTTCTTCCGAGACCAGTCCATCGACGACGCCCAGCAGGCGGCCTTCGCAGCGAACTTCGGCCCGCTCTACACCCACCCCACCACGCGCCACGATGCGGCGAACAAGGAAGTCCACGCCATCGCCGCGCGGGAGGACCGGGAATACGAGAAGAAGCTCGGCTACAAGCTCAGGGCCGGGGAGGCCTATCACACCGATACGAGTTGGCGGCTCGTGCCGACCTGGGGCGCGGTGCTGCGCGATGTGAACCTGCCTGAAGTGGGCGGCGACACGATCTGGGTGGACGCGAACCTGGCATACGAGACCCTCGCGCCGGAACTGAAGGAGCGCCTGGAGGGCAGGCACGTCACGCACAATTTCGTGCCCGCGCTGGAGCTTTCGGGCCACGAATACCCTATCGTCGCGCACAAGATCGTGCGGACGCATCGTGAGACCGGAGAGAAGATCCTCTGGGTCAACTTCTCGCAGCAACCGCAGATACTCGGCCTGGAATTGTCGGAGAGCCGCGAACTGCTGGAAGAAGTGCTTCGCCAGTACAAGCGCCCGGACCTTCAGGCGCGGTTCTCTTGGCGGCCGGGCACGGTCGCGTTCTGGGACAATCGTGCCACGGTGCACTTCGCCGTGCGCAACTACGGCGACTTCCCGCGCGAGCTGCATCGCATCCTGATCGCGGACGAGCCGCTCTGGACGGATCTCTGAACTATGATCGATAGACGCGGCCTGCTTGCAGGACTTGCCACGACTGCCGCCCTGGCCGCTTGCGGCCGGGGCGGCAGCGCGCATACGGAGGTGCTGCGGGTAGGCAGCCAGAAGGGCGGCACGAAATCGCTCATGCTGGCTTCCGGCGCGCTCGATGGCGTCTCCTACGAAGTCGAATGGTCCGAATTCCCGGCGGCGCAGAATCTTCTTGAAGCGCTTGGCAGCAGTGCGGTCGATCTCGGATTGGTCGGCGATGCCCCGTTCCAGTTCGCTTATCAGGCCGGGAGCCCGATCAAGGCCGTGAGCGCGCAGCGCACACAAAGCCGTATCGACGGTGCGCTTTCCATCCTGGTGCCGGCGCGTTCGCCCGTCCGCGACGGCAAGGGCCTGAAAGGAAAGCGGATCGCCACGACGCGCGGCAGCGTCGGGCACTACCTGGTGCTGCGATCGCTGATGGCTTCGGGCTACGGTCCGGGCGACGTCGAACTGGCGTTCCTGTCCCCCAGCGATTCCCGCGCCGCGCTCCAGACCGGTGCGGTGGATGCCTGGTCCACCTGGATGCCCTATGTCGCGGCGGCGCAGGCCGAGGGCGATCGCATCGTCGTCGACGGCAGGGACTTCGTCCAGGGCTACGGCTTCGACGTTGCGCCGGAAAGCGCCATCGAGCGCAAGCGCGCGCAGCTGAGCGATTTCCTCGCGCGAGAGGCAAAGGCCCTGCAGTGGGCCCGGAATCATGTCGATCAATATGGCGCGGTCCTTGCCAGGGAAACCGGGCTGCCGCCGGACATCGCGCGCGCGACGGCGGAAAAGAATGTGCGTCTGCGTGTACCGATCGACGCCAGCGTGATCTCCGATCAGCAAGTCGTGCTCGATACTTTCCGCCGCTTCGGAGAGGTCAAGACTGTGCGGCCGATCGATAAAGCATTCGCGGATCACATCTGAGATAAGAAGAAATGAAATTGAATTGAGGGAATTCAATTTAAATATTCATGGCGAGGATGGGAATAAGCTTCCGTGCTTATTAATTTGGGGGCTTAAGTGAAAAATACTGTAATTGCCGGTTTCCTTGCGAGTGTCTCAATAATCGCCGTTTCTCCTGCCAGAGCAGAAGTGGCTGCCGATGCCGCCGCCGGCACTGCAGCGGAGGCAGATGCCGGTGCTATCGTCGTCACCGGCGCGCGCGGCCGGATCCAGCGTTCGGTGGCGGACAGCCCCGTGCCGATCGACGTGATCAGCCCGCAGGAACTGAAGAATACCGGGCGCACCGGTCTCAAGGAGATACTCGGCAACATCATCCCCTCGCTGAGCATGCCTGCGCTGGGCGGCGGCGGGACCTCGGCCAGTGTCCGGCCGATCTCGATCCGGGGACTTTCCGGTGACTATGTGCTCGTGCTCGTCAATGGCAAGCGGCGGCATACGACATCGCTGATCAACAATCTCTCGCGCATCTCGGGCGGATCGACGCCGGTCGACATCGACCTGATCCCGACCAGCGCGGTCGGCAGGATCGAAGTCCTGCGGGACGGTGCCGCCGCGCAATATGGATCCGACGCGATTTCCGGCGTCATCAACATCATCCTCGACAATTCTCCGCACGGCGGCGAACTGTCAGTGACCGGCGGGCAGCTTTACGAGAAAGGCGGCGCCTTGGCGCAAGTCGCGGGCTCCTATGGCACGCCGCTGGGTGACGGCGGCTTCGCACGGTTCTCCATCGAGGCGAAATATCACGACCGCGCCGATTCCTCGGCAGAGCCCATCCCTTATGTCTATCCCCTGGTGAACGGCCAGCCCGATCCGAGGGAGGCCGATGCGGACCATCTCATCGCCGGCGGCTACGGCCGCTCCAATCGCGACAAGATCGTCGACACCAGTTACAATGCGGAATTGCCGGTCGGCGAGGATACCACGCTCTATTCGTTCTCGACGCTGAGTTACCGCAACATCAAGGATGCCCGCGGCGCATACTTCGCGGCAGCGACCGGGTATAACGGTCTCGCCAACAGTTCCGGCGCATCAGTCTTGCCCCAGCTCTATCCTGCTGGCTTCCAGGCCTATCGCCGCATCTGGGAATGGGACTGGCAGACGGCCGTGGGCCTGCGCACCCAGTTTGCGGAATGGTCGCTGGACCTGTCGACCAGCTATGGGCGCGACAACGTGAAGCTGGGCGCCGAGAACACGCTCAATCCCTCGCTGGGGCCGGACAGCAAGAGCAGCTTTTTCATGGGGCGCCAGAAGCAGGACCTGTGGGTGAGCAATCTTGACCTCAGCCGCGAGCTGGATCTCGGTCTCGCCGGGCCGTTAAGCCTCTCCCTGGGCGCGGAGCAGCGCTGGGAGCGTTTTCAGAACATTGCAGGAGAACCCGATTCCTACAGGGACGGCGGCTACGTGATCCCCTTGGATAGCACGCCTTTCGGCCAGCTCTATGGTGGCCGTTCCCCCTCGCCGGGACTCGTTTCCTTCACCGGCACATCGCCGGCCGACGCGACAAGCATCAGCCGCAACAACCTGGCGGCCTATGCGGACGTTTCCGCCGATGTGATGCCGGGCTGGTTTGTCGGCGTTGCCGGCCGGTTCGAACATTATTCCGACAGCGCAGGCAACACCTTCAGCGCCAAGGCGTCCACCCGCATCGAACTGGCGAAGGGACTTGCGCTGCGCGGCGGCGTCAACACCGGCTTCCGCGCGCCGTCGCTGGCGCAGACGGCGTTCTCGACCACGCAGAACACCGTCACGGTGATCGGTGACGAGCGCGTGTCGACCGTGTCGAAATTCCTGCCGGTGAACAGCGCAGCAGCGATTGCACTGGGGGCAAAGCCGCTCAAGCCGGAGAAGTCTCTCAATTTCACGGCGGGCGTGACTTATGAGACCGGCCCGTTCCGCCTGACGATCGATGCCTATCAGATCCGTATCGACGACCGTATCGTGAAAACCGAATTCCTGGGTACGGCATCCAACGGCGGGGCGGCGATCAAGGACATCCTCGTCGAAAACGGCATCGATGACGTGGATAGCGCCCAGTTCTTCACCAACGCGATCGATACGCGCACACGCGGAGTGGACGTCGTCGGCGAATATACGCTCGATACCGCCTCGCTCGGCACATTTCGCCTGAACGCCGCCTACAGCTACAACAAGACGAAAATCCTCCACGTCATCGACAATCCCGAGGAACTCAGTGACCTGAACGTCACCCTGTTCGGCCGGCAGGCCCAGCGCGATCTCGTTGCGGCCCTGCCCCGCAGCAAGGTGGTGTTGTCCAACACCTGGTCCCTGGCCAAGTTCCGGGCGCTGGCCCGCGTGACGCGCTATGGCAAGTACACCGAGTCCAGCAATGTGGCGGCTTCGGACCGCACTTATGGTGCCAAATGGGTGGCCGACGCTGAAGTGGGCTATCAACTCACCGACAATCTCGACATCGCTGTCGGTGCCAACAACCTCTTCGACGCATATCCCGACAGGAACGGCACCGTCGCTGCAGACGGATCGGGGCTGTACGGGAACTTTGCGCCCTTCGGCCTCAGCGGCGGCTTCTATTATGCCAGACTTGGCGCGAAGTTCTGATGCGGCGCTTTCGACGGGCCGTCTCGCCCGCGGCTTGGCAGTCGAGTTGAGTAGTCGAGTTGGGTAGTCAGGACGGAGTTTTCACATCACCTGCGGGTTCGCCGGGGCTGAATATTTTGCACTGGAATAATTTTCTCCCGGCGAATCCCTACCCCTTACTATTCCTCACTTGAATACCTATCTTGGGCTGATCGCGGATGGGTTCTCTGTAGGCACCCGCGACTGAGAGACCGATTGCGCTCCCGCTTACTACGTGGAGCCATTCTTGGACCTCAATCAGCTGTATTTCGCACATCAACTTGCATCGATGCGGGCAGACTCGGCGGTCGATTCGGCTGTTCGCTCAAGGCATCTTCAGATTGCCCAGGGCTGGGGGCGGCAAATCGAAAATTATCAAGTCAGGCTCGGCGCGGCCGCATCTTGCAGTTGGACTGCACTGCGCGCGGCGGCGCTGACCAACCCGCGTGTCGGACACTCGTCAATCTCAAAGGATCGATAGATGGCAAAGGGCCAAAAAAAGAGCAGCAGGGAAATCCGCAAGCCCAAGAAGCCGGTTCCTCCCAAGCCGAATGCATCAAACGCCTCGACGAAAAATCCAGTCTCGGTTTTGATTGATAAGAGGGACTAACGGCTGACGCGTAACAAGTGGCGATTTGGGAGTTACCGCGATGAGCCGTGCGATGAATCTGTCTCTCGGGCACGTTGAAGTTTTAGCCATGTGCGAAAAATTCGCAGTTTTAATCAGTGTGATCGAGCCGCTTCCGTCAGGAGGAACGCATCTGGTATGTGTTCGAGAGGAGGGCGCGGAGCTTATGCGTCTAAAGTTCAAGAACAGTCTCGTAGCCGGGCACGTTAAGCGATTTCCGTTCTATCGGGGCTGAGGATCGTGGCGATTCGATTGCGTGTTTGCAGTCCAATCCCCGGGCAAAGGCTGGTCGTTCATCACAGATTTGTGAACTGGACGGCTTTGGGGTTGGTGAAAAGCTGACGGCTCAATGCACTGCAGTCCGGTATGGCGAACGGTATGGGCAACCCATTTTATCGTTTTCGCTATCCACAGGCTGTGGACAAACTGTGCTTGAGTGCGGGTAGGGGGCACTGATCGGCTTTGCAGGCGCCCTGCAATGATCCATGCTTGGTTTTGCCGCTGTGACCCGCAATCCGAGGAGCGCGGCAGACCCGAAGATTTCGACAGGACGAACCAATCATGAATAACAGCGATCTCGCCGACACCATTGCCGCCGCTCACGACCTCACCAAGGCCGATGCCCGCAAGATCGTCGACGCCGTGTTCGAAGCGATCGGCGATGCGGCCGCCAAGGGCGACGAAGTCTCGCTGAATGGCTTTGGCAAGTTCAAGGTCAAGGACAGCCCCGAGCGCGAAGGCCGCAATCCTGCGACCGGCGAAGCGATGACGATCAAGGCCTCGAAGAAGCTGTCCTTCACGGTCGCCAAGGCGGTCAAGGACAAGCTGAACGGCTGATCTGGCCCATGAGAGCGGTGCCGACGGCTGGGTCGGCGCCGCTCTTGCTTTGCCAGCTGTCCAATCCGACCGTGAGACCGCGAATGATGATCGTGCGGATTGAGATTGGCGATGAAAGCGATCTCGACGAGTGGGCTCCGCTCCGGGCCGAACTCTGGCCAGACGGGACTGCGACCGAGCACCGCGAAGAACTTGCAGATATGTTGGCAGGCCCGCAATTGTTTGCAGGGTTTCTCGCGCGGAGTGCGCGCGGCGAACTGATAGGGTTTGCCGAAGCCGCTTTGCGCATCGATTACGTCAATGGCTGCGAGACCTCGCCGGTCGCGTTTCTCGAAGGACTGTACGTCGCCGAGGACAGCCGCCGTCTCGGCATCGCTCGCGGGTTGGTTAGCGCTGTCGAGCAGTGGGCCCGGCAGCGAGGCTGCGCCGAGCTTGCCTCCGACGCCCTGCTTGAGAACAGCGCGTCCCACGCGGTGCATGCTGCGCTGGATTTCGAGGAGACCGAGCGGGTCGTGTATTTCCGCAAGGTTCTGGACGATCCGCATTCGCTCAGCTGACCGAGCTTGGGCTGCCGCTCCAGCAAAATGGCTTATGCAAACATGCCCGCGTCTGAGCCTCGGCTGATGCAGGCGATCGCGGCGGGCGTATCCTAAGCGGGAGGCGTCGCTGCCAGCGGGCTCTCTTTCATGGGGCGCGCAGCATGCCATCCGCCTGGGGCAGAACGTTCGAGCGGTACCCCGCAGGAGTCGCATAGAGCAAGATAGCCGTTATCTTTGCCGCGAGAGACCGAGACAAGTGATGGCTTATGCCGTCCAATGAAGCAAAAGATGGCCATGAAGCCCTGATACGCGAGATTGTGGGCGGCGTCAGCTAATGGAGCACTCGCTTTCCACAGGATCGATGGCCGGCCCCGCTCCCGACGGGCCTCAACCCGGCTGTCAGGCGTCATCGAGATACGGCAGCGGTCAGGTGCGAGGCTTGCGCGGGGCTTGCTGGAGGGAGGTGTGAGTGGCCAACTTCCGGGCCAGGGCAGGCGACGCGCTGCGCCGAAATGGCAGTCCGCAGACGCGGCAATCACTCCAAGGTCGGCTCGATGGGCCATCTTGCCGCCGGGTTCATCGTCGCTGCGCTCAAGGCGGATTCCGGTTGACGACAAGGCTGTTGATAACCTGAGCGCATTTGCGGAATTGCGTGCCGTGCCGGACTGGAATCCGGGACTCTGGCCCGCTACGGCGCGCAGCCCGACCCTTTTCGGTTTCGACCAGAACCGCCGGGTTCGCTTCTCGTTGCGATCAAACCAGGGAGTTTTTCATGACCGGAGCCGAACTGGCTGCAGCTCGCAAGAACCGAGGTCTTTCGGAAATCGAACTTGGCAAGGCTATCGGCTATCGGGATCCTGCGCGCGCCGTTCGCCGGCTGGAAGCCTCGGAAAAAATCAATTCACGGGCACTCACCATGATCAAGGTCGTGTTCGGCGCGGTCGATCAGGACAATGTTCGCGAGCGCGGAACCCGTCGGCGGATGCCGCATCCCGACCAGTTGGCGTTCGCTTTCTAGATTGGAAGGGATGGTCACCGTCAGCTTGTTGCGGCGTTGAGAGGCTTGGCCCGCCGCTGAGAGGTACCGGTGGCTTGAGCTTGTTATGAGTGACGCCTGCGAAAGGCTGCTCAGAGCGGCCCGGCAAAAATTGAAAACCGATTCACCTTGCAACAATCGCGTTCGTCACCATTTGATGTTGCAGTGCAGCAAAATGGTGGAGCGCTCCTATCCTGTGCTTGCCCCATTTCAGCAAGGATATGCCATGCCAACGATATCGGAGACCATCGCTCACTTGGCCGCCTTGCGGAAAGGGGCGGCACCTGGCGCATTTCAGGGCCATAGCCGCCTGCGGGAACTGAGCCAGTTCGGGGAGAACCCTGGAGCCCTGCGCGCGCACCTCTATCTCCCTCCCACCTTGTCCAGGCATCCGGCGCTGGTGGTGGTGCTCCACGGCTGCACCCAGAACGCGGCGGGCTACGATATGGGTGCCGGATGGTCCGAGATGGCCGACAGGCATGGGTTTGCCCTGCTTTTTCCCGAGCAGCAGGCCTCGAACAATCCGAACTTGTGCTTCAACTGGTTTTCGAAAGAAGACAGCCGGCGCGGTGCGGGCGAGGCGCAGTCCATCAGAAACATGATCGCGGCCGTCGTCGCCCGGCATAATATCGACGCCGCCCGCATATACGTGACCGGCCTCTCTGCCGGCGGCGCCATGACGGCGGTCATGCTGGCGACTTATCCCGAAGTGTTTGCGGGAGGCGCCGTTGTTGCCGGTTTGCCTTACGGGAGCGCCTATGGTGTGCCGCAGGCCCTCGAACGCATGCGCGGCCAGAATATGCCCGAGCGGAGCGAGCTGGAGATGCTGGTCCGCCAGGCGACCTCTCATGCCGGGCCGTGGCCGACGCTCTCGGTCTGGCATGGCAGCGGGGATGCAACGGTAGCTGACCTCAATGCCACTGCCTTGCTGAGGCAATGGGGCGCCTTGCACGATATCGGCGAGACGCCGGATCTCAGCGAATCCACGGGCAGCCATACCCGCCGTGTCTGGCTGGACCATCACGGACGCCCGGTCATGGAGGATCATCGCATAGCCGGTATGGGGCACGGTACCCCGTTGAAGACGTCCGGCAAGGATGCGTGCGGACGGGCGGGCGCCTTCATGCTGGAAGTGGGAGTTTCCTCAAGCCACCAGATCTGCAGTTTTTGGGGACTCCTCGGTGACCACCAAGAGGCGAGGGCTGCCGAACATTCTCCGGATGGGGCGCGAATTCCGGAACCCGCCGAAATGAACGGACTGATGGTTTATGAAGGCCGGCGCCTGCAGCCGATCCCGCCCTCGGAACCCGGGCAGAGCGGGCGGACCCGAGAGGCAGGCGTGCGCAAAGTGATCGAGGATGCGCTTCGTGCCGCGGGTCTCATGCCCTAGCACCAGGACAGGCGAGCAGCGACATCATACCTCCGCCTGCGCCAGGAGAGTGCGGATTCTTTCCGCTACGGCCGTGACTGTCGGGGAACGGGTGCGGCTGCGTTTCGTAATCAGGCAGACCTCGCTATGGGAGGGCGGGAATCCGCTGACTTCCAACTGGACCATGCGCCCTTCGCGCAGATCATCGGCCAGGAACGCAGGCGAGGAAATCCAGACGCAATCGCTGCGCAGCACCGTTTCGCGCAGGACGTGGAAATTGTCGCAGATGAAACTTCCGGCCGGGTCGCCCTGGCCATCTTGCAGTTCGACGGCACTGGCGGCCGGATAATCCTCCAGATCGGCGTTGGTGACCAGGCCTTGCCGAGACAGGGGATGGCCGCCGCGCACCATGAAGGCAACGCCGATCCGGCCCAGTCGCTCGATCGCTGTGCTCGGGATGCGGCCAAGATTCCAGTTGCTGCCAAGGATCATCTCGATCCGGTCGTTGACCAGTTCGGTGACGAGTTGATCGGGCGCGCGCACCAGGGTGCGAATGCGGATTCCAGGGCAGGCATGCAGGAGCGAGCCGGCCACGTGCGGCAGGAACAGTCCGGCCATCAGCGGCCCAAGCCCGATGGCGACTTGTCCCGGCTTGCCTTCGGGATAGCGCCGAAGGCTGCGCTCCAGGTCTCCCGCGGCGTGAAGCAGCTTTTGCGCGTGTTCGATCACATGCAGCCCGGCAGCCGTGGGATGGACCCCGCCGCGCCCCCGATCGAACAACATGACACCGTGCCTTTTCTCGAAGGCGGCGATGCTGCGGCTCAGCGCGGGCTGAGTGATGCCCACTTCCTCCGCCGCGCGGGAGAAGCTCTGGTTACGGGCGACGGCAACGATATGGCGCAGGCGCGGCAGGTCCATCGGTATTCCCATGATGCATGCAATGTTGCCTTGATATGCATTGGACAGCCGGATCGCGCGAGCCCTAACTTGCCTGCGAACGAAGCGGGGGGAGGAACGCGATGGGCAAGATCGGATGGCGGACAGGCGCGGCGGCATTGGCGATGGCAGGGGCGGCGTCAGCACACCCTGCGGCGGCGGATAGCCAGCCCGCGCGCACGATCCTGCCCGTGCCGGCCGCGCCGTTCACGGGAACGGTGGCGGAGAATGTCCTGGATGCCAAAGGCTTTGCCCAGGCCGCGATCCAGGCGCCTGCCGGAGCGCCCAATGTGTTCCTGATGATGAGCGACGACGTCGGTTTCGCGATGTCCAGCGCTTTCGGCGGCCCCGTTCCGACACCCAATTTCGAACGGCTGGCAGCCCGGGGCCAGCGCTACAATCGCTTTCACACCACCGGGATCTGCTCGCCCAGCCGCGCGGCGCTGCTGACCGGTCGCAACCATCACAACGCCGGGGTCGGCTGGTTGAGCGATGTGCCTTCGCCATTTCCGGGCTACGGCGGGAAAATCCTGCCGGAAACCGCCACGATCGCCCAGGTCCTGCGGCTGAATGGCTACAGCACGGCGATGTTCGGCAAGCATCACAACCTGCCGTCCAATGAACGCAGTGAGGCGGGCCCGTTCGACAGCTGGCCGACCGGTCTGGGCTTCGATTACTTCTACGGGTTCGTCAGCGGCGATAGCGACCAATATTCGCCAATCCTCTATCGCGGCATCCAGCGCGCCGAGCAGGACGATGGAGAGGGAAGCCTGCTCGACAGCCGCCTGGCCGACGATGCGATCCGCTGGATCCACAACCAGAAGGCGGCAGCGCCGGAAAAGCCGTTTCTCGTCTACATGGCGCCCGGCTCCACCCATGCGCCGCATCAGGCTCCAGCGGACTATATCGCGCGTTTCAAGGGCAAGTTCGATGCCGGCTGGGATCTTCAGCGCGAACAGACCTGGCGGCGGCAACTTGCCATGGGCATCATACCCAGGGGTACGCCGCTGACCCCGCGCCCCGCGGAAATTCCAGCCTGGATAAGCCTGACTTCGGGCCAGAAGGCTTTTGCTGCACGCACGATGGAAGTCGCCGCCGCCCAGCTCGCCTATCAGGACGAGCAGATCGGCCGCGTGATCGACGAACTGCAGCGGATGGGCCAGTTGGACAATACCTTGGTAGCGCTGGTGATCGGCGACAATGGCGCCAGCGCGGAGGCGGGGCCGAAAGGCACGATCAACGAACTGCGCTCGATGGGCTCGCATGATGAAAGCGAGGCTTGGATGCAGGCCAATATCGATCGGCTCGGCGGTTCGATGACCTATGAAAGCTACCCTGCCGGATGGGCCTGGGCGATGAACACGCCGCTGCGCTGGACCAAGCAATACGCCTCGTTCCTGGGCGGCATCCGAAATGGCATGATCCTTTCCTGGAAGGGACACATGGCGCATCCCGGTGCGGTCTGCGGTCAGTTCTCGCATCTGGTGGACATTGCGCCGACAGTACTGGAGGCGGCGCGCTTGCCAGCGCCGCAAAGCGTCTATGGCGTCCGCCAGAAGCCGATGGACGGCGAAAGCCTGCTGGCCAGCCTCGCCTCCTGCGATGCGGCAAAACCGCGCACCCAATACTTCGAGATCGGCGGGAAGGCCGGCCTCTATCACGATGGCTGGTTCCTCTCGGGCGATGATGGGCGTCTGGCGTGGCAGAACCTTCCTGCCGCCGGTGAACGGCCCGCGGTGCAATGGTCCCTCTACAATCTCAATCGGGATTTTTCGCAGTCGAACGATCTTGCCGTGAGGGAACCCGCCCGGCTTCAGACCATGCTCGATCTGTGGAAGCGGGAGGCGGCGCGCAACAACGTGCTTCCGCTCGATCACCGCTTCGGCATGGCGCGCGGAGCGGCGATGATGCGCGGCAGCGGTCGCAAGCATTTCGACTTCTGGGGCAAGGATGTGAGCCTGCCCGCCAATACCGAGCCGGTGCCGTTCGCGCGCAGCTTCACGCTCGCTGCCGATCTGCGACTGGATAGCGATACCGCTTCGGGGGCGGTCATGGCGTTCGGCAGCCGGTTCGGAGGCTGGAGCCTCTATCTGGACAAGGGCCGTCCCGCGTTCATCGCKGCGCGTTCCACCGATCCCGATGAGATCACCCGTGTCGCCGCCGATCGGGCGCTGCCTGGAGGTGCGGTCAAGCTGACCATGCGCTTCGCTGTCGACAGGCCGGGCGGCCCGGCCACCGTCACGCTCAGTGCGAATGGCGCCGCCCTCGCGTCGGGGCGTCTGCCGACGTCCATGCTGATGGCGGCTGGAAACGGCGAAACCCTGGACGTGGGACGCGATCTGGGCGTGCCGGTAACGGCCTATCGCAGTCCGCAAGGCCGCATCGAGGGCGACATCGCTCATCTCAGTCTGGATTTCGATTGACTGCGTGCCGGGCGCCCGGATTGCTGGGCGCCGCCGGAAAGGCTCAGCCCGAGATGGACCTCGTAAAGTCGATGAACGCCCGCAAGGGCGGCGGGATTTGGCGGCGACCGGAATAATAGAGCATCGGTCCGGAAAAAGGAGGTGTCCAGTCTTCGAGCACGGTTTCGAGTGCGCCGCTGCGCAAGTGAGGGGCCAGCCAATCCTCGAACAGGCACACGATACCGAGCCCCGAGACGGCCGCCTCCACCAACAGGTCGCATGCCGATCCCGGCTGGATCAGCAGCGATCCCGGGGGATCGAAACGAAGCACTTCGCCGTCCTTCTCGAATTCCCAGGTGGCTATGGCGCCGCTGGCAAAGCGCAGGCGCATGCAATTGTGATGAAAGAGGTCGCGCGGATGGGCAGGGCGCCCTCGCGCTGCAAAATAGGACGGCGCGGCGGCGGTGAGAAGGCGCTGTTCACGCGGCCCGATAGGGACCGCGATCATGTCCTGCTCCAGGCGCTCCTCATAGCGGATACCGGCGTCCGCTCCGGAGGCGAGGATGTCCACGAAACTGTCCTCCACGGTGACTTCCACCCGGATATGCGGATGAGCGCCAAGGAAGCCCGGGAGAATGCCTGGCAGCACCGTGCGTGCCACATTGGCGGGCACGTTCAGTTTCAGCGCGCCTGCCGGCTCATCGGTGAGAGCCTGAACGCTGTCCAGTGCGGCACCGATCTCGGCGAGCGACGGTCCGATCCTTTCGAAGAGCCGGGCGCCGGCTTCGGTCAGGGATATGCTGCGGGTGCTGCGGTGAAGCAACCGGGTGTTCAACCGGGTTTCGAGGCGCCTCAGGGCTTCGCTGAGCCCGGATGCCGACACGCCGGAGATGCGGGCTGCCTCCCGAAAGCCCTTGGCGCTGGCCACGGCGACAAAGGCGGAAAGATCGTCAAGTTCCATAGGCATTGTGCGATTTTCCGTACAAGCTGTTCTCAATAGACCGTCTTATCGATCAGCGAGTTGAAGTCCATATTCGGGCAGCAACATGCCAGGAGACATGCAATGATCGATCTTGCCAAGGCGGGAACCTTCCAACTGGGCGACCGGCCCGTGAACCGCATGGGCTACGGCGCCATGCAACTGGCGGGACCGGGCGTCTTCGGTCCCCCGCGAGACCGCGCCGGAGCCGTGGCGGTGCTGCGCGCTGCTGTGGAGGCGGGCGTCAACCATATCGACACCAGTGATTTCTACGGCCCGCATGTGACGAACGAGATCATTCGCGAAGCCCTGCATCCCTATGGCGAGGATCTGGTCGTCGTGACAAAGGTCGGCGCGGTGCGGGGAGCCGACGCATCCTGGTTGCCGGCGCAGAGCGCGGACGAACTGACCCGCGCCGTCCACGACAACTTGCGCAACCTTGGTCTGGAGCGGATCGAAGTGGTCAACCTGCGGCTGATGGGGGACGTCCATGCGCCGAGCGAAGGCTCTCTGGAGGAACAGTTCTCGGCTCTCGCGCGGCTGCGCGAGCAGGGTCTGATCCGGCACCTCGGCCTCAGCAACGTCACTATGGCGCAAGTGGCCGAGGCCCAGGCCATCGCGCCGGTCGCGTGCGTGCAGAACCAGTACAATCTTGTCCATCGGGGCGACGATCTGCTCGTGGACGCTCTGGCGGCGCAGGGCATCGCTTATGTGCCGTTCTTCCCGCTGGGCGGGTTCAGCCCCATCCAGTCGGATGCCTTGGCCGGACTTGCCGCCGAGATCGGGGCAACGCCCATGCAGACGGCCTTGGCCTGGCTGCTTGCGCGCTCGCCGAACCTTCTGCTGATCCCCGGAACGTCGAGCCTGGAACATCTGGCGGAAAATCTGGCTGCCGCGGCGCTGGAACTGCCCGCTGATGTCAAGGTACGGCTCGACGCCATTTGATGGCCATGTGCCGGCGATGGCGGATGGGTGCCCTCTTGCCGGCGGACGCGAACGAGGCGTGATTTGGAGGCCGGCGCTACTTATCCGAGCGCTTTGAAATGGCCGTAGCGAGCAGGCCTATCGCTGCTGCTGCCCCAGCGGCAAGGATGCCGGCGCCGACCAGCGACAGACCGCCATCCTGGCGCTTGAAATGAGGGCGGTGCTTCAGACGCGCGAGCAGCGGTGTGCGTTTGGAGATCGCCTCGAACATCTCGCCCGGCCCCTCGGGATCGAGGACTTTGTGATCGGCGAGCCATTCGCGAACGGAATCGAGATCCGGCACTTCGTAGGGTCGTAGCGAACGGCCGTCGCCGCGCAGTTTTTCGATTAACGAAATGATCGAGCCGGTCTGTTCCAGCAGGTCTTCGATCGTCTGACAGTCCGTATCGAGATGCTCGGCCAGAAGGGCGTTGCGGATGCCGGCAATCGTCCCGCGCTCGGCGGCATTGGCTTCCCGGCCGGCGTCGATGACGACGTCGCATTCGGTGTCCAGGCGGAGCGAACGATTGTTGAAGTTCGAAGACCCTACGCGCAGCACTTCATCGTCGACGACCGTCACTTTGGCATGCACATAGATGGGGTGGCCCTTCGCGGTATAAGGGTGATAGAGCCGCAGGCGACCATGGACGTCCCGCTGCTGCAGCGCCTCCACCAATCTGGCGCGTGCGGAATCCATCGCGATCGGCTCAAGCCAGCCTTGCGCGGATGTGGGATGGACGATCACGAATTCGGGGCCGTCAGCCTCTGCCAGCCGCTGCGCGATGGCTTCTGCGACCTTTCTTGAGGCGAAATACTGGCTTTCGGCATAGAACCAGCGCTTCGCCCGCATGATGAGGTCGACATAGAGAGCCTCGATCTCGTGGCGAGGCTCCTGTTCGGCCATTTCCGGAACGGTGAGCGCGATGCCCACTTCCACATCGGTGAAGTCGCTTTCGACGTCCTCTGGCCAGCAATCCGCATCGCACGAAGCCGGAGCGAGCGCGCTTCCGCCCGAAACTTCCCAGCGTTTCCGGCACATGTCGCCCAGCGTGCGTGCGACCGGCCCCTGGAGCATCGTGGTGGCATCGTGCCAGGGACCGTAAGGCGTGCCATCGGGCTCCAGACGGCGGGGTTCGTCATCATCGTGTTGGCGCGTGTCCCAGCGATCGACAGTCATATCGATCCCGCCGCAGAAGGCTACGTCGTCATCGATGACGACGACTTTCTGGTGATGCGATCCGGTAGGGGGATGATGGCCGTCGAGACGCATGTGAATTTGCGGATCTTTGATCCACTGCGCTATTCTCAGTAACGTCTGACCGTGAAACAGCGTCTTGATGGCACCCGTATCCCAGCGCAGGATGTGGACCTGCAGGCCCGGAGTCCGCCGGACGAGCCAACTGAGAAACGCACCGACCTGGTCCGGCCCGCCGTCGTCCTTATCGCCGCCGAACCGGATGCGGGCATCGAAGTCCCATCCGACCAGCAGGATCTGCTTTTTCGCCCGCAGCATCGCGGCGCGTGCTGCTTTGAAATAATCATCTGCGTCTACGATGACGGCGGCACGGGTCGCGTGCTCGATCCGCCAGCAATTGCGTCCGGGTTCGAGCAGGGTATCAGGTGTGTCCATGACTGCGCCATCGCAGGCCTGGCGTGATCTGCCAAGGGCGAGGTGTCTCGCGGCCGGCTCCGGCGAGACTTGTGCGGCCTGAAAAGCGCGATCCTCAAAGCATGGGCGGGAAGGATGAAGGCGCGAGGAACAAGCGGGGGTGGCAGGTCGTGCCCGCGCAACGAACGCAAAAGCCGCCACAAAGGGTGTGAAGACAACGGGCTTGAGGGTTTCGCCGGTCCTCAACGGCCAGTCCCTCATCCAGCATTCATGTCCTGTCGACCTACAAGGCGGGATACCGGCATGCCTGGTTGCAAAGCGAGCCAACCGACTGGAATGCTGAACAACTTCCTCAACCTCGCGGTTGGCACACATATCCCGGCACTATCTTCACGCCTCAATGGAGCAGCGTATGAAACTGTCCCCTGGAATGCCGCGCAAGACCACGACGCTTTGGTTCGCAATCGCCTCTTGCCTCGTGCTTGCAGTGCCTTCTCTGGCAGCCGGAGAGGCGGACGGGGATGCCGGGCTTGTACGGCACGATGTACCCGTTTCCGCGGCCGATCCTGCGGCGACGCAGGCGCCGAACCCGGTGACAAGACTGCAGGACAGGCATCTCGTGCTGCTTCCGTCCGCCGGTACGGCGCGCAAAGCAAAGCTGTTTCTGTTCGTCGACGGCACGCGCACCGCCACCTCGATGACTCAGGATATCGTGCGGACGGCGGCAATTCGCGGCTACCATGCAATTTCCATCGCCTATCCCAATGCGGAAGCGGTCGCAGCGCTTTGCAAAGGGTCCGCCGACGACGACTGCACCGGCAAGGTGCGCGAGGAAATCCTGACCGGCGAAGATCTGACGCCGTTGCTTACCGTCAGCCGTCCCGATGCTATCGAGCCCAGGCTGTACAGGCTGCTCAAGTATCTTGCCGCCACTTATCCTGATGAAGGATGGAGCGCTTTCCTGAGTCATGACGCGATCGAATGGTCGCGCGTCAGTGCCGTTGGTCATTCCCAAGGCGCTGGACACGTCGCCCTGCTTGCGAAGCGGCATGCATTGCTGCGTGCTGTCATGATTTCCGGCGTGGCGGACGTCACAAGGGCGGGCCTCACCTCGCCATGGCTGTCGAGACCGAATGCCACTCCGGTCGAGCGGCAATACGGCTTCTCTCATGTTTCCGACCCGGTGGTGCCCCTCCCCGTCGCGAAGGCAAGCTGGGAAGCCATGGGTCTGGCGCGGTTCGGGCCTGTTCATGCCACCGATCTGACCCGTGCGCCTTACGGAGGGTCACACCAGCTGACCACTGCACGGCCTCTAGTGGCGCTCGCGAATGCGCACCTCGCCATGGCGTTTGACAAGTTCCTGCCGCGCCGGGCTGACGGCACGCCGTTTTACAAGCCCGTCTGGGAATTCATGGCGCTACCATAACTTGTCTGGTCGAGTGGCACGGCCGGCCGTTGACGCCGGAGCATCGTTTCGCGCATCGGCTAAGGGCCCGTCTTCGCACTTTCCGGGTTTTGTTTCTCCAGGTTTTCGCGCCAGCGACTGCGATATTATAAAGGCTTTCTCCGCCTTACCCTACGCGTGGACAGCCCTGTCTCATCGGGCAGGATGATTGCGAATGAGACAAAGTTGCAATAGGCGCCTCCTATGCTCCTGCCGATTTCGCCCAACCTGCTCCTGACGCTCACCCTGCTGCTCAAGACCAAGAGCGTCAGCGGCACGGCGCTGGCGCTGGGCGTGAGCCAGCCGAGCGTCAGCCGGTCGCTCTCGCAGCTTCGCACAGCGCTCAAGGATCCGCTGCTCGTGCGATCCGGCACCGGCATGTCGCGCACCCGCCGCGGTGAGGAACTGGTTGGCCGCCTGGCCGACTGGATGGCGACAACATCCGCGCTGCTGGTGGAAGAGCGCTTCGATCCCGCGCGAGTGGAGCGCCGCTTTCGTGTGGCCACCACCGACTTCGGCGTCATGTCCGTTCTCCTGCCCGCCATGGCCGCCTTGCGCGCCGAGGCRCCTGCCATCGGCATCGACATCGTACCGCTGAGCCACGCCACGCACCGCGCATTGGCCGAGGGCGACATCGATCTGGCTATTTCCGGGCTCGATCATGATCCTTCGCAGCTTCACCGCGCCCTGCTGTTCGAGGACGAGTTCGTCTGCGTCACGCTTGCGGATCATCCGCTGGCCGGCAGCGATGAGCCGGTGCCGCTCGACGCGTTCCTGGCGCATTCGCATCTGAGCCTGACGGTCAGCGAGGCCGAATTGGACCGGGTGACGATGTCACTCGGACCCAACGCCGCCTCGCGCAAGATCGCCGCCAGCCTGCCCTATTTCAGTCTCGCGCCGGACATGCTGGCGGCAGGGGACTTGGTCATGGTGCTGCCCTCGCGGGCTGCGGACCGCTTCGAGGCGGGGCAGGGCCTGGCCACGCGCCCGGCGCCGGCCGAGTTGGGCGTGCTGCAGTACTGGCTGCTCTGGCATGAGCGCAGTCACCGCGATCCCGCTTCCCGCTGGTTGCGGGAGCGGCTCGGACGCCTTTCGGCTTCCGGTTCGCGGCCATGCATTTCTGAATAGTCGATATCCGATCTTGACTGTTGGCCCGAGCGAACCACCGGGTCAAGAGCGCTACTGCAAAGCATTCGCATTAGTGTTCCAAGGGGGTAATCGTGATCCACAAGTTTCGGCTGCGCACGAGCGCGGCCGCCCTTAGTCTTGCCGCGGCTCTGCCGGGCGTGACGACGGCCTTCACCATTCCGTCCGCTCTGGCCGACGAGCTTGGCGAGGATTCTGGAGGCGCCACCAGCGCTTCGACCATCGTCGTCACCGCCACCAGCCGCGAGCAGGAAGTGAAGGACGCGCCGGCCTCGATCAGCGTCATCACTCGCGAGGATCTGGAGCGCCTGCCTTACCGCGAGGTGACCGACGCCCTGATGGAAATTCCCGGCGTGACCGTCACCCCCGGCGAGGGCAACAGCCGCGACATCTCGATCCGCGGCATGTCGCCGCAGTACACGCTGATCCTGGTGGACGGAAAGCGCCTGAGCAGCCGCGAGACGCGCACCAACGGCGGCAATACGTCCGAAGGCGGACTGCTGCCACCGCTGGAATCGATCGAGCGCATCGAAGTGGTGCGCGGGCCGATGTCCTCGCTTTATGGCTCGGACGCGATGGGCGGCGTCGTCAACGTCATTACCCGCCGCATCGCGCCCTCATGGCGCGGCAGCGTGCGGGTGAACGGCACCATGCAGCTGGGCAGCGACTACGGCAATTTCTACGACGGCAACTTCTATCTTTCCGGCCCGCTGGCCAAGGGGGTTGGCCTGCAGGTGCAGGGCGCGATCAACCGCCGCAGCGAGGACCACGTGGTCGGCGGCACGCCTGAGCGAAAGGATGAGAGTCTGGGCGGCAAGGTAGGCTTCTCGGCCGGGCCGGACCACGACTTTCTCGTTGAGGGCGGCTTCTACCGCCAGGAAGTGACCGCCACGGCCGGCAAGACCGTGGAAGTGACCGCTACGGTGCCCGAAGGTACGCGCGATGTTCAGACCCAGGAACGCTACGTCGCCGCGCTCAGCCATTCCGGCCGGTGGGGCTTCGCCAATTCGGAAAGCTACGTCCAGTACGAGGATGCCAGGAACCTCGAAACCACCAAACGCATCAAGAACACCGTCGCGCAGTCGATCTGGTCGGTCCAACTTCCTTCCAACATGCTCAGTCTGGGCGGTTTCTTCCGTAACGAGGATCTGACGGACACGGTGGGCAACCTGCTGCCCGGTTCCACTCGCGCCGGTGCCAGCCGCACCAACTGGGCGCTGTTTGCCGAAAACGAGCTGTCGATCCTGGATACCCTGCGCCTGACCGGAGGGCTTCGCCTCGACAATGACGAGCAATATGGCGCGCACTGGACGCCGCGCGTCTACCTCGTGTGGAACACCACCGCGCAATTCACTCTCAAGGGTGGCTATTCGCAGGGCTTCCGCGCACCGAACCTGCGCCAGACCCTGCCCGACTGGGGCCAGTCCAGCCGCGGCGGCACCATTTACGGCAACCCCGATCTCGAGGCAGAGACCTCACGCACGATCGAAGCCGTGGCGATGTATGAGGGCAAGGGCTTCCAGGCGAGCCTGACCGCTTACGACACCCGCTTCAATGACAAGATCACCCGGCTTACATGCGAACAGGCCGGAGCCTGGTGCGTGAACGAGCCACTGAGTTCGATCGGCCGGCCGCCGACGACTTACGTCAATGTCGACAAGGCCAAGGTCCGCGGGATCGAGGCGACCATCGATCTCAACCTCACCCGAACCCTGCGCTTCAACGCTACGGGCACGCTGACCGATTCCGAGCAGCTCACCGGTGCCAGCGCGGGCATGGCGCTCAACGACACCCCAAAACAGCAGGCCAGCGCTTCGCTGAACTGGCGCCCGGACGAGCGCCTCAGCTTGTATGCCCGCGCAGTGTTCCGCGGCGAGGAGGCGGTTACCGAAGCTCAGATCAGCGGCAACAATCTCGTCGTGGAATCCTATACCACCGTGGACATGGGCGGTTCCTACAAGGTCTCGCCCGGCTTCACCTTCCATGCCGGCGTGCAGAACCTGTTCGACAAGCGCCTAAACTACGACGAGGCCGGCTACATGATCGATCCCGCCCGCGTCTGGATGGGCGCGACCGCCCGCTTCTGAATTGACTCAAAGGCGCTTCGGTCCCGCTCCGAAGCGCCTTTCCTGGGGAAGATGAAGTATTTGTCTGCACCTCGTCACTTTAGGACTTAGCCACATCCCGCTTCCGCCTGAAATCGTTTACTTCAATCCCTTGTGAGCCGTTTGCGTTTTGGCCTCGATCTCCTTCATGGAAATTGTCACTCATCCCGAAGGCGCGGGGTGGCCATCCGATCCCCAGCCGCCTAACGATCGCCGGACCTTTGAAGTGATGGATGGTGACGTAAGTGAGTGGCGTGGTTCGACGTGGTGGGAAGCAAGTCGGACGGGATAGGGGCTCGGCTCCTCCCAACTGCGAGGACGCCGAAAGCCTCCCACTCGCGGGTCTGCTCGCATTGGGAATGGCCGCGTTCGTCACCCTACTCACCGAGATCATGCCGGCCGGTCTGCTCTCCGCCATCTCGGCTGGCATGATGGTCCCGGAAAGCGTGGCGGGCCAGTTCATCACGGCGTTCGCGGTCGGCGCGCTCATCTCGGCGATCCCGGTCACCGCGATGACCCGCAGCCTGCGGCGCAAGCCCCTCCTGCTTTTCCTCCTTGGTGGGTTCGCTGCGGTCAATCTGATCACGGCGCTGTCGAGCAACATCTATCTCACCCTTGCAGCGCGCTTCGTGGCTGGCCTCTTCGGCGGCGCAGTCTGGTCAATGTTGGCTGGCTATGCTGTGCGCATGGCCCCACCGGGCATGGGCGGCAGGGCCATCGCGATTTCTGGCGCGGGCGCAACGGCCGCGCTCGTGGTCGGCGTGCCTCTGGGCTCGGCCTTGGGGCACGTGCTTGGCTGGCAGGGCGCGTTCGGGATGGTTTCGGGGTTGGCGTTTGTGCTGATGATCTGGGTCCAGCGGATCATCCCGGACTTCCGTGGCGAGCAGGGCGGCGAGCGGGAAGAGCTGCTTACGGTCCTGCTGCGTCCCGGCGTCGCCGCGACAACGGCGGTGATCCTCACTTACATTATAGGCCACAACATCATCTACATCTTCGTAGAGCCCTTCCTGCGCGCGATCGGCCAGGCCAGAAGCCTCGACCTGATCCTGCTCCTCTTCGGCATCGGGTCGATCGGCGGCCTCGCCCTGGTCGGCGCGCTTGTGGATCGACACCTGACCGTGATGGGGCCGGTGCAGCTCGGCTTCTTCATGGCAGCGCTCGCGATGTGGATGTTCGGCGCTACGGCGACGCTCCCGATCTATCTGTCCGCCGTCATATGGGGCATCTCCTTTGGCGGCTTCGGCGCGGTCACCCAGACGGCGATAGCGCGGCTGGCACCTGATTCCATGGACGTCGCCCAGTCGATGTGCACCACGGCCTGGAACAGCGCCGTGGCGCTGGGCGGGGTCGCAGGGGGCTTTCTGCTGGATCGCTCCGGGGCAGGATCGTTCCCTATCGTGAGCGCGGGTATCCTAGGCGTGTCGCTGATCATCCTCGTGGTGGGCGTGAACCGCCCGCTGATGCGGAGGCGCTGACCACGAATGTCGACCGCGGCGGGATCGATTGCTGTCGCTCCATGATTGGCCGTCCACGCATGGGGTTTTTCATACGCGATGGACGGGCATTAGTTGGGGGCAGGCTGGAAGGGCAGCTATGGAGGTCGAGATGGCTGAAAGCGGGCATTGATGGCTTGCTGACGTATGTTCCACGCTTGCGAACGGCCTGCGCCATGCCCCGCGCCATCTCTCCGCCGGGCTGCGGGCAGGCTGGCCCAAAGGCATCGGCCTTGCGTACGCCCTGCCAGGCCAGGGGCGCAGCAGGCGCACGCCAGCGCAGCGAGCCAACCGGGGGGGCGGCATAGGGAATGCCCTTGTAGACAGAAATCGAGGGATCGCGGCCAGGAACACCGCTGAGAAGGCCGGTCTCGACCCGGATCGGCGTATCCGTGGCCTGAATCGCTGCCGTTGCCGGTTTCGCGGCGTAGCCCACGAGATCACCCGAGGCCAGCACATGCCCTGTCATGGCTGCCTTGAGCGCCGAGAAGCTCTGGCCGTCCCCATGGGCAAGGACGATGTCGAGCGCGAACACTTGCGTATGGTAGGCGTGACGGTTGGCGTCGTGAGTATGGGGGCCGGCATAAGCGGCGGCGGGGCCGTGAACATTGGGCCCGTAGACCGCGCCAGGAGGTGCCTGCGTCATGCCCTCGGGAAGCGTAGTGGTTCCAGTAGGGAGGTTGTAGAGCACGAGGTGAATGCTGGTTACGGCCCGGCCCGCATCGCTATCTGCAGGCTCGCCCTGCATGACCACGATATAGGACCGCGTGCCCTTCGGCCCTCTCTACCATGAAAGGCCGGGAAAACGGTTCCTGCCATACTGCGTATTGATCAAGGGCATATTCGCATCGGCTGGAAAGGCCGGACTGGTCACTTTCAAGGATGCGCCGCGCCGGGCGGGGACCGCTGCGATCAGAAACTGCGGGTCGTGGCCGATGGCCGATGCGGCGTCTGGCGAAAGCCGCGTGGAAGCGTCCTGCGACCACGCCACGCCGGACACCGCCAGAGCAAAACCTCCCACTGCCAGAACAGTGCAACGCGCTAGAGCACGACCGATTTTCATGGTCATCTTCATATTCCTGTTCTTCCGTGCCCGGAACCCCAATGCGCCGCGGTGAAGCGGCCGGGCTTGCTCATCCAGCTGTCGATATGATCGTAAGTCGTCTTTTCGGTATCGCCGAACTCGCCGGGTCTGCTCTCGCATTCCTTGCAGGTGTCATACATGTGCGTAGCACCTTACACGAAGGCGATCGATTTGTCCGGGCTGTGCGAGAGCTCGTAAAGCGTTTCGCTGGCAAGGTATTCCCAGTGCCCGGTCATGCCCATCACCAGCAGGGGCACCTTGATACCCTGCACGTTGCCCGGCGGGCTGGCATAGGTGGAAGTCCAGTCCACACCGTGCACGCCTGTCTCGTCGTAGCCGAAGTCGGGTCCAGTTCGGATTGCGTAGGAATTGAGGTAGTTGCGCAAGGTCGTTTTCAAGGCGCCTTGCATGAGCGAAGGCGTCTGGCTGCGGGTGTTCTGGGGCACGCGCCCGGTATGGACGATCTCGGTCGTCTCGCGGCCGCCGGCATGGAGCAGGGGCCAGGCCTTGCGGGTATGCGCCATGAGCGCGACATCCTGCGAGAACAGCTTGTTGTTGCTGCCGAGCAGGATTGCGCCAGGCACGACGAAGGGGGCGTCGTCTTCGTAAGGCCCTTTACCAGCGGCGACGGCGGCCAGCCGGTTTTCGGCTTCCGATAAAAGGGCATTGTTCCGGGCACCCTCGGCCTGGAGAAAGCCCCGCGTGAAGACGGGGCCGTACGAAGAGCCGGTCGGCCGGAAGCCGTTGGCGGGTGCGTACATGTCGAGCCGAGTATCGGTGGCCATCCTCCCATCTTTGCCGCGCACGGCAGGGTCGATGCTGAACAACGTCATCGCTGCCAGCCCCCAGTTGGAGTCGATCAGCATGAGCCCGTCCGCGGGAGGAAGGTCCGCCAGGGTATCCGGGCACTTCCAGATCTTCTCTTTCGATCGGCAGGCGCTCGTGCCACCTTCCGCGATGAACTGGTAAGCGCTCATCACCGTGCCGCCCCCGCTGTTGCCCAACAGCACAACGTGCTTCACGCCGGGTACCTTGCGTAGCCAGGCGATACCTGCCTTTGCTTCCAGCAGGACCTGATCGAGCATGCCGTCGTTGGAAATGCCGGACTTGCTCGTACTATTATTGGCGCAAAGCACGCGGTACCCGCGTCGGGAGAGTTGGGTGCAGGCCGAAAAGCTCAGGTAGTCAGCGGAAGAGTGCATCACGAACACCGCCGTTTCGGCCTTGGGGCCGATATTGGCAGGCTCGTAGAGCACGGCCGGCACTCCGCGTGCCAAGTGTACGAAAGTGGTGCGGGGCGCGGCTGTCTCCGGGCCCTCGGCACGGGCAGCGGTACCCTGCTGGCACGCCAGCAGGATGAGTGCCCCGCCGAGCGCCGCCTTTATATTCGAGATAGCGCGAATGATCGCCTCCTGTTCGCCTGGGCGGGCAGGTCTCAACCCTTGACCTTGAACCCGATCACGAACGCTCTGCCGGTGGGGTCGTCGGAGAATTCGTAGGACTGTCCCGCCGAAGTAGTTCCGCTATAGTAGCCGCTGAGCGGTGGTTTGGCATCGAAGAGGTTGGAGACGCTAAGGTACAATGAGCTGTCAAAGGCGAACGGCGGCATGACTCTTATTTCATCCGAGACCTGCCGGTCCGCAAACGGCCCTTGTCAGCCGTTCATCGTGGCTGATCTCTCGGTGAACGAATGACCGCTTCGGAGGCGCTCGTAGGAGGCGCAGAACGGCAGCTCTGTCGGCGAATAAGTGCTTTTGGCCCGCGAGCCATGCTTCAGTGGAGTATACTCCGGCTGGCAGTTGATGCCAATGGAGAAGCGCCATGGGACATTCAGACTTAGATCCTGCCGTTCATGAGCGGCGCCCTTGGAACGCAGGCCAAAATGTGGGGCCAAAACGTCCGCTGAAGTTGCGCGATATCTGGGCAATCCGGTTTTACCTCGATGAGAATAGGCGACTGCGCGACCGGGCGCTGTTTGACCTTGCCATCGACAGCAAGCTACGCGGCTGCGATCTCGTGAAAATCAAGATCGGTGATATTGTCAGTCGAGGGAGCATCCGCAACCGCTCGACTGTTATCCAGCAGAAGACTGGAAAGCCCGTCCAGTTCGAAATCATGACGGAAGCGCGAAAGAGCCTGACGGCTTGGCTGGACAGGCGCGGTTGGAACGTAGACAACTTTGTTTTCCCGAGCCGTGTCGATTATCTCGGTCACATGAGCACGCGGCAGTACGCGCGCCTCATCGACGAATGGGTTACGATGGTCGGCTTGGACAAGCGGGAATACGCACGCACTCGATGCGGCGCACAAAAGTCTCGCTCATTTACAAGGCGACCGGTAACCTGCGAGCGGTGCAGATCTTACTTGGCCACTCGAACATCGAGAATACCGTGCGTTACCTCGGCGTGGATATCGACGATGCGCTCACTTTATCGGAGCGTACCGAAATCTGAGCAGCATGCCGGCTCCGCGACTATTTCGAGGGGCCGGCATGCCGACATTGACGGTCGGCACGCAACGGCAACGCGTCATGGCGCGTTTGGAGGGCGGTTATGTCGGCGATCCTAAACGTGTTGGGGCCGGATTTCTGAGTTGCGATCGGCGGCGCGTTTCCTGCATTGATTACCAAACGGTGGCGTTCGAATAGATGATTATGAAAGCGGGCTCAGGCTCCATTGTAGAAGGCAAAGCGAAACTGCTGAGATGGTCAACCACAGCCACGCCCAGCCGGCGCTGCGGGCATGGAAAATCGCCATCGAAATTGCGGCGAACATAGCGAAACTGGCCAGTGTCGCCGCTACGACCGCTTCGGCGCGTTCCATGCCGGTCCGGGCAAGAATGAAGGACAGGACGACGGTGATCTGAGCCGTCAGTCCATAGGCCCCGAGCGTACCCGCCAGAACGCGTGCTGCGACAGCCATGCGGCGACTGCGCGCGGCGGCCGCAGCGCCCGTTGAAGGGGACGACCTGAGCGTCACGGGATGATTCATGGCGGGCTCTTTCGATTGCTGGGGCATGAGGATCAGGAAAGCAGGCGCAGGATGCGTTCGCGGTTGGTCTGCGCGGTCAAGGCAAGCGCGGCGGCCGCGCTCATCCATCCGCACCACGCGACAGCGCCGTAAGCCCAGCCAAGACCGAATCCGGCAATGACGTAGGCCGATACCAAGGCGCTGAAGCCGCTCCAGCGCATCGCAATCGATCGGCGTGGGCTCAGCTTGCGGCGCAGCCAGTCCTGCTGATGGCGGGCCATGGCAATCAGCAACAGTGCAAAGCCCAGCAGCGCGAGGCCGGCGATGGCGAGATGGATCATGCTGGGGCCTCCGCCGAATTGCGTTTACGCCGGGCTGGCGCTGCCTTGGGCTGGTGGCGGAGAACTTTTCGCGCGGTGTAGGCGAAGGCGACCGCCAGCACTATCATGGTCAGGTCAAAGCTGACAAATACCCAGTCACCGCGATAAAGGCTCGCACCGAGGCCGCGCGAGGTCGTTGCGGCGTTGACGATCGGAACCAGCGCGAACAGCACGGCACCGGCGCCAAGCGCTTCCACCCAGGCGCGTTTGGCGGGGCGTGCCAGCGTCCACGCGAAGATTGCTCCCCAGGCGATGAACAGGCTGTCGACTTCCCACTCACCACGCTCTGCCATCGCGGACGGAAATAGGCGGTTGGCAAGGAAATAGACGGCGATGCCTGCAGGACCGCCGGCGATGAAGCCGATGTTCAGCCGCTCGACCAGGCGGAAGCCGAAGTGCGGGCAGGCCGGGTCCGGCAATTTTGTCCGCCGTTTTACGCACCATAGGGCAAGTCCCGTGGCGCACATGGCGGTGCCGCCGAGGCCGGACAGGAAATAGAGCCAGCGCAGGCCGTACCCGGCGAACCAGCCGGTGTGCAGATCGACCATGACCTCGCGCGTCATGCTGGCACCACCTTTCACCGGTTCGGGAAGGGGAATGATGCGGGCCTGTGCTGCGTCGATGTAAAGCGCGCTGCGCCGGCTGCCGCCCCAGTCGGTGCGTTCGGGGTAGAGACGGGCCGTCGCATTCAGGTCACCGGGGTGCTCGATATTGATGTAGCTGGGGCGGGTGCCCTGCCACTGCCGTTCGGCGCTCGCGACCATCAGGGACAGCGGCATTGTCGGGGCGGCGAGGCCGCTGACCTCCCGCTCTTCAGGGCGGGGGCTGGAGGCCTCGTAGAAGGCGTCGCGGTCCGCGAAGTTCGCGGTGATAGCCCAAGCCATCAGCGTGAACAGTAAAGTGACCAGTCCTGTATAGGTGATCATCACGTGAAACGGGAGCGCCAGTACGCCGGTGGCGTTATGCGCGTCGAGCCAGGAGCGCTGCCCCTTGCCGAAGCGCATCTGGAAGAAGTCGGTGAAGATCTTCTTGTGCGTGACCACGCCCGAAAGGATCGCGACCAGCATGGCCAGCGCCGCCACGCAGACCAGATAGCGTGCCCAGCGCACCGAGATGTAATGCAGGTCGAAATGCATGCGGTAGAGGAAGAACCCGCCGCGGGTTTCGCGCACGTCGAGTTCGTCGCCGGTGCGGGGATCAAGCGTGATCTCCTTACGGTCGTGCCGGTCCTGTCCCGGTATGCTCCAGGACACGGAAAGGCCGCTCCCACCACGGGCGCTGGGAAGCGAGATGCTCCAGCTTTCCGCTCCTGCGCCGCGTCGGCGCAAGAGCGCGTCCGCGGCGTCGAGCGCGCGCGGGGTCACCGCCGTGCCGGAAGGCAGTTCGGGCCGCATCCAGGCGTCGATTTCGTACTGGAAGAACGCCGCCGTGCCGAAGACGAAGACGATGTAGAGGATCCAGCCCGGTATCAGTCCGACCCAGGTGTGCAGCCAGGCCATCGACTGGCGGAAACCCTGCTTCATGATCGCATCCTCGCCCTTCCGAAGCCTCAGAATTCCGTCCGCGCCGAGAACGCGATCGTGCGCGGCAGGCCCAGTTGCCAGTACGAGGACCAGTAGTCCTTGTTGGTCAGGTTGCTGACGTAGAGATTGAATGTGGTTGGTCGGCCCAGCGCCTCGGTGCGGTAGCGGATACCTGCATCGAATAGCGTGTAGCCGTCGATCCGGTTGGCATTGGCCGCATCCTGATATTTCGATCCCGAGTAGTAGGCGCCGCCCGAAAGCACGAGGCCGTGCACTGCGGGAATCTCATATTCGATCGAGGCCTTGGCCATCAGCGCGGACGATCCGATCGGCTTCTTGCCCTTGAGCGCCGCGTTGGTGGCCTTCTCGATGCCGAGGTCCATCCACGTGCCTCCGGCGACGATCCGCAGATGATCGGTGACATGGCCGTCCAGCGTCAGTTCGAGGCCCTGATGGACCTGTCGGCCGTCCTGGTTGATGGTTATCATGCCTGTCGGGGCGACTTCGTTGTAGCTGTTCGCCTTCTCGATGCGGAACAGGGCGGAGGTGACCAGCAGCTTGTCGGAAAAGGCGTACTTGGCCCCGACTTCGTACTGCTTCGAGATGACCGGATCCATCACCTCTCCGGGGTTGGTGTAGAGCGTCGCATCGTTGGGCACGATCGTGCCGGCTTCCATCGCCTCCATGTAGCTGGCGTAAGTGGTCAGTGCGGGCACGGGCTTGTAGATTAGCGAGATCGTGGGCGTGATTGCGGACTTCTTGTAGCCCGACGATCTGGCCCCCGCAGTCGTATAGCTGCGCGTCCGGATCGTACTGTAATTGAAGCCCACCAGCGCGCTCAGGGTATCGGTGAAGGTGACGTCGTCGCCGATGATCGCGTTGAAGTTGGTGGCGTCGTTCGCCTTGTAGAGCGGGCCCGGATCGCCGTCGAACACCGGCGTCGGCATGTTCAGCAGCTCATCCAGTGTCAGGTTGGACCCGGCCGGATAGGCCGTGCCATCGGCATAAGTGCCGGGCACGTTGCCGACGACGTGACGGACTTCCTTGTAGGTGTCCCAGGAACCGCCCAGGGTCAGCTTGTGGTCGATCGGGCCGGTGCGGAACGCAAGATCGAGGTACGTGTAAGCGCCCTGCGAAACCGTGTCGTAAGGGAATGTCTTGGAGATGTTGTAGGTTGACCAGCCGGTTGGCGTGTCGATCGGATAGATGATCACGTATTCGCGCTCATCGTTCTTGTACATGTAGGCCGATCGCAGCGAGACTGAATCGCTGATCTGGTACTTCACATTGGCGCCGATACGGTCCGAGGTGGTCTGGTTGTAGGTCCAGCCCGGCGTATAGGTCTTCGAATTGTCGTAGGCATCGGGCCAGTAGCCAAGGCCATTGGTGTAGAAGCGCGTGTCTACACGGTCGAGATGCCAGTAGGTATGCGCGGCTTCCAGTTGCACCAGCAGCTTGCTGGAGACGTTCCAGTCAAGCGCACCGCTCACCAGCCACTTCTTCAGATGCTGGTCGTCCTTCGACGTGCCGCCATTGGCGTAGGCACCATTGAAGCGGAAGGCCAGGGTGTCGTCACTCGTGATCTTGCCGCCGAGATCGACGTGGCCGAAATACTGGCTGCCGCCGTAATTGCCAACCGCCACGTTGGCGAGCGGCTCGTAAGTCGGCCGCTTGAGGACGTAGTTCGAGACCCCGCCGACGTTGCCGGAGCCATAGAGGAAACCCGAAAGGCCGTTCATGACCTCGACCCTCTCGATTTCCTCGGTCGCGAGCCCATAAGTGTAGGACGAGAGCCGCACGCCGTCGACGATGCCGGTGCTGCTGTCGAAGCCGCGAATTCGGACGTTCGGATAGCCGAAGATGGTCGTCGGCGCATTGGTCTGCACCACGGGGTTCATCTTGTAGAGCTGGTCGAGATCGCGGGCGATGGTGTTTTCGATCTGCTCGCTCGACATGACGGTCACCGAATAGGGCGTGTCGGCGATGCTGCGCGAGCCCCAGGGGCCGATACCCGCCACAAGATCGGGAGAGACATGCTGCCCGTTTACGACAATGGGAGAGCCGTCGCGGGCGGTCTGCCTGTCACTGCTGGAACCGTCGTCTTCGGCCTCTTCCGTATAGCCCACCGCCTGGATGCGCATCGGGTCCAGTTCCAGCCGTCCGACGGTGGCCGGTACGATCGTCAGCGTCCCCGCGTCCGCCGCGCGTGCGACCAGTCCAGTGCCTGCCAGGAGGCGGGACAGGGCTTCTCGAGGCAGGAAAGTGCCGTTTAGGCCTGGGGTTCTGCGCCCATCGGCCAGTCGCCCCTCATAGGAAATCTGAACATCGCTTTGGTCGGCGAAGCGGTTCAATGCCTGCGCCAACGATCCGGCCGGAATTTCGTAGCGCCGCGCCGCCTCGGCTTGTTGAGCCTGCGCCGATACGGGGACGGCTACGGCCGTGAGCATCGTCGAACCGACCCATGCAGCAGCCAGCAGCGACCGCGCGGAAAATTGCCTCATGTCTTGTAACCCCCGAATGAACCAAGTGCATCCTAATGCTGATGCGACGCACTCTCATTAGGTAGGTCGAAGATGCGGGGATTTTGGAGCCTACCTCGGGCGAAAAAATTTTTGGCGAGATCGGAAGTTCAGCGACTGACGACGATGAACATGTTGGAAATACGGATGGACTTCAGGGAAAGGGTTTTTTCAAGCGCTGCCAGCGCATCGAGCGGATGGTCGAGATCATAGACCCCGTTTACCCGCAGGTTCGCCGCCTCGCCGCGCACGGTCCAGTAGCCACGCCGCTGCTGGCCAAGCTGTGCCACGACTTCGCTGAGCGGCCGGTTGGACACGATCAGTTTTCCCCGCGTCCAGGCGGTTGCCGCCAGTGCATCGGATGGAACGGGACGGGCGACGGACTGCGCGGTGAAGGTAGTGCTCTCGCCTTCCCGAACCACGGCCTTCGCTCCGCTGGACGTCCGAACCGCGACGCTGTGTTCCAGCACGATGACTTCGGGTTCGCCTGAGCGTTCTTCCACCGTGAAAACGGTGCCAAGAGCGGTGACGCTCCCTTCATCGGTTTCGACGCGGAACGGATGATGCGGATCGGGCGCTACCCTGAATTGGGCGGCGCCGCTTAGCAGCGTCGCCACGCGCGCGCCGTCCGACTGATCGAAGCGGAGTGCCGAGCTTGCTGCCAATGTCGCGACCGATCCGTCGGCCAGAGCGATGCTGCGCCGCTCTCCGATGCCGCTGGAATAGTCCGCGCGCAGCCGCGCCGGCCAATCCTCGGTGCTTCCGATAATCGTCAAGGCAAGCACTGCCGCAATGGCCGGCACCGCGGAGCGACGAGCGATGGCGGAGGGCGCGGGGAGCCAGCGGCTTGTCCGGCGATTTGCCGGGTAGGCGCGCGCGGTGTCCTCCTCGCGGATTGGCAGTGAAGCCATGCGCCGATAACGCTGCCAGATCGCGTTCTGCCGATCGAATTCGCGGCGATGTTCCGACACGGCTAGCCATTCCGAAAATGCGGATTGTTCCGCCTCGTCCAGCGCCGTTCCGTCCTGCCGGACGATCCAGTCTGCCGCCTGCTCTTCCAGTGTCCCGATCGGAGCGTCTACGTCGTCTTCAATCGACATCGCCAACCTCTCGTTTGATTCCCATGGTGACGGCTTGTGCCTGCCGTCTCATACAGTCAGTCGGAATTCGGACGGATTTGGCGCCATGGCGTCGCATTTTTAATCGTCCTGTCCAGGCTCGGCCAGAATGCGCGAGCAGAGCACGAGGGCGTGCCGCAATTGCTTCTCGACCTGTTTGACATGAATGCCGAGCCGCTGTGCAATTTCGGCTTTTTCCAGAAGTTCGACATGGCGCAAGGCGAAGACCTCGCGGCAACGCGGGGGCAGTGTTGCCATCGCGCCGTGTAGCCGATCGAGTTCGTGGCGCCCGGCGGCATGGGCTTCGGGCGAGGGTGCATCGTCGGCCACCTGTTCGCTGTGGTCAGCCTCCACAAGCCATTGGGACCATCGCTGCTGTTGGCGCATGGCTTCCGCACTAAGGTTGCGGGCGATCCCGTGGACGAAGGCTTGCACATCCACCACGCGACCGGCCTCAATCGCCGGAATGGCGCGCGCAAAGGCTTCCTGGACGATATCCGCTGGCTCGACCGGAGGCCTGACGCGCCGCCGCACGCTCGCCAATAGCGCGCCGCGATGCTGGGCGAGCAGGGAGAGTGCCTTTGCTGTCATCGCGCCGCCATTTGCCTGGCGGGTGAAAGGATCAGGAATTGGAGCGGCACGGCGACGACAAGTTCGTCGGGCAATTCAGCAGGGATCTCGGGGAACGGCGCGGAGCGACGGACCTGCTTTAACGCAGCGCGGTCGAGTACGGCGCGACCGGTAGAACGCTCCATTGCAGCGGCCAGCAGGTTGCCCCGGCGGTCTATGCGGAACGACAGGGCCCCGTCGCCCTGATAGTTCCGGAGACGGGCGGCCTCCGGGTAGTTTCGATGCTCGGCCAGGCGCGCGAACAATACCTCCCGGTAATCTTGGGCCGCATCGCGTGGTTCGTGACTTTCGGCGATGCCTTTTGGTGCCGCTTGGTCGAAATTCGCATTAGCTGAAGCTGCTGGCGGGGTAGCAGCGTCGGGTGAGAGGTGACGCAGTTCCTGGACGCGCGCGGGCTTTTTGTTTTCGATCTGTGGGAAGATGGCGGCGGCAGGAACGGGCTTTTGCTTTGCTGGGGCAGCTTGGGCTGAGGCGTCGAATGTCGTGATTATGGTCACGTCACGTTGCAGGTTCTGGTCTGTACGGTGGGGGAATTGGCCGCAGACGATGAGAAGAAGTCCGGCGATGTGGACGAGAATAGTAACACAGAGCGAGAAAAATCGCGGGTTTTCCACCCGGATTCGCCTTCGGGAGGCGCTTGATCTTTCGATTGCGACGTATTGCGGCATGTCGGCGCGCTTAACCACTATTGCGAGTTAATCGCAACATCCTTGTTCGAGGGGAGGGGCAGGTTGACCATGCCAAACCCTCGATGAGCGTGTCACGACGCTGGTCATTCGATTTCCGTCATTCGCCGAAGCTCCCATGAGGCGGGCAAGCGCCTATGGTTTGAACGGTGACTTGTCGCCGCCAGCCATCGCTTCCGACATTCATGGCCGCAACAAGAGCCTGCATTTTGCGGCTTGATCGCCATCAGGTTGATTGAGCCCACGCGACGGCGTTTCCAACGCGCAAAAAAACGAAAATCAATTAGATTGCTTTTGCGAGTCATTAGCGATTAATGGTTATGTCGTTGGAACATGAGGAATTCGATGCTGATCCCATTTCTGGTCATGCTGCGCGAAGGGATAGAGGCCGCGCTGATCGTCGGAATCGTCGCCAGCTATCTCCACCATGCCAAACGCAAGGACCTGATGCCCGCGATCTGGGTAGGCGTCTTATTGGCGTGCGCGCTGTCGTTGTTTGCGGGTGCCGCGCTGCAATTCGCCGCGGCCGAGTTTCCGCAGAAGCAGCAGGAATTGTTCGAAGGCGTGGTCGGGCTGGTGGCGGTGGTAATGCTCACCTCAATGGTGTTCTGGATGCGCCGCGCGGCGCGCTCCATCAAAAGCGAGCTTCACGCCTCGCTCGATCGCGCCCTGGCCCGCGAGAGCGGCCCGGCCTGGGCGCTCATCACCATGGTATTCCTGGCCGTCGCCCGCGAAGGGTTGGAATCGGTGTTCTTCCTGCTCGCAATCTTCCAGCAGAGCCGAGGATGGGAGGCGCCGGTAGGCGCACTGATCGGCATCGCAGCTTCGCTGGCTATCGGCATCGGCCTGTACAAGGGCGGCATCCGCCTCGACCTGCGCCGCTTCTTCCGCTTTACCGGCGTCTTCATCCTGCTTGTCGCGGCCGGTCTGCTGGCGGGCGTGCTGCGCAAGTTCCATGAGGCCGGCATCTGGAACGGCCTGCAGACGGTGGTCGTCGATCTCAGTGAAACGCTGCCGATGGATGGCCCGGTCGGTGCAGTGCTTGCTGGCCTGCTCGGCTACCAGGCTGTGCCGGTCCTGGGCGAAGTCATCGTCTACGTCGCGTTCCTCGCCGTCAGCCTGTTCTGGTTCTTCAGGCCCTCACCAAGACCTACCCACTCTCCCGCCGGGGCTCACTGATGACCAGAACTTCTTCTTCGCCCCTGATGCGCGTGGCGCTGGTCGGCTCCGCGCTGCTCGTGCTGCTGGGCGGCATTGCCTTCTGGTATGCCTCGAACCGCAGCGGCAGGACGCCCCGCACGACCGATGGCCATGCCGTGACCGTGACCATCCGCGGCAAGGTCTGCGATCCTAACGACATCACCGTGCCTGCGGGCAAGACCACCTTCACCATCGTCAACGAGACGCAGCGCGCGCTGGAGTGGGAAATCCTCGACGGCGTGATGGTGATCGACGAGCGCGAGAATATCGCGCCCGGCCTGCGCCAGACGATGACGGTCAAGCTGGAGCCCGGCGAATACGACATCACCTGCGGCCTGCTCAACAATCCGCGCGGCAAGCTCCACGTCACCTCTTCGGCGGAATCGGATGCCGAGGCGGCGCGGCCTTCGCTGGAAACTTATGTCGGTCCGCTGGCAGAATATCAGGTCTACCTGCTGACCGAAGCGGAAACGCTGGACAGTTCGGCGCAGGCTCTGGTGGCCGCGCTCAAGGCCGGACAACTGGACAAGGCTCGCAGGCTCTACGCCCCTGCGCACCAGAGCTACGTGCGGATCGAAGCGGCAGCGCAGGTCTTCGGTGACCTCGAAGCGCGGCTCAATGCCCGTGCAGACTATTACGAAAAGAAGACCGCCGATCCCGCGTTCCAGGGCTTCCGCCGGATCGAATACGGCCTGGCGAACGGCAGCGAAGCCAGGGCGCTGGGTCCGGTGGGTGACAAGCTGCTGGCCGATATCGCGACACTGAAGGAGCGGCTGGCGGGCATCGAACTCAAGCCCGAACATCTGGCCGGCTTTACCGAAAAGCAGTTCCGCCGCCTGTCGGATTCGCTGGGAGCCGTCCAGTCCGCATCAGGGCCCGCAACGGGCGACGACAGCCCGGCGGACCTTCAGGGCCTGTACGAAAGCGGCAGCAAGGTGGCCGAACTGCTCTCGCCTCTGCTGGTGAAGGCGAACCCGGCGCTGGACAAGGCGTTCAATGCGGACTTCGCTGCCTTCGACAAGGCGCTGGCTCCGCTGCGCACGGGCGACACCATGCGCGCCGTCAAGCTCGATCCCGCGCAGCGCCGTGCCATGGCGGCGATCCTAGCGAAGATCGCTGCCGATTTCGGCAAGACCAATGCCGCGCTGGGGCTGACATGAGCCTCCCGTCTTCACGCAGGCAAGTGCTGGGCGGCGGCATCGGTTTGCTGGCGGCCATGCCCGCGACGGCGCTGGCGCGTGCCGGAGGCGCTTCGGCCGGATCGCAGGCAGGCGGCTCGCAAGTCGCCGACGCGCCGCGCAGCACCCACACGCAAGATCTCGTGCCGTTTCAGGGTGTGCACCAGGCCGGCATCACCACGCCGCGTCCCAGCGCCGGGATGATCGCCAGCTTCTATATGCTAGCCGAAAGCCTCGACGATCTCGAACGCCTTTTCCGCACCCTGACTGAGCGGATCGGATTCCTCACGCGTGGTGGCCAGCAGCCGGATATCGATCCCCTGCTTCCGCCCGCCGGTTCGGGTATTCTTGGCCCGGTGGTGCAGCCCGATGCACTGACTATCACCGTTTCGGTCGGTGCATCCCTATTCAATGCCGACCTCGGCCTTGCAGACCTCAGGCCCCGGCACCTCCGGCAGATGCAGGCGCATCCCAACGATGCGCTGGACGCAGCGCTGTGCCACGGCGACCTGTCGATCCAGTTCTGCGCCAACACGCCCGATACCAACATCCACGCCCTGCGCGACATCATCAAGAACACCTCCGACCTTCTGGTGCTGCACTGGAAGCAGGAAGGCACGGTGCCGCAGATCCCCTCCATGCCCGGTCAGCCGGAGGAGAGTGCGCGCAATTTCCTTGGCTTCCGGGACGGTTCGGCCAATCCCAACTCCAACGACACCCCGCTGATGGACCGCATCGTCTGGGTGGCGCCCGGCGGGGTCGAGCCCGGTTGGGCCACCGGCGGCAGCTATCAGGCAGTGCGGATCATCCGCAATTTCGTGGAACGCTGGGATCGCACCCCACTGGGCGAGCAGGAAGCGATCATGGGTCGCGTGAAGCCCAGCGGCGCACCCATGGATGCCCCTGTCGACGGCAGCGCGACCGAGCACCACGTGCCCGACTATGACCGCGACCCGCAAGGCACGAAGACCCCCCTCGATTCCCACATCCGCCTTGCCAATCCGCGCAATGCTGCCAGCGATGCCAACCTGATCCTGCGGCGTCCGTTCAATTATTCCAATGGCGTCACCAAGTCCGGCCAGCTGGAAATGGGCCTGCTATTCATCTGCTATCAGGCGGATCTGGAAGCGGGCTTCATCACTGTCCAGAAGCGGCTCGATGGCGAACCACTGGAAGAATACATCAAGCCGATTGGCGGCGGCTTCTTCTTCACTTTGCCAGGCATTCGCGACGATGCGGACTGGATCGGCCACACGCTGATCGCTGCTGCGCGCGCCGCCTGAGCGATCCTGAGCAATCCCCATTACGATCACGGAGACGACCATGTTCCTATCCTCCCGCCGCACCCTGCTGGGTATGTTCGCCGCCGCGCCCCTTGCTTCGCTGCCGATGTTTTCCGAAACCGCGTTGGCGCAGGCGAGACCATCTCCTTTGCAGCTGGTCGGGCCGGTGGCGCAGTACAAACTCTACGTGAACGAAAACGTACGCAAATTCGTGGCCGATACTCGTGCCTTCACGGCGGCTGTGAAGGCCGGCAACATCGCATTGGCCCAGAAGCTCTATGCCCCCACGCGCATGAACTATGAACGGATCGAGCCGGTGGCCGAGCTGTTCAGCGATCTGGACGCCGCGATCGATTCCCGCGCCGACGATCACGAGAAGGCTGAAAAAGATCCCCGCTTTGGCGGCTTTCACCGCATCGAATACGCTCTCTGGGTGGAAAAGAGCACCAGGAACGTCGGCAAGGTGGCGGACAAGCTGATGGCGGACGTTCTTGCATTGCAGAGCCGCCTGCTCAAGTTGACCTTCCCCCCCGCCAAGGTCGTGGGCGGTGCTGCCGTGCTGATGGAGGAAGTGGCCGCCACCAAGATATCGGGTGAGGAAAACCGCTACAGCCGCACCGACCTCTACGATTTCCAGGCCAACTTCGAAGGCGCCTTCAAGATCGTGACCCTGCTGCGCCCGCTGGTCGCAAGACGCGACCCTGGATTCGCGGCCAAGACCGATGCCAATTTCAAGGCGGTGTTCGACACGCTGGCCAAGTACCGCGTGCCCGGCGGCGGTTTTGCCTCCTACCTCAAACTATCCGACCGCGATCGCAAACTGCTGGCGGGCAAGGTCAATATTCTGGCCGAAGACCTCTCGAGGCTTCGCGGAATGCTGGGGCTCAGCTGACAGGTTCCCGGGCGGCATGTAAATCAAGGTCAGCGACAGTGAGCCACTCGAAGTTTCTCATAGGAGTACTTGCCTGCTCTACTGTCGCCGAAATTGCTGCCCTTGTTTGGGCGTGCCTAACGTTTGGTGGGTAGATTCGAACCCCCGCGCCAGCCCTCCAGCTCTTCTTTCTTTCGGTGTAGGCTGGATCGAATGGCGGGTCAGCGTTACCGCATGAAGGAAAAGCTGGGGGGATCGTGTCCCAGGACGTGGTGTAGCTGAAGGCTGAGGTGGTCACCGTGATTTTCGGGTAGGTTTGGGTTGTGAAGCTCAAACCTGACGGAAGGAATCACGATGACCGATCCGATGATGCACTTGCGTTCGCTGGTAGAGAAGGCCCCC